>JBAUOO010000112.1:0-6470 GCA_049579785.1 Steroidobacteraceae bacterium
ACATCACCCTCCGCGCACGAGACCGTCACCGGCTGTCCGCTCGAGAGTCGCTGGGTCGCGTTCTCGGTACCCACCACCGCGGGAATGCCGAACTCGCGGGCGACGATCGCCGCGTGACAGGTGCGCCCCCCCCGGTTGGTGACGATCGCCGCCGCGCGACGCATGATCGGCTCCCAATCAGGGGTGGTGCTGTCCGTCACCAGCACCTCGCCGCTTTGGAACTCGCCGGCCTGCGCACTGCTCGAGATGAGGCGCACCGGGCCGCTCGCGATCCGCTCGCCGACCGCGCGGCCGCTGGCGAGCACCCGGCCTTTTTCGCCGAGTACGTACTCCTCGAGTGCCACGCCCCGCTTTTGTGCAAGGCCCGTCACGGGCCGCGCCTGCACGATGTAGAGGCGCTGGTCGAGCCCGTCCTTGGCCCATTCGATGTCCATCGGCTGGGGCGCTCCCGAGCGGGCGCTATAGTGGCGCTCGATCTCGATCGCCTGGTCGGCGAGGCTCAATGCCTCCTCATCGCTCAGGCAGAAGCGGTCGCGATCGGCCTGGGGGGTTGGGATGTTGCATGTCGCTTCGCGCGTACCCTGCGGGGCATAGATCATCTTGAGCTTCTTGCTGCCGAGCGAGCGACGCAGGATCGCCCGGTGCCCGGCCAGGAGCGTCGGCTTGAACACCAAGAGCTCGTCCGGCTCGACCGCGCCCTGCACGACGTTCTCGCCGAGACCGTAGCTGCCGGTGATGAGCACGACGTCGCGAAAACCGCTCTCGGTGTCCAGGGTGAATATCACACCGCTCGAGGCGAGGTCGGCGCGGACCATCTTCATCACGGCAATCGACAGCGCCACCTTGAAATGATCGAATCCAACGTCGACGCGATAATGGATGGCGCGATCGGTGAACAGGCTCGCGAAGCAGCGGCGGCAGGCGTCGAGCAGCGCATCCTCCCCGCACACGTTGAGATAGGAGTCCTGCTGCCCGGCGAAGCTTGCCGTCGGCAGATCCTCGGCGGTCGCGGAGCTGCGCACCGCAACGCTCATGTCCGGACCGTACTCGCGCCGCAAAGCGCGATAGGCGCCGAGGATTTCCTCTTTGAGCTCCTCGGGTAGCTCCGCCGAGTAGACGATCTCGCGCGCCCGGCTGCCCCGTCTCGCCAGATCCTCGACGTCATCGACTCTCAGGCCATCGAGCGCCGCATGCAGCTCCTCCCAGGCATGCGCCCGCGTCAGGACGTGCCGGTAGGCTTCGGCGGTGATCGCGAACCCGTTGGGCACCGAAACCCCTCGGGGCCTAAGCGCGCGATACATCTCCCCGAGCGAGGCGGTCTTGCCGCCCACCAGCGCCACATCTGCCGCGGTGATCTGCTCGAAGAGACGGATGAATCGAAGGTGCGGTTGCATACTGAGTACTCCTCGCTAACCGATAAGCGCGCGCTCGTGACGCGCCTGAGAGCCGATCAGGACCGCCAGCTCCTCGAGCTCGCGCGCGACCGCGGGCAGAAGATCATCCAGCGTGATGATTCCCAGAAGATTGCCGAATCCGTCGACGACCGGCGCGCGGCGCACCACCCGGGCACGCATGGCCACGATGGCCTCCGTCAGACCCGTGGTCGCCGGGATAGTAAGCGGATCGGCGGTCATGACATCACCGACCGCGAGGCAGAAGAGATCGGCGCCGAGCCGCAGCTGTCCGCGCACGATGTCACGGTCGGTCAGGATGCCGATGGGTCTGCCGCCCTTACCGCCCCCATCGACGACGATGAGCGACCCCACGTGGCCCGCCAGCATGGTGCGCGCCGCCTCCGAAAGAGCCTGATCGGGCCCCGTGACTTTTGCAGCCGGACTGTAGAGGTCTTGAACTCGCATGATGGCGATCTCTCCGCGTGCGCGAGCCGGGCTCGCCTCAACGCAACATAGGCGCCTCACGGTCCGAGCGCATCCGGAGAGTTACGGATGGCAGCCGCCGCTTCCCCGTGGCTTCATCGCGCCACGTCCCTACGGACGATGAGTACCGGAGAAGGTGAGGTCGAAATGTTAGTCGAAACCCTCTGCAGCCGGCATCCGATCACCGTCTCGACCGGCGCGCCGATATCGGATGTCGCGCGTCTGATGCGGGACGAGCACATCGGCGCCGTCATCGTCACGGACGGCGCTCGGGGCGGGCCCCGAGTCATCGGTATGATCACGGATCGCGACATCGTTCGCGCCCAGCTCGAGCGCACCGCCGACCTCTCGCGGCTGTCGGCGGGTGAAGTCATGACCCGCAATCCGCTCGTAATCGGCGAGGAGGAATCGGTGGACGGCGCGATCGCGAATCTGCGCGCCCGCGGCGTCCGTCGCGCCCCGGTCGTCGCGCTGGACGGCACGCTCGTGGGTCTGATATCGACGGACGATCTGCTCACGAACATCGTGCGCAAGCTCGTTGGCTTGGCGGAAATCGTCGACTGGCAGCGGCGGATCGAGCCTGATTGAAGGGCGCCGCGCTCGATCCGGCCTCCGCTACCGAAGGCGCCGCAGCCCGTACGCCGCGGAGAAACGGGCGCGCGCACACCCGTGGAGCCGAGATACCGGAGCTGCTCACGAAGCTTGCGGCGCTCGAGGTGCCGGCGGCGCTGCGACAGCTTGAAGTCTCGGACCTCGGCCTGTCCGCGCCGGAAGTTGCGCGACGTCGGGAGCAATGGGGTGAGAACCGGATCGCGCACGAGCGGCGCGAGCCGCTCGCGCTGCAGGTGCTCAAGCGGCTCGCCAATCCGCTCAACCTGTTGCTGCTGGTGTTGGCCGCGATGTCCATGGGAATGGGCGACAGGCGAGCGGCCCTCATCATCTTCGTGATGGTGGTGCTGAGCCTGACTCTGGCGACCATCCAGGAACGCCGCTCGAGTCGGGCGGCGGAGCGGCTGCGGGCGATGGTCCATACCACCTCGACGGTCATCCGCGCGGCTGTCGAGGGCACGGCCGGCCCGGCGCAGACCGTCGAGATCCCGATCGAGGAGCTCGTGCCGGGCGACATCGTCCACCTCTCGGCCGGAGACATGGTCCCGGCGGACCTGCGGCTGATTGCCGCCAAGGACCTCTTCGTCAATCAGGCGAGCCTCACCGGCGAGTCCTTGCCGGTGGAAAAGTACGCGACGCCCGCAGGCGAGGGCGCCGCGACCGGCATCGGCGCAATGAGCAACATCTGCTTCATGGGTACCACGGTGGTGAGCGGCAGCGCGACCGGCGTGATCGCCCTGACCGGGCGGCGCGCCTATTTCGGCGGCCTCGCCGAGACCATCGCCGGCGAGCGGGTGCCGACCAGCTTCGACGGGGGAGTCAACCGCTTCGCGTGGCTGATGATCCGTTTCATTTTCGTGATGGCGCCGCTCGTCTTTCTCATCAACGGGCTCACGAAGGGCGACTGGGTGCAGGCGCTCCTCTTCGCCATGGCGGTGGCCGTGGGACTCACGCCCGAGATGTTGCCCATGATCGTGACCATGAACCTCGCCAAGGGTGCGATCGCAATGTCGCGGCGCAAAGTCGTGGTCAAACGCCTGAGCGCCATCCAGAACTTCGGCGCCATGGATGTCCTCTGCACCGACAAGACCGGCACACTCACACAGGACCGGGTCATCCTGCAGAAGGCACTCGACCTGGGGGGCGGTGACAGCCGCGAAGTGCTCGAATACGCGTACCTCAACAGCTACTACCAGTCGGGGCTCAAGAACCTGCTCGATGTGGCGGTGCTCCGGCACGAGCAGGCGCGATCGCTCGAGACCGTGGCGCGCGCGTACCGCAAGTTCGACGAGGTCCCGTTCGACTTCGAGCGGCGCCGGATGTCGGTTGCCGTCGAGGGAGGAGGCCGGCGGCTCCTCATCTGCAAGGGCGCCGTCGAAGAGGTATTCGCGGTTTCCTCCCACGGCCGCGCGGGCGGTGAGACGTTTGCGCTGGATGACTCGCACCTCGCCGCACTGCGCCGGAGTGTGGATGAGCTCAACGCGGACGGCTTTCGCGTGATCGCGGTCGCGATGAAGGAGCTGCCCGCGAGCCAGAGTGTGTGCAAGCTGAGTGACGAGTCGGATCTCTTGCTCGTTGGGTACATCGCCTTTCTCGATCCGCCCAAGGAGAGCGCCGCCCGGGCGATCGCCGCCCTCGCCAAGCACGGCGTGTCGGTGAAGGTACTGACCGGCGACAACGAGGCGGTCACGCGCAAGATCTGCCGCGAAGTGGGCTTGAGCGCGGACCGCATCGTGAGCGGCGCCGAGCTCGAGGGACTGACCGATGTCGAGTTCGCGGCGCTCATCGAGCGGGCGCAGGTGTTTGCGAGAGTCTCACCCACGCAGAAGGCCGCGGTGATCGCGGGCCTGCAGAGCAGCGGTCACGTGGTCGGTTTTCTCGGTGACGGTATCAACGATGGCGCCGCCCTGAAGAGCGCCGATGTCGGTATCTCCGTCGATACCGCGGTGGACATTGCGAAGGAGTCCGCCGACCTCATCCTGCTCGAGAAGAGCCTGCTCGTTCTCGACGAGGGCGTGATGGAAGGACGCAAGGTCTTCGGCAATGTGGTCAAGTACATCCGCATGGGCGCGAGCTCGAACTTCGGCAACATGTTCAGCGTCATCGGCGCGAGCGCCTTGCTGCCTTTCCTGCCCATGGCTCCGGTGCAGGTGCTGACGAACAACCTGCTCTATGATTTTTCGCAGACCGCCATACCGACCGACGCCGTGGACGAGGAGTATCTCGCGCGGCCGCGCCGCTGGGAGATCGGCAACATCGGCCGATTCATGGTGGCGATCGGGCCGATCAGCTCGCTGTTCGATTACGCGACCTACGGCACGATGTACTTCCTCTTCGGCGCGAAAACGCCGGCTCAGGCGGCGCTCTTCCAGACCGGTTGGTTCGTCGAGTCGATCATCTCCCAGACACTCATCATCCACGTCATCCGCACCAGCCGGGTGGCGTTCCTCGAGAGTCGCGCCAGCGCGCCGCTCATGCTGACGAGCCTCGGGGTCTGCGCCGTGGGGGCGTCGCTGCCGTACTCGCCTTTCGCCGGCGCGCTCGGCTTCGTACCGCTGCCGCCGCTCTTCTGGCCGATTCTCGCGCTCATGGTGCTCGCCTATCTCGCTCTCACGCATATCATGAAGGTCTGGTTTCACCGGCGGTTCGGGCTGGACTGATGGGCGCACCCTCGACTGGTCTCACGAGCCACGAGGCTCGCAGGCGGCTGCATGATTTCGGACCGAACGCGACCCCGGAGGAGAAAGTCCGGCCGTGGCGCCGGCTGCTCGAGAAGTTCTGGGCGCCGGTGCCGTGGATGCTGGAGGCGGCGATCGTCCTGCAGCTCACCCTCGGAGAGCGTGTCGAGGCGGCGGTCATTGCGGTGCTCGTGCTCTTCAATGCGGCCCTCGGCTACGTTCAGGAGGGCCGGGCACAAAGCACCCTGCAGGCGCTCAAGTCCCGTCTCGCGCTGAGCGCGTCCGTTCGCCGCGACGGCGTCTGGAGCCTGCTCCCCGCCGAGCAGCTGGTCCCCGGGGATCTGATCAAGCTGTCCTTAGGCGGCATCGTGCCCGCTGATGCCCGTCTGCTCGAAGGCGAGGTGCTGCTCGACCAGTCGATGCTGACGGGGGAGTCCTTGCCCGTGGAAGGGGAAGCGGGCCGCACGGCTTATGCCGGCGCGCTCATTCGCCGCGGCGAGGCGGTGGCGGAGGTCACGGCGACCGGCCCGCGCACGCGATTCGGGCGCACCGCCGAGCTCGTACGCACCGCGCACGGCACGAGCTCGCAGCAAGCGGCGGTGCTGCGGGTCGTGCGCAACCTCGCCGTGTTCAACGGCGCGACCGTGCTGGCGCAGGTGGCCTACGCGGCGGCCCTGGGGCTGCCGACGCACGAGCTGATCCCACTCACTCTGACCGCGATTCTCGCAGCGATCCCGGTGGCGCTCCCGGCAACCTTCACGCTCGCGAGCGCACTCGGCGCCCGCTCACTTGCGGCGCGGGGCGTTCTGCCGACGCGTTTGTCGGCCGTGGAGGAGGCGGCGACCCTGGATGTCCTCTGCTCCGACAAGACCGGTACCCTCACGCAGAATGCATTGCAGGTCACGGCGGTGCGCCCCATGCCGGGATATGACGAGGCGCGGGTGCTCGCGCTCGCTGCGCTGGCGAGCTCCGAAGGAGGACAGGATCCGGTCGACGGGGCAGTTCGTGCCGCGGCATCGAAGAGCGTCCCGCGAGCCACGGCCGCCGCGGACATCCTGTCCCTGACTCTCTCGCGGTTCATTCCGTTCGATCCGGCGAGCAAGACGGCGGAGGCGATCGCCCACTCGCCTGACGGTCGCGAAGTCAGGATCGTGAAGGGCGCGTTCCGCACCCTGTGCGAACTCGCCGCGATTCCGGAGCATGCCGCGCGCGCCGTGGATGAGCTCGCGGCGCGGGGCTTCCGCTTGATCGCGGTGGCGGTCAGCGCCGGAGCGAGCCTCGCCCGCGAAGCGCCGCTGGCCGGCCG
>JBAUOO010000113.1:0-9626 GCA_049579785.1 Steroidobacteraceae bacterium
GGCGAACCCGTGTCAAAGCGCCGAAAGATGGGGCGGACGGCTCGCTGGATCTGGACAAGGTCGGGTAATCGTCCGGGGTGCCCGGATGAGCGATGATCGGGAGGATCACGCTCGCCGGTTTCGCGGCGCCCTCGGCGCATTCGCCACCGGAGTGACCATCGTGACCGCCCGGGACGGCGAAGGCCGGGACATTGGCCTGACAGCCAACAGCTTCAACTCCGTCTCCCTCGATCCGCCGATGGTCCTCTGGAGCCTCGCCAAGAGCGCCCGCAGTCTGCCGGCATTTCTTGCGGCCCCCTACTTCGCCGTCCACGTGCTGGCAGCCGACCAGGAAGAGCTGTCGAAGCGGTTTGCCACACGCGGCTCGGAGAAGTTCGCCGGTCTCGATGTCGAGCGCGGTGCCTCACAGGTCCCGCTGCTGCGGGGTTGCTCGGCGAGGTTCCACTGCCGCACGGCCTTCCGGCACGAGGGCGGGGATCACGTGATCTTCGTGGGTGCGGTGGAGGCGTTCGATCACTCCGACCGGCCGCCGCTCGTCTTTCACGAGGGACGTTACGCGCTCGCCATCCAGAAGGAAGCGGCGCCGCAGACCCCGCCGCAGGACAGTGCCGAGCCCGACAGCAGCTTCAGCCAGGATTTTCTCATCTACCTCCTCAGCCGCGCGCGCTTCCAACTCTTTCTCTCCTTGCGGCGCGATCTCGAGCAGCATGGCCTCAGCGAGGCGCAGTGGTTCGTCATCAGCATCCTCGGTGTCTCCGACGACCGCACGGTGGCCGAGCTCGATCGCCTGCTCTGGTACACGGGCCATCGCGTCACCTACGAGCTTCTCGCGAGCCTCACGGCGGTCGGCTTTGCGGACCTGCACGGCAGCTACGATCCGCACGCAAGGGTGACGCTGACCGAAAACGGCCGGCGCGCCGTCATCGAGCTGGTCGCGGCGGCCAAGGCGGCAGAAGATCACGCGGAGCGCAATCTCGGCCCCTCGGAAGCGCGCATGCTCAAGCGCGCGTTGCGGACCATTATCCGCGAGACCGATCCGGGTGCCCCGCCGTTGCCGACTCCAACCTTCCTCGAGTAACGTCGCCGGTGCGCTTGACATCCCAATCGGCCGAATTTCAGCAGCGGCTCGCCCGGCTCGAGCGCATCGCGCGCGAGGTCGCGGCTCCCCACGCGGCTGACGTCGACGCGCGCTCCCGCTTTCCGCAGGAAACGCTCGATGCGCTCAAGGAGGCCGCTCTCCTTGCCGCGCCGATCCCCAAGGATCTGGGCGGCGGCGGCTGCGGTGTCCTCGAGCTCGCCGAGCTCTGCTCGACTCTGGCCCGGGCATGCGGCTCGAGCGCGATGGTGCTCGCCATGCATTACGTGCAGGTCGCCTGCCTCGTGCGCCACGCCGGCGATGCCGAGCCCTTGCGCAGCTATCTACGCGAGCTCGCCGAGCGTCAGTATCTGCTCGGCTCCATGACCTCGGAGAACGGCACCTTCGGGGAGATGCGCACCAGCCTCTGTGCCCTGCAGCGCAAAGAGGGGCGCTTTACGCTCGAGAAGGACGCCACGACCGGCTCGTATTGCGCGCAGGCAGACGGCATTCTCGTCACGGCACGCCGCGCCGCCGATGCGGCAGGAACCGACCAGGCGCTGGTGCTGGTGAACCGTGAGGACCGTCGGCTCACCCAGACGGGCACCTGGGACGCGATGGGCATGCGGGGCACCTGCAGCCCGGGCTTTCGTCTCGAGGCGCAGGGGCCCGAGGAGCAGATCATCCCTCAGCCCTTCGCCGACATCGCCGCGCAGACCATGGTGCCCTACTCGCACGTCCTCTGGTCGAGCCTCTGGTGGGGGATCGCGGCGGATGCCGTGGCGCGCGCCGCCGAGCTCGTCCGCGGCAGCGCGCGGCGCAATCCCGGCGCCGTACCCCCGAATGCGCTGCCCCTTGCGCAGGTCGCCGCCGAGCTGCAGGCGATGCGGCACAACTGGCTTGCCATCGCCGCCGACCTCGATGAGCTCGAGACCCGCGGTGTGCAGGGGCGCAAGCAACTCAACTCCATCGGCTGGTCGCTGAAATTGAATCACTTGAAGATCGGCGCTTCCGAAGCCGCTCCGCGGATTGTGCACTGCGCACTGCAGGTATGCGGAATTCTGGGTTACAAGAACGACACACCCTTTAGCGTGGGACGGCACTACCGCGACGTGCTCTCGGCCTCACTCATGGTCTCCAACGCGCGCATCGCCTCCAAGAACGCCTCCATGCTGCTCATCTACCGCGAAAGCTAACGCGGGTATAAGAGCCGACTTAGGAGCCAAAGGCCGGTGAACGGTCTGGAGTCAGTGCGTGCTCATGTGCCTGCCGTCATCGTCGGCGGCAGCCTCAACGCGCTCGGCGTGGTCCGCAGCCTCGCACGCGCCGGCGTACCCGTCTTCCTCCTCGAGAGGACGCGAGAATGCCCGGCGGTGTGGTCGCGTCACTGCCGTTTCATTCGCACACCGGGCTTCCATGGCGAGGCGCTGCTCACGTGCCTGCTGTCCCTGGCCGCGGATCTCGAGTGTCGGCCCGTGCTGCTGCTCACGCGGGACGACAGCGTGGCGACAGTCGCAGCGTGCCGCGAGCGGCTGAGCTTCGCCTATCGCATCGAGCTGCCGAGCGCCGAGACCGTCCGCACTCTGGCGGACAAGGCGCAATTCCATGAGCTCGCCGAACGCTCTGGATTCCCGGTGCCCCGCGGTACCGTCTTACGCTGCGAGGACGACTTCGAGCGAATCGCGGCCCTTACGCCGCCGTTCGTTCTCAAGCCGGCGGACCAGCGGCGGGTGCTCTGGGGTGAGGTCGATCGGATTGCGCTCGCGGATTCGATCGAGAAAGCCCGTGCGGCGGCCGGGCGGCTCCTCACCCGCGCGCCGCCGCTCATCGTGCAAGAGTGGATCGAAGGGGATGACACGGACATCTACTTCACCCTCTTCACCTGTGCCGCCAACGGCCGGCTCATCGGGATTTTCACCGGTCGCAAGATCGTCTGCAGCCCCCCGCGCATCGGCTCCACGGCCGCCTGCATCGCAGCCCCGGAAGTGGCCGAAGCCCTCGGCCGCGAGACCTCGCGCTTCGTCGAGCACTTCGGCTACCGCGGGCTCGGGGGCCTCGAATTCAAGCGCGACCGTCGCACCGGGCGATACCTCATCATCGAGCCGACCGTGGGACGAACCGACTGGCAGGAAGAAATCGCGACGCTCTGCGGCATCAACCTCCCCCTACTGGCGTATCGAGCCGCGCTGGGTGAGGCGATCCCTGTCGGCCCGCAGGGCGAATCGAGCCCGATCGTGTGGCGCGAATCGATCGAGACCCGCTTGTCCGGCAGCGGCGCGGGCGCGCGCGCCAAAGTCATCGATGGTTATTTCCGCTGGCGCGATCCGCTCCCCGCCCTGTATCACTACGGGTACGAGCGTCTGACGCTGCGGGTCTGGCGGCGCGCCGGCCGGATCATGAGCCCGACACTCGGGCGCGCTCGAAAGGCTGACAGTATGGATCTGGATACCGCCATCATCGGCGCGGGGCCTTACGGGCTCTCCATTGCCGCGCACCTGCGAGCGAGAAAAGTGCCGTTTCAGATGTTCGGCACGCCGCTCGAGAGTTGGCGCTGCTTCATGCCCGAAGGAATGATGCTCAAGTCCGAGCCTTTCGCCTCCAATCTTTGGGACCCGGCGGGCCGCTTCACGCTCAAGCGCTATTTCGCCACCCGGAAGATGCCGTTCCAGGCGGTCGGACGCCCGCTGAGTCTCAAGCTCTTTCTCGAGTACGCGGACTGGTTTCGCCAGAACATGCGCATTGAGTCCGAGGACGTCAAAGTCGTGAAGCTCCAGTGCGTCAACGGCGGATTCGCGTTGAATCTCGCGGACGGTCGCCAGGTGTCGAGTCGGCGGGTCGTTCTCGCCACCGGACATATGCCCTTCCGTCGCATGCCGATTGAGCTCGCTCATCTGCCGGAGCCGCTCGTGACCCATAGCGCACGGATGGGCCCCATCGATGAGTATGCGGGATGCGATGTCACCGTGATTGGCGCCGGGCAGTCGGCACTCGAAACGGCCGCGTTGCTGCATGAAGGCGGCGCACACGTGCGCGTGATCGTGCGCCGCACTCAGATCGAATGGAACGCGCCCTCGATGCCCCGTCCGCTTCTTAAGCGCATCCGCACGCCGGATGCGGGTATCGCCAGCGGCTGGAGGTCGCTCGCCATTTCGGAGCTGCCCGGTATCTTTCGTCGGGTGTTCCAGCCGGCCAAGCGTCATCGGTTTGTCGCGGGAGCCTATGGCGCAAGCGGCGCGTGGTGGCTGCGCGAGCGGGTCGAAGGTCGCATCGAGGTCTGGCTCGGATCACGCCTCGAAGCGGTATCCATTGACGACGGTAAGGTACTCATCCGGGTCGCAGGTGCTGAGGGAACCGATGAGATTGCGACGGATCACCTCATCTCAGCGACCGGTTTTCGCGTCGATATCAACCGGCTCGGGTATCTCGACCCAGAGCTCCTCGCGAGCCTGCGGACCGAAGCTCACGGCATTCCCGCTCTGAGCGGGGGATTCGAAAGCTCGGTGCCGAATCTCTTCGTGGTGGGCGCCGCAAGCTCGCCCGTATTCGGGCCCATCATGCGCTTCATGTACGGCGCGAAACATGCCGCGCCGCAACTCGCGAGCAGGCTGCCTCGACGCCGAGCGGCCTGAGGCCAATGCGAGCTCAGCGCCTCCCCGTCACCGCGCCCCCTTCCCCAGCAAAACCACCTCCACCGTCTGAAGAAGAATCGCCAGGTCAAAAAGCAAACCGGCATTCTTCAGGTAGTAGAGGTCATACTGCAGTTTCTCGAGCGCGTCCTGCTCGGACGAGCCGTACGGATAGCAAAGCTGCGCCCAGCCCGTGATGCCGGGCTTCACGCAGTGCCTCTCGATGTAGTACGGGATACGCTCCGCAAGCTCCGCGACAAACTCCGGTCTCTCAGGGCGGGGCCCGACGAGGCTCATCTCACCCCGCAACACGTTGAACAACTGCGGAAGCTCGTCGATTCTGCTGAGGCGAATGAGCGAGCCGACACGGGTGATGCGCGGATCCAGTTTCTGCGCCCACTGGGGTCGGCCGTCTCGCTCGGCATCGGTGCGCATGCTGCGGAACTTGAGCACATCGAACGGTCTGCCTCCGAGGCCCACCCGCTTCTGCCGATAGAGGACCGGCGCTCGCCAGCCATCCTCGAGTTTGATGGCGAGAGCCGCGAGCAGAATAAACGGGAAGGTGAGCGCGAGCACGCTGAGGCTCGCGGCGAGGTCCAGTGTCCTCGAGGTGATGCGGCGCAACAGATCGCGCCGGAATCCCGGACCGAAGATCAGCCAGCTCGGATTCAGCACATCGAGGCGTACGCGTCCGGTTTCGCGCTCGAGAAAGGTGGGGAGCTCGGTGACCTCGATCCCGGCGAGCCTGCATGCCAGCAGCTCCGCAATGGGAAACCCGGCTCGCCGGTCGTCCATGGCGACCACGACTTCGACCACATTGAGCTGCTGACACAGTTCGACCAGGCTCGAGCCGAAATGCACGATCCGGTCGGAAATCACCGAGCGCTCACTCGGATGCGTCGGGACGAACCCGAGGAGGACGAACCCCCGCCGGTCCGCGCGCCGGCGCAACCCCTCGATGGATGCTGCCGAGTCGCCGGCGCCGTAGACGAGCACGCGCCGCTTGAACACGTTCTCATCGATGAGATGTGTGAAGACGACACGCGAGAGCGTGACCCCGCAGAGCCCGCCGATGGCCGCAAGCATCACGACGTCGCGGCCGATCCACAGTGCCGGGAACAGATAAAAGACAGTCCCCGTGATGACGGCGCCGGTCATGAGCGCCAGCGCAACCCGCAGCACCATACCGGTAAGTCGCGCACGCTGGCGCGAGCTATAAAGACCGAAGGCAAGAAGTGACATCACCATTACGGCACTGAAGAGCAGCGCGCGTGGCCAGAGCGCGCCGGAGCGCGCCCGGAAGACTGAGAGCGCATCCAGATCAATGTCGAAGCGTGCGAGTGTCGCAGCGTAGATGGCGGCGAAGAAGACTGCCGCCTCAACCAGGGAGAGCACCGCGATCGATGCGTGAACGTGTTGTCCCAGCATGCGAATGCGCATCGCCGCACACTCAACCGACCTGAAACGGATCGAAGGTCATCACCCCCGGCCTGCCATCAGCTCGAACCCGAATTGATGAGGTGTGGAAAACCATCCACCGATGCCGATCCGAGTCAACTGGAAAGGGTCTGCCACCGCAGGATTCACCCCGCCATAACAGCCGAGAGAGCATTCGAACCCGGCCTCCTGCACGAGCCGCAGCGAGGCCGGCGAGATATTGTGTCGCCCTCCGAACGGATACGCAAAGAGCGATACGGGCGCACTGAGCTCGCGTTCCAGTCTGCTACGGCAGCCCGCGAGCTCCGCCCGCACCGTCTCGGGACTCTCCTTGCCCAGGTCGATATGGCTCATGGTATGCGCGCCAATGGCATGCCCCTCCTGATGAAGCCGGCGCACCTGGTCCCAATCCATCCATTCGGGTCGCCGGACAAGGACGTGGTCCCAGGGCGCCGCCCGATCGCTCGCGATGAAGTCGGTCGCCAGGAAGAACGTGGCGGGGAGCTTGTGCCGGCGCAGAATCGGAGCGGCGACCTCGAAGTTATCGCGGTATCCATCATCGAAGGTGATCGAGAGCGTACCACCCATGTCCTGACTTTCACGACAACCGGTTATCTGCTCCGACAGCGGCACGACGCGAAAGTGCTCGAGAAAGAATTGGCAGAAGCGCTCGAACTTCGCCGAGCTACACGTCAGGCCATCTTCCGGCATGGCGTCGTTGACGCGGTGGAAAGCTACGATGAGCAGCTTGGAGCGGAACGCGCGGCCATAGATCCCGGTGCTGCCGCTCACGCTCCCGAGCACGGTTTTGATGCGTTCTTTTGTAGTAATTGTCATTCGGCCGGCACTCGCGCAGGTGTGCCTTTTTCTAAGAAGTGTGCGGACTCTCGCACGAAGTTCCCGGTCCGGCAAGAACGCAGTGCCCGGGAATTTGTGAGACACCTCACGCATTCGCATTCACCATAATCGGCCCCGCTAGCGCAACGGATTCCAGATGACCAGCCGCTCCCCTCTCAGGAAGCGCGCCATGGCGATCGCGGAAGCCACATTGGTGAGCAGAAAGTAGTAGGGCTTGCTCAATACGCCGAGCTGCCGGGCGCTGAGATGCGCGAGGAACCCGGCGATGCCGGTCGCGAGCGCCGCGAGCTGCGCCAGAAGCGCAAGACGGTAAAGCGGGCTTGCGGCGAGGACGAGGGAGGCTGCCAGCGTCGCGAGCAGGCAGTAAGGGGAGGCGTAGCGTAGAAGCTTGTGCGACCAGAGCTGCCAGGCGTAGAGCGGATCGGCCAAAGGATTTAGAAAGCGGCTCTCGCTCAGCAAGGCGGTGATGCTGCGCAGTGCCACGCGCACCCGCATCGACAGTTCCTCGCCGGAGCGATCGAGTGTCTCCTCGAAACAGATCGCCCGCGGCTCGAGCACGGTCCGAAGCCCCTGCTCGCGCATGCGCATGGCGATCACGAAGTCACTGATGAGACCGCGGGCGATCGGCCGATAAGCGCTGCGGCGGACTGCGTACAGGCACCCGCTCACCCCGATCAGCGTGCCGAGGCGGCTCTCGGCGCGGCGCAGCGCCACCTCGTAGCCCCAATACGAGACCCCGCCCGCGGCCGTGAGAGTCTCGCCCTTGCCCTGATAGATGAGGAGCCCCGCTACGCAGCCGACGTGCGGGTCGGCGAAGTTCTCGATCAGGGCGGTGAGGGCTTCGGGCTTCACGTGAGTGGTCGCATCGGTGAAGACGACGATCTCCCCCGGGGCCTCGAGCACCGCGGCGTTCTGACAGGCGGTTTTGCCGAGGCGCCCCTCGATGCGCAGCAGCCGCACGCGAGAGGAGCCGTAATCTCGCACGATCTCATCGGTCCGATCGCTCGAGGCGTCCGAAGCCACGATGACCTCGAGCAGTTGCTGCGGATAATCAAGCGCCAGCACATTGGCTATTTTGGCGGCGATGCTCTTCTCTTCGTTGTACGCGGTAATGAGAACGGTGACCGTGGGATGCAGCCCGCTGGCGCGCTTTACCGGGCGACCAAGAAGGGCGGCCAGAGCCCGTACCAGCGGCGGATAGAGGAAATACACGTACGCGAGGATGGCGGCGAATGACCAGAAGACCACGATCGCCAGCATGGTCATAGGGCGAGCGCCCGTGCGAAGGCGCGC
Organism: Steroidobacteraceae bacterium; assembly: GCA_049579785.1. GTDB lineage: Bacteria > Pseudomonadota > Gammaproteobacteria > Steroidobacterales > Steroidobacteraceae > 13-2-20CM-66-19. The sequence continues at coordinate 8,290 of JBAUOO010000113.1, forward strand.
TGCGGCTGCGGACGAAGCCATCGCCCTGCCCATTGCTGCAGCTGAAGCAGAATCCAGGCTGCCGCGGGCGAGATGCGTGACGATCCCGGCTCAAGAAACGTCGCGACCGCCTCGGCCGCAGCACGCGGATCGAGCAGACCGGCGGCGCGCACACGCTCCGGCGCGAGCTCTTCGATGAACAGCGGCCGCAGCGGCCCGCGCAGCCACTCACCCAAGGGAGCCGAGAACCCCTGCTTCGGACGGTCGAAGAGCTGTGGTGGGAGGTGCCGCGCAAGCAGTCTACGGAGCACGTACTTGTTCTGGCCGTCGCGGATCTTCCAGCGCAAGGGTAGCGCGGCGGCGAGACGCGCCGCCTCGTGATCCAGAAACGGCTCCCGTGCCTCGAGAGAAACGTGCATCGAGGCGCGGTCGACTTTCACCAGCAAGTCGCCAGGTAGATAACGAGCCATATCGTAGTGCATGAATTGATCGTGCACGCCCGTTCCGGTGATGGCATCAAACGCTTCACGCGCGCCTGCGGAGCCGACCGGTGACTCGCGCACGAGCCTGAGGCTCGCCGCGGCCGGCCATTCCGAGACCGCGGCATCGTAGGCATCGAAAGCGCCGCGCGCGCGCGACATGCGCACGAATTTACGCAGCTTGTCGTCGATGGCGGCGAAGCGCGGTCGGCCGCCGCGCGCCATCGCATAGGCACGGGAGATGAGCCCTGCAGGCAGCCGGTCGAGGACCTCCGCCGACAGGTAATACAGTCCGCGCAGGAACCTCGCGCGAGTGACGAACGCGCCGCAGTGGGCATAGCGCGCGTAGCCTCCGAAAAGCTCGTCCGCGCCGTCGGCTGACAGGGCGACTTTGACGTATTCGCGGGCGAGCCTTGAAACCATGAGCGTGGGAACCAGCGAGCCGTCCCCGATCGGCTCGTCGGCGATCTCGGGAATCTCGGCGCAAAGCTCGATCGCGGCCTGAGCTGATACCGGAAACTCGAGGTGATCCGCCCCGAGCGCCTGAGCCACCTGCCGCGCATACGCCGTCTCGTCGAACTCCGATTCGCCGAAGCCGATCGTGAAGGTCTTCAGCCGAGTGCCGCAGCGGCGCGCCAGAAGCATGGCGACCAAGGAAGAATCGATGCCCCCGCTCAGGAAAAGACCCACCGGGACGTCGGCCACCATGCGATATTCGAACGCCTGACCGAGGCTTGCCTCGATCCTGTCGAGCAGCGGCTCGTCAGCGAGCGCACTGAGCTCCGCCCGAAGCGAGTCTGCCGCATCGCCCTGGAACAGATCGCTGGCGCTCCAGTACACCCTTTGCTCTTCCTTGAGCCGCTCATCGAAGGTACAGAC
>JBAUOO010000114.1:0-6623 GCA_049579785.1 Steroidobacteraceae bacterium
CACGATCCGACTTGCGCGGAAGATCGTGCGCTGAATCCTGTAACCGAGGCGGGCTCATCTAGCCAAGCAGACCCGGGTCACTTTTGCCGAGCGCCGCAGCAAAGCCGGGAAACACACGTGCGGCCAGTGGCTGCGCCACCGGCACCATGGCAAGAATCAAGAGCGGATCGGTCGTACTGCGCTCGCGGCTTGGCGCCGCGCGCTGCGCACTCCATCAAGATCGCCGATCGCTTGTGGCGATCTGCTCCGAGCCCGGTAGCGCGCGATGGCGAGCTACCACGCTCACGTGCGGCCGGGACCCAAGGGCGCCGGCGCCGAGCATGCGCAGTACATCGAGCGCGGCGGGCGTTTCAAGGCCGAGCGGTACGGGGAGATCGGGGAGAGTGAGCGCGGCAATCTGCCTGCGTGGGCGAGCGGGTCGGCGGCGCGGTTCTTTGCGGCGGCGGATCAGTACGAGCGCGCCAATGGCAATGCGTACCGTGAGTTCGAGCTCGCCCTGCCGGTCGAGCTCTCCGATGGGGAGCGCGGCGCGCTGGTGCGCGCGTTCGTCGCCGAGCAGTTGGGCGAGCGTCATGCCTACGCCTGGGCGATCCACGAGCCGCACGGGCACAACCCGCACGTGCACATCATGTTCTGCGAGCGCATCCGCGATGGCATCGAGCGGGGGCCGGAGCAGTATTTCAAGCGTGCCAATGGCAAGCACCCCGAGCTCGGCGGGCACGCCAAGACGGACTGGTTCACCGGCAAGGGGGGGCCCAAGGCGGTGGAGGCGCTGCGGGCGAGGTGGGCCGAGGTGCAGAACCAAGCGCTCGAGCGGGCCGGGCACGCGGCGCGGGTGGATCACCGGAGCCTCGAGGCGCAGGGCATCGAGCGGGAGGCGGGGCAGCACTGGGGGCCGGCGGTGAGTGGCCTTGAGGCGCGGGGGCAGGAGGCCGAGGTCAGTGTGCGGCGGGAGGTGGAGCGGGCGCTGCGGCAGGAGGTTGTGCACCGGCGCCAGCCGGAGCTCGTCGCCGAGCTGCGGGAGGTCACGCGCGAGGAGGTGGCTGGGCAGCGAGCGGCAGCGCGGGAGCGGCGGGAGCTGCTGCCGGAAACCGATGGCACCCTCCGGAAGGATTTGGAGCACCAGGTCGAGGCCGATCGGCGCGAGCAGATTGCGCGGGTGGAGGCGCAGGTCGAGCGGCGCATCGAGCGGCGGGCCGGACTCACCGGGCGGTGGGCAGATCGCCTCCTCGAGCAGGCGCGTCACTTAAGGGATCGGGTGCTCGAGCTTGGTGGGCGCGTCAAGGAGTGGGTGCAGGGGCTGCGGATGAGGCGCGAGCCGCGGCTTGAGCGCGAAGCCTCCGCGGGGCCCGCGAGGGCAGATCGGGAAAAGGCACGCGAGCGGCCGGTGCTGGACCTCGCGGCGGTGAAGGCGCGGGGGCGGGCGGCGAGCGATCGCTGGCGCGAGAGACTGCACGAGCGAGCGGCGCAGGAGAAGCAGCAGGCGCTCGAGCAGCGCGCGAGAGAGCGGGTGGTGCAATCCTTCCAGGAGCTCGCGCTGGGCCGCGAGGCGCGGTTGAGCGGGTACGGTGATCGCAGTGAGCGGTGGCGGGCGACGCCGGCGGCGCTGCGCGAGCAGATCGATCGATACAACGCACTTCCCACCCGGGCACGAGCGGCGGTGCTCGAGCGGCTGGTGCAGGAGCCGGAAAAAGTGCGCACGCTCGAGCGCTGGCTCGAGGAGCGGCGGCAGTGTGTGCGCGGGCTCGATCGGGGATTGGAGCGCTGATCTATGCAACACGATGAAGCTCAGGAGCTGAAGATCGCGGCCCTGATTGACGCGGCCGATGCCGCCCAAGCACGGACGCTCGAGGCGATAGATGCGCTCAACGCGACGCGTGCAGGACTGCAGCAGGCCGTCGCTCAGGCAGCGCGCGTGTCCACGCAGCAGGCGTTGCAAGGTCTGCGCGAGGAGCTCGAGCGCGCGCAGCGCGTTGTGATCGATCTGCAGCGGCTCTCGCTCTGGCGAGCGGCCTGGCAGCACGCCATGGTCGCACTGGTCGCTATTGTGGTTACGCTGGTGGCGGTGAGTTGGTATGTGCCGAGTGTCAGCGACATGCAAGCCTTGCGTGCCCAGAAGGCGCAGCTTGCGGCCTCGATTGCCGATCTCGAGCAGCGTGGCGGGAAACTTAAGATCAGTCACTGCGGGCCTGAGCGGCGGCTGTGCGTGGCGGTGCAGGACTACGCCGGCATCTATGGGAAGGATGCGGACTATCGGATTGCCAAAGGTTATTGAGCTGGGAGACTGTGTCGCCCGGATTGCGTGTTTTCGGTTGCCGGTCAGGCGGCCGCCTTGTGCTTTGGACGCCCGCCGTGCTTGCCGTTCTCGCGCGAGGCCTTGGCCTTGCTTGGACTGCGCCGGGAGCCTCCGAGCTTGCCGATCTGCTGCATCCAGCGGCGTGAGCCGAACGTCCCCTCGATGAGCGCCGGGACGTACAGGTCCGCATCGAGTAGCGGCCAATGCAAGCCCAATCCGTTCGGGCTGATCTTGATTCTCGATAGTTTCGAACGCGGCGCCCCAGCGAGGCCTTCGGCCAGTGTTGGCGGGAAGGCAAATTCGCAGCCGTCCTTGAGCGCCAGCACGATGAGCTTCCGCTGCGCATCGTAGCGCGCAGCCTGTGCGACCGGACCGCGCGCCACTGCCTCGGCGCCGCGCTTGTTAGCGGCTCTGAATTGCTCTTTGGTAATTTCCATCAATCATCTCCATGGATAGTCTTCCACCGGGCACAGAGTGCTGGGACGTGAGGCTGCAGGAGCCGGTCAAGCTCGTTCACCTCTGGCCAGGAGAACCCAAAGTTCTCGCGCAACTCGACCGGTCCGGCCGGACAGTTCAAGTTGAAGACCGCCTGTCGTCCACCATCCCAGACGTGCACGTGCGCGGGACGATGATCGTTGGTGAAGATCATGACCCGCCGGCGGCCAAGTCGGAGGACGGTCGGCATGCGGCATTATAACCTAAGCACGGTTGGGTTTAAAGCCGACAACACCCCGCCTGGTGAGCTTGGTCAAGCCGTAGCTGGAAGGGGAAAGGGCGAAAGCCCTGGCGAGTCAGGACCGTCTTGCGTTTTACAATGCAATACAGAATTCTCCTAAAGCGGACGGTGGCGAGCGGCGGGATTGGTCGGCCGCCGCCGAGAACGCGACTCCGAGGCAATGCGCGACAATGGGGAGGCTACTCGAGGTTCCACTGAAATGAGCAGACAGGCCACCGTCGCACTTTACTTGGTGGCAATGGTTGCCATCATAGTCGGTGTAGATATTGCGTTCTTCAGGCAACGAGTCTGGGAGCGGCTAATGGTAAATATTGGAATCGTCCTGGTCTTCATAGCCTTCTACCTGAGGTTTTTCCAGCGCCGGTGAGCGCTGATGCGCTGCCCCAAAGTCGTCACGCGCCAGCGGCGGCTTGGGTCGATGGCGGAAGTAGAACGGCTCACTGATCATTCCCGTAAATGACCGTAGATGGGAATGTTATACTGCCGCCCATGGCGAAGGCCTCGAGAAAAGCAGCGGCGGCGAAATCTTCGTCAACGCTCGAAAATGGGAAAGTCACTTCCCGCCGACGCAATAGGAAGCCATTAGAGCGGCGATCTGCAGGGACCCCTGGCTCTCCTATCCCCCCTCCTCGCCAAACCAATGCCTCGCGCCGGCGACGGGAGTATCTGACGCCCGAGGAGCTCGAGCGCGTGCTGAAGGCCTGCAGCCAGGTCGGCCGGCATGGTCATCGCGATCGGACGCTCGTGCTGCTGGCCTACCGGCATGGGTTTCGCGTCAGCGAGCTCGTCGCTCTGCGCTGGGACCAGGTCGATCTCAAGGCAGGGCTCTTGCATGTCGCGCGATTGAAAAATGGCATCGCCTCGACACATCCAATCCGTGGGCCCGAGCTCCGAGCACTGCGGGAGCTGCGCCGGCAGTATCCGGAGTCGCCGTATGTGTTCGTCACCGAGCGCGGTGGACCGCTGACGCCCTCGACGTTCCGCAAGCTCCTGGCGCGCGCCGGCGAGCTCGCGCGGCTCCCCTTCCCCATCCACCCGCACATGCTGCGCCACTCCACCGGTTACAAGCTCGCCAACGACGGCCAGGACACGCGCGCCATCCAGCACTACCTCGGGCACCGCAACATCACGCACACCGTGCGCTACACCGAGCTCTCGCCCGAGCGGTTCAAGAGCTTTTGGAAGGATTAGTCGAGCCCGAGGCGCTGTTTGTGCACAGTCCATGCATCAGCGGCGCTCGGCGTCCAAGTGCCGCCCGATGTCCAGCCGGCGACCTCGAGCGCCCTGGCGCGCTCGGGCCTCCGTCATGGAGTTCCACCATTGCATGCCGGCCAATTCATCGGCCGTTGGCTTGCGATCGTTATCAGCAGCGGTGCTCAGATGCTTTCGCCTCCAGGTGCGCCGACCAGGGCTTGATCTTCGCAAGCTTTTTGGCAAGCGCTGCCCGTGCGAGGCGCGTGTCGTAATCGCCCTGAAGCCGCAGCCACCAGCCGTCGGTGAGTCCAAAGAATCGGCACAGCCGCAGGTCCGTGTCCGCCGTGATGCCGCGCTTGCCCGCGATGATGTCGCCGATGCGCTGCGCCGGCACATCGATCTCCTTGGCTAGCCGATAGTTGGTGAGACCCATCGGCTTGAGGAACTCCTCGCGCAGCATCTCCCCGGGCGACGTCGGTGCAATTCGCTTGCCGCCGGCGACCGTTACGGAGCGGAAATCCGTCTTCGCCAAATTCTCAATCTGAATGCTCATGGGTCGCCCCTCTTCACTCGTAGTGCTTCGAAATTTCCACATCCTCGGGGCCATCCTTGCCAAACACGAAGCAAAGTCTCCATTGCTTGTTGATGCGGATGCTGTGCTGGCCCTGACGATCTCCTGCGAGCGCCTCGAGGCGGTTGCTCGGCGGTACCCGCAAATCTTCCAGGCTCATCGCCGCATCGAGCTGCTGCAGTTTCGCGAGCGCGCGTTTTCGAATGTCCGGCGGATGGGAACGGACCGGAAGTTCGGCAAACGCCGCGGCAGTCGCTTTGTCCTTGAATGACTTGATCGCCACCACGATCAATAGTAATGGAGTACATTATTAATGACAAGCGTTATTATGCCGTCAATGCTTACCCTCAATTACCCACGTTTTCTCGAGGCCCTGCGATCCGTGAATCACTCGGTCTCCGAAGCCACGGCCGCCGAGCCACGCTAGCCAATCTAGCGCTATTGCGCTATTGTGCAATAACGCCATTGGCCACAGGCGCATCCGCAGCATGATCATCGCGATCCTCAACGAAAAAGGCGGTGTCGGGAAGACGACGCTGGCGACCAATGTCGCGCGGGCCTTCCAGCAGGAGGGCCAGAAGGTGTTGCTGGTGGACTCCGATCCGCAGGGCAGTCTGCGCGATTGGCTGGCGGCGGCCGGGGAGCACAGCGACTACCCGCCCATGATCGCCATGGACAAGCCGGCGATGATCAAGGATCTCAAAAGCGTTTCGAGTCAGTACGACGTGGTCCTGGTCGACGGTTGCCCTAAATCGATCGGCATGATGGCCGCCACCGTGACGGTTGCGGACCTGGTGCTGATCCCTGTGCAGCCCTCGGGCTTTGATCTGTGGGCGGCCAATTCGGTGGTCGAGCTCATCAAGCAGCGCCAGGAGTTGACCGAGGGGCGGCCGCGGGCGGCCTTCGTTGTCAGCCGGCAGATTACGAATACCCGACTTGCCACTGAGAGTCGCCAAGCCCTGGTCGAGCTCGGCTTTCCGATTCTGACGGCCTACACCAGCCAGCGCATTGCCTATGCTCAATCCTCCTCGAATGGCCGCACGGTGCTCGACACCGAGCCCGATGGAGTGGCGGCCAAAGAGGTCCGGACGCTGGCCCAAGAAGTCCAGGAGCTGCTGCATGCGAGCCGTTAGACCGACGAAGGAATCCCAGGGTGCGGATGCGCGCCTGGCGCAACAGAAACGGGCCGTGGAGGGGTTCGAGCGGCTGCACGTGCAGATCACCCAGCAGCAGTACCAGCAGCTCAAGCGCATCGCGTTCGAACGCAATGCGCGGCTCGCCGAGGTGGTGCGTGAAGCGCTCGGAGACTGGCTCGCCAAGCGATAAGCTGGCGGCGGCGCATAACACAATAGCACCATTGCGCAATTGCGCATTAACACCATGACCACGGACCGCGCCAATGCTCTGATCAGCCAGGCGCTCGAGATCGAGGCGCGCGATGCGCGCGAAGCCGGCGCGCTCGGCTACATGGCCCGAGCGCTCACCCTGGCGACGATGCCCCATCGGCGCACGGCTGAGAATGAATTCGAGCGGCGCAATGGCGCCTTTACCCTCACCATGCTGGCGCCCTCGCGGGTGGGGTTGCCCTATGGCAGCGTCCCGCGGCTCCTGGTGGCCTGGCTCACGACCGAGGCCGTGCGCACCCGGGAACGCCAAATCGTGCTCGGGGAGCGGCTCTCGGAATTCATGGCCAAGCTCGATCTGGTGCCGACCGGGGGGCGCTGGGGCACCATCACGCGGCTACGCGAGCAGATGCAGCGCTTGTTCGCCTCGTCGGTGAGCTGCCTGTACGAGGATGGCCATCGCTGGAGCCTGGATTCGGTGCG
>JBAUOO010000115.1:0-31833 GCA_049579785.1 Steroidobacteraceae bacterium
TGCTCACCCTTTCTACTCATAGGTGAACCCAAGATGGCCTATTCCTTCACCGAGAAGAAGCGCATCCGCAAGAGCTTCGGCAAGCAGGCGAGCATCCTCGACACGCCGTACCTGCTCGCCATTCAGCTCGACTCGTATCGCTCGTTCCTGCAGGCGCAGAAGCCCGAGGACGCGCGCGACAGCGTGGGGCTGCACGCCGCCTTCAGGAGCGTGTTTCCGATCACGAGCTACTCCGGCAATGCTTCGCTGGATTACGTGAGCTACCGGCTCGGCGAGCCGGTCTTCGACGTGAAGGAGTGTCAGCTGCGCGGGCTCACCTATGCCGCGCCGCTACGGGTGAAGGTGCGCCTCATCGTGCTCGACAAGGAGGCCGCGGGCGCGAAGAAGCCCGTGAAGGACGTGCGCGAGCAGGAGGTGTATCTCGGCGAGCTGCCGCTCATGACCGAGAACGGCACCTTCATCATCAACGGCACCGAGCGGGTCATCGTCTCCCAGCTGCACCGCTCCCCGGGCGTGTTCTTCGATCACGACCGCGGTAAGACGCACTCCTCGGGGAAGCTCCTCTTCTCGGCGCGCATCATCCCGTACCGCGGCTCCTGGCTCGACTTCGAATTCGATCCGAAGGACTGTGTGTTCGCGCGCATCGACCGGCGGCGCAAGCTCCCGGTCACCATCATCCTGCGCGCCCTCGGCATGAACGAGGCCGACATCCTCGCCACATTCTTCGATACCAACACCTTCTACATCGGCCGCGAGGAAGTGGCGCTGCAGCTCGTGCCGCAGCGGCTGCGCGGCGAGACCGCGACCTTCGAGATCCGCGTGGGCGAGAAGGTGATCGTGGAGGAAGGCCGCCGCATCACCGCGCGTCACGTGCGCCAGCTCGAGGACGCCAACGTCACGCGCCTGCGCGTGCCGCGCGAGTACGTCTACGGCAAGATCCTCTCGCAGGACGTGGTCAACACTGACACCGGCGAGATCCTCGCCAAGGCGAACGAGGTGCTGACCGCCGCTTCGGTCGAGAAGCTGATCGAGGCCAACATCAGCGAGATCAGGACGCTGTACGTCAACGACCTCGACCGCGGCCCCTATATCTCCGATACACTGCGCATCGATCCGACCAAGACCCGCCTCGAGGCGCTGGTCGAGATCTACCGCATGATGCGCCCCGGCGAGCCGCCCACCAAGGATGCGGCCGAGAACCTCTTCGCCAACCTCTTTTTCAACCCCGAGCGCTACGACCTCTCGGGGGTGGGGCGCATGAAGTTCAATCGCCGCGTCGGCCGCCAGGAGATCACCGGCTCCGGTATCCTCTATGACCGCAAGTACTTCGGCGGCCGCACGGACGAGGCCTCCAAGCGCATGGTCGAGAAGTTCGGCGACAGCTCCGACATCATCGACGTGCTGAAGGTGCTGATCGACATCCGCAACGGCAATGGCCAGGTGGATGACATCGATCACCTCGGCAACCGGCGCGTGCGCAGCGTCGGCGAGATGGCGGAGAATGCCTTTCGCGTCGGCCTGGTGCGCGTCGAGCGCGCGGTGAAGGAGCGTCTCACCATCGCCGAGACCGAGCCCCTGATGCCGCAGGAGATGATCAACGCCAAGCCGGTCGCGGCGGCGGTGAAGGAGTTCTTCGGCTCCTCGCAGCTTTCGCAGTTCATGGACCAGAACAACCCCCTCTCCGAGGTGACCCACAAGCGGCGCGTTTCCGCATTGGGTCCCGGCGGGCTCACGCGCGAGCGCGCGGGGTTCGAGGTCCGCGACGTGCACCCCACCCACTACGGCCGGGTGTGCCCGATCGAGACCCCGGAGGGTCCGAACATCGGCCTCATCAACTCGCTCGCGGTCTATGCCCGCACCAACCAGTACGGCTTCCTCGAGACCCCCTACCGGCGGGTCGAGGGCGGCCGCGTGGCCGAGAAGATCGATTATCTCTCGGCCATCGAGGAGGGCGATTTCGCCATCGCGCAGGCGAACGCGAGCCTGGGTCCCCACGGTGAGCTCAAGGACGAGCTGGTCTCGTGCCGGTTCCAGAATGAGTTCACGCTCATGCCGCGCGATCGCATCAACTACATGGACGTCAGCCCGAAACAGATCGTCTCGGTGGCGGCATCGCTCATTCCGTTCCTCGAGCACGATGATGCCAACCGCGCCCTCATGGGCTCGAACATGCAGCGCCAGGCGGTGCCGACGCTGCGCTCCGAGACGCCGCTCGTCGGCACCGGCATGGAGCGCCCGGTCGCGATCGACTCGGGCGTCACGGTGGTGGCGAAGCGCGGCGGCATGGTGGACTCGGTGGATGCCTCGCGCATCGTGGTGCGGGTGAACGATGAGGAGACCGTCGCCGGCGAGCCGGGCGTCGATATCTACACGCTCACCAAGTACACCCGCTCGAACCAGAACACCTGCATCAACCAGCGTCCGCTGGTGAACGCGGGCGACACCATCGCGCGCGGCGACGTGCTGGCCGATGGGCCCTCGACGCACCTGGGCGAGCTCGCTCTCGGCCAGAACCTCCTGGTCGCCTTCATGCCCTGGAACGGCTACAACTTCGAGGATTCGATTCTCATCTCCGAGCGCGTCGTGCAGGAGGATCGCTTCACGACCATTCACATCGAGGAGCTCACCTGCGTCGCGCGCGACACGAAGTTGGGTCCGGAGGAGATCACCGCCGATATTCCGAACGTCGGTGACGCCGCCCTCGCCAAGCTCGATGAGGCCGGCATCGCCTTCATCGGCGCCGAGGTCAAGGCGGGCGACATCCTGGTGGGCAAGGTCACCCCGAAGGGGGAGACGCAGCTGACGCCGGAAGAGAAGCTGCTGCGCGCCATCTTCGGCGAGAAGGCCTCGGACGTGAAGGACACGAGCCTGCGCGTGCCGCCCGGCATGGACGGCACGGTGATCGACGTGCGCGTGTTCACGCGCGATGGCGTCGAGAAGGACTCGCGCGCGCTTTCGATCGAGAAGGCGGAGATCGAGCGGGTCCGCAAGGACTTCGCCGATCAGCAGCGTATCCTCGAAGACGATCTTTTCCAGCGCGTGCGCGGCATGCTCCTGGGTCAGAGCGCCGCGGGCGGTCCCCACAAGCTCAAGGCCGGCACCCGTATCGCGGCGGAGTACCTCGATGGGCTGCCGCGCGAGGAGTGGTTCCAGATCCGTCTGGAGGACGAGGACGCCAACTCACAGCTCGAGCAGGCTGCCGAGCGCGTCACGCTGCAGCGCAAGGCGTTCGAGAAGCGTCTCGAGGACAAGAAAGCCAAGATCACGGCCGGCGATGACCTGGCTCCGGGTGTGCTCAAGATGGTGAAGGTGTATCTCGCCGTCAAACGCCGCATCCAGCCGGGCGACAAGATGGCCGGCCGTCACGGCAACAAGGGCGTCGTCTCGACCATCGTTCCGGTCGAGGACATGCCGTACCTCGAGGACGGCACGCCGGTCGACATCGTGTTGAATCCGCTCGGCGTGCCTTCGCGCATGAACGTCGGCCAGGTGCTCGAGACGCACCTCGGCTGGGCGGCCAAGGGTGTGGGACTGAAGATCGGACGGATGCTCGAGCAGCAGGCGGCCCTCGGGGATCTGCGCGGCTTCATCAAGCAGGTCTACAACGAGACCGGCGGGCAGAAGGAGGATCTCGATGCCCTCAACGATCAGGAGCTCGTCCAGCTCGCGGGCAACCTCTCGAACGGCGTGCCGATGGCGACGCCGGTGTTCGACGGTGCGAGTGAGAAGGAGATCAAGCGCCTGCTCGAGCTCGCCGATCTGCCGACGAGCGGCCAGACGTATCTTTTCGATGGACGCACTGGCGAGCGCTTCGAGCGCTCGGTGACGGTGGGCTACATGTACATGCTGAAGCTCAACCACCTCGTCGACGACAAGATGCACGCGCGCTCGACCGGCCCCTACAGCCTGGTCACGCAGCAGCCGTTGGGTGGCAAGGCGCAGTTCGGTGGCCAGCGGTTCGGCGAGATGGAGGTGTGGGCGCTCGAGGCCTACGGTGCCTCCTACACGCTGCAGGAGATGCTGACGGTCAAGTCAGACGACGTGAACGGCCGCACCAAGATGTACAAGAACATCGTGGACGGCAATCACCAGATGGATGCGGGCATGCCCGAGTCCTTCAACGTGCTCGTCAAGGAGATCCGATCGCTCGGCATCAACATCGAGCTCGAGCAGGATTGATGGGATTGATGGTTTTCGTCCTGATTGGCTTCAACGCCAAGGGGAACAGATGAAAGATCTACTGAAGCTTTTCAAGCAGCACGCGCCCGTCGAGCAGTTCGATTAGATCAAGATCGGGCTCGCCTCGCCGGAGATGATCCGCGCCTGGTCCTATGGCGAGGTGAAGAAGCCCGAGACCATCAACTACCGCACCTTCAAGCCGGAGCGCGACGGCCTCTTCTGCGCCAAGATCTTCGGCCCGGTGAAGGATTACGAGTGCCTGTGCGGCAAGTACAAGCGCCTCAAGCACCGCGGCGTGGTGTGCGAGAAGTGCGGCGTCGAGGTCACCCAGTCCAAGGTGCGCCGCGAGCGTATGGGCCACATCGAGCTCGCGAGCCCGACCGCGCACATCTGGTTCCTTAAATCGCTCCCCTCGCGCATCGGCCTCATGCTCGACATGACGCTGCGCGAGATCGAGCGGGTGCTCTACTTCGAGGCCTTCGTCGTCATCGACCCGGGCATGACGCCGCTGACCCGCGGTCAGCTGCTTACCGATGAGATGTACCTCGAGGCGATCGAGGAGCACGGCGACGAGTTCGACGCCCGCATGGGCGCCGAGGCGGTCTACGAGCTGCTGCGCACCATCGACCTGCAGGCCGAGATCGGCAAGGTGCGCGAAGAGATGGCCGGCACCTCCTCGGAGACGAAGCTCAAGCGCCTCTCCAAGCGCCTGAAGCTCATCGAATCGTTCATAGAGTCAGGCAACAAGCCGGAGTGGATGGTCATGACCGTCCTGCCGGTGCTGCCGCCTGACCTGCGGCCGCTCGTGCCGCTCGATGGCGGCCGGTTTGCGACCTCGGATCTCAACGACCTCTATCGCCGGGTCATCAATCGCAACAACCGTCTGCGTCGCCTGCTCGAGCTCAACGCGCCCGACATCATCGTGCGCAATGAGAAGCGCATGCTGCAGGAGGCGGTGGATGCGCTGCTCGATAACGGCCGGCGCGGTCGGGCGATCACTGGCACCAACAAGCGACCGTTGAAGTCGCTCGCCGACATGATCAAGGGCAAGCAGGGGCGCTTCCGCCAGAACCTGCTCGGCAAGCGCGTCGACTACTCCGGCCGCTCGGTCATCGTGGTCGGCCCGCAGCTTAGGCTCCATCAGTGCGGACTGCCGAAGAAGATGGCGCTCGAGCTCTTCAAGCCTTTCATCTTCCAGAAGCTGCAGCTGCGGGGCGAGGCCTCCACCATCAAAGCGGCCAAGCGTCTGGTCGAGCGCGAGGGGCCCGAGGTATGGGACATTCTCGAGGAGGTCATCCGCGAGCATCCCGTGCTCCTGAACCGCGCGCCGACGTTGCATCGCCTCGGAATCCAGGCGTTCGAGCCACAGTTGGTCGAAGGCAAGGCCATCCAACTGCATCCACTCGTCTGCACCGCCTTCAATGCGGACTTCGACGGCGACCAGATGGCCGTGCACGTGCCGCTCTCCCTCGAGGCGCAGCTCGAGGCCCGTGCGCTGATGATGGCCTCCAACAACATTCTTCTGCCCGCGAACGGCGATCCGATCATCGTGCCGTCGCAGGACGTCGTGCTCGGGCTCTACTACATGACCCGCGAGCGCATCGGCGCCCGCGGCGAAGGCATGTTCTTCTCCGATGTGCACGAGGTGCACCGCGCCTACGAGAGCCGCTCGGTGGATCTGCAGGCCAAGGTCAGCGTGCGCGTGCGCGAGCACGTGCAGATCGCTCCCGGCGAGCAGGAGGAAAGAAAGCGGCTCGTCGAGACGACGGTCGGCCGCGCATTGCTGTTCGAGATCCTGCCCAAGGGCCTGTCCTTCGATCTGATCAATCAGGACATGACCAAGAAGTCGATCTCCGCGACCATCAACGCCTGCTACCGGGCGTTGGGGCTCAAGGAAACCGTCATCTTCGCCGACCAGCTCATGTACACGGGCTTTCACTATGCCACGCGCGCGGGAGTCTCCTTCGGCATCGACGACATTGTCATCCCGGAGCAGAAGACGCGCATCGTCGCGAGCGCCGATCGCGAGGTGAAGGAGATCCAGGATCAGTACGCCTCGGGTCTGGTCACCAACGGTGAGCGCTACAACAAGGTGGTCGACATCTGGTCGCGCGCCAACGACCAGGTGGCCAAGGCGATGATGGAGAAGCTCGGCAGCGAGGAGGCCACCGACTCCAAGGGGCACACCGCGCGGCAGAAGTCCTTCAACTCCATCTTCATGATGGCCGATTCCGGGGCACGCGGCTCCGCGGCGCAGATCCGGCAGCTCGCCGGCATGCGCGGTCTCATGGCCAAGCCCGACGGCTCGATCATCGAGACCCCGATCACGGCCAACTTCCGTGAAGGTCTCAACGTGCTGCAGTACTTCATCTCGACGCATGGCGCCCGCAAGGGACTCGCCGACACGGCGCTGAAGACGGCCAACTCCGGCTATCTGACCCGCCGTCTGGTGGATGTTGCGCAGGATCTGGTCGTGACCGAGCCCGATTGCGGCACCACCAACGGTCTCACCATGACCCCGCTCGTCGAGGGCGGCGATGTGGTCGAGGCGCTCGGCGAGCGGGTGCTCGGACGCGTACTGGCGGAGGACATCCTCAAGCCCGGAAGCGATGAGGTGCTCATCGCCAACGCAACCCTGCTCGATGAGAAGCTGGTCCGCCGTCTCGAGCACGAGGGCGTGGACCAGATCAAGGTCCGCTCACCCATCGCCTGCCAGACGCGCTACGGCGTGTGCGCGCAGTGCTACGGGCGCGATCTCGCCCGCGGGCGCATCATCAGCATCGGCGAGGCGGTTGGCGTCATCGCCGCGCAGTCGATCGGCGAGCCCGGCACGCAGCTGACGATGCGCACCTTCCACATCGGCGGCGCCGCCTCCCGGGCCGCGGCGGCGAGCAGCGTCGAGGTACGCAACAAGGGCCTCATCCGCTTTCACCACATCAAGACCGTGCAGCACGAGAAGGGGCACCTGGTGGCCGTCTCGCGCTCTGGCGAGATCGGCGTGGTCGATGATCTGGGCCGCGAGCGCGAGCGCTACAAGATCCCCTACGGCGCGATGATCAGCGTCAAGGAGGGCGATCAGGCGGCGGCCGGTCAGGTCGTGGCGACCTGGGATCCGCACACCCACCCGGTGATCACGGAGGTAGCGGGCCTGGTGAAGTTCCAGGACTTCATCGACGGCCTCACCGTCACGACGCAGGTGGACGAGGTCACGGGGCTCTCGAGCACCGTGGTGCTCGATACCAAGCAGCGCGGCGGCAAGGACCTGCGCGCCACCATCAAGCTGGTCAACAGCAAGGGCAAGGAAGTCACTTTCGCCAACACGGAGATCCCGGCGGTGTACTCGCTCCCGGCCGGCGCTCTCGTCGCGCTCGAGGACGGCGCGCGGGTATCGGTCGGTGATGTCATCGCCCGCATCCCGCAGGAGTCCTCCAAGACCCGCGACATCACGGGCGGTCTGCCGCGCGTGGCGGATCTCTTCGAGGCGAGAAAGCCCAAGGACCCGGCGATTCTCGCCGAGAAGTCAGGTACCGTCAGCTTCGGCAAGGAGACCAAGGGCAAGCGGCGCCTCATCATCACGAGCGACGACGGCGAGAAGTACGAGGAGCTGATCCCGAAGTGGCGCCAGCTCAACGTCTTCGAGGGCGAGACAGTCGAGCGCGGCGAGGTGATCGCCGACGGCGAGCCGAACCCGCACGATATCCTGCGCCTGCAGGGCGTCGAGGCGCTGGCGAACTACCTCGTGCGCGAGATCCAGGACGTCTATCGCCTGCAGGGCGTGAAGATCAACGACAAGCACATCGAGGTGATCATCCGCCAGATGCTGCGCAAGACCGAGGTGCAGGCCGCGGGCGAGACGACGCTGTTGCGCGGCGAGCAGCTCGATCGGGCGCGCGCGCTCGACATCAACGATCGCGCCCAGCAGGACGGCAAGCAGTCCGCCGCCCTGCAACCGGTGCTGCTCGGCATCACCAAGGCATCGCTCGCCACGGAATCGTTCATCTCCGCGGCCTCCTTCCAGGAGACCACGCGCGTGCTCACCGAGGCCGCTGTTCGCGGACTCAAGGACGATCTGCGCGGGCTCAAGGAGAACGTCATCGTCGGCCGGCTCATCCCGGCGGGCACGGGCTTCGCGGCGCATGCCTCGCGCCGCAAGAAGACCGAGGGCGTCGAGCGCCGCAGCTTCATGGACGTCGGTGGCGGCATGCCGGACGCGGAGGAGCCGAGCGGAGTCGTCGGCGAGGAGTCAGAGAGCACGGCGGGCGGATAAGCGCTCGCGCTTCGGCGACATTGAAAGCCGGTGAGAGCGAAAGCTCTCACCGGCTTTTTTCTTGCTATCGATTCTCCTCCGTGGCCACGCGTTCACGCTCGCACCGCCGCGCGCCGCAAGGACCAGGACACCTTCGCCGCCCGAGCAGCGCGTGATTGCGACCAACCGTCAGCGGCGTGCGACGAGGCGTTGATACAGGCCTCGGACCGGTTGCGTCCCGGGCGTTTGATCAGTAGCGTCCGCTCGTAAGCAGCAACTCGCCGCGGGTCATTGGGCTCCGGCGCCATCGGGGTGCCAATAATGACGCGACCTTCCTCCCTGACGAAAGCAGCCGCCGTGTTGCTTTCCTTCACTTGCGTGACGACGGCCGCTTTCGCGGCGAATGCCGCCACCCCGGCAGCGGCGCGAAAACCGCAGGATGTCTTCGCGCAGCTCAAATTCCGCAATCTGGGTCCGGCGATCGCCGGTGGGCGCGTGACCGCGGTGGCCGGCATCCCCGGCAATCCGCTCGTCTACTATGTCGGGGCGGCCGGTGGCGGCGTGTTCAAGAGCACCGATGGGGGCTTGGGCTGGAAGGCGATCTTCACGCACGAGGCAACGAGCTCGATCGGCGCGCTCGCGGTGGCGGCCTCGAACCCCAGCCTCATCTGGGTGGGCACCGGTGAAGCGAACATCCGCAATGACGTGCTGCCCGGCGAGGGCGTGTACCTGTCGACGGATGCGGGCAAGAGCTGGCGGTCCATGGGGCTGAAGAACGTCGGCCAGATCGGCCGCATCGTCATCGATCCGCACGATCCCGATCACGTCGTGGTCGCCGCCTTGGGTCACGCCTGGGGCCCCAATCCCGACCGCGGCATCTACGTCACGACCGACGGCGGCAAGAGCTGGCGCAAGTCGCTCTACGTCAACGATGACACCGGCGCCATCGACGTCGCAATGCAACCTGACAACGGCGAGGTGCTCTTTGCCGCGACCTGGCAGGCCGACCGGCGCGCGTGGACGCTGAGCGACGGCGGCCCGGGCTCCGGAGTCTGGCGCTCGACCGACGGCGGGGGGAGCTGGACGCGACTGCACGACGGATTGCCGACCGGCAACATCGGCCGCATCGGTTTGGCCATTGCCCCGAGCGATCCCGAGCGCGTCTATGCGCTCATCGAGGCGCCGATCGGCAAAGGAACGCTTTTCGTCAGCGACGACCTGGGTGACCATTGGACCGAGGTCTCCGACAATCACGCCTACAACGTTCGCGGATTTTATTTCACGACGCTCGAGGTCGCGCCGGATGATCCGGACCGCGTGTATTTCCTCGGCTTTCAGCTCGCCGAGTCCGACGACGGCGGCAAAACGGCGCACGTCATCGATGAGTCGGTGCACGTCGACCATCACGCCATGTGGATCGATCCCACGAACCCGAGGCGCATGATCCAGGGCAACGACGGCGGCGCCTATCTCTCGCTCGATGGCGGCAAGAGCTGGCGCTTCCTCGATGGCATGGCCATCGAGCAGACCTACATGGTGGCAGCCGACAGCCGCTCCCCGTATGACCTTTGCACCGGCCTTCAGGACAACAACGGCTGGTGCGGTCCCTCGTCGGTCCTCTACGACCGCGTCGTTTCCGGCCAGGACTGGTTCACGGTCGCGGGCGGCGATGGCCAATACGCCGTGCCCGCGCCGTCGGACTCCAACATCATCTACGCCGACTCCCAGGATGGCGCGTTCAGGCAGTTCAACCGCAAGACCAAGGAGTCGTTCTTCAGCCTGCCGTATCTGCACGGACCGGCGTACATCGACGATCTGCCGACCTACGCGCAGAAGATCCGTTTCAACTGGACCTCGCCCATCGCGGTCGATCCGCGCGATGTGAATACGGTCTACCTGGGCGGCAGCGTGCTGCTCAAGTCCACCGACGGGGGCTTCAACTGGAAGACGATCAGCCCCGATCTGACGCGCAACGACAAATCGAAGCAGCAGCTTCCCGGCGGTCCCATCCACTACGACATCTCGGGCGCCGAGACCTACGACACGATCATCTCGATCCAGGTCGCGCAAAGCGATCCGCGCGTGATCTGGACGGGAAGCG
Source organism: Steroidobacteraceae bacterium (assembly GCA_049579785.1). Lineage (GTDB taxonomy): Bacteria > Pseudomonadota > Gammaproteobacteria > Steroidobacterales > Steroidobacteraceae > 13-2-20CM-66-19. Next base: position 10,527 of record JBAUOO010000115.1, read on the forward strand.
ATGACGGACTCGTGTACGTGACGCGCGATGGCGGTGGCAGCTGGAGCAAGGTGACACCGCCGCACGCGCCCGCCTGGGCGCGGGTCTACCAGATCGACGTCTCGCCGACCGATCCGGGTACGGCCTATGTCGCATTCGATGCGCATCAGCAGGAGGACAACAGGCCCTATGCCTATGCGACCACCGACTTCGGACGGAGCTGGCGCTCGATCGGCGCCGGCCTGCCTGCCGATGGCTCGGTGATGGTCGTGCGCGCCGACCCCGCCGACAGCCAGGTGCTCGCGGCCGGCACCCTGCGGGGAGTCTGGATCTCCCGCGACGGCGGGCGGCGGTGGGATGAGCTGAGATCCAACCTGCCGACCATGCCGGTCTTCGACCTCAAGTTCGTGCGCGGGGATCTGGTGCTCGCGACCCACGGCCGCGGCCTCTGGGTGCTCGATCACTTCGCGCCGGTTGCCGAGCTCGATCCGCACGCCGTGCCACGGCAGCTCAAGCTCTTCACGCCCCGCACCGGCATCGAGTATCTGCGATGGGAGCGCGGCGAGGGCGCCGAGCCCTCCTTCGTCACCCCGGACGCACCGGATGGCGTCGTGCTCGATTACAGCCTGCCGAAGACGCTGACGCCCAACCCGCAGCAGAAGGCGATGCACCAGAGGCCGGTGAAGATCGAGATCCACGATGCGAGCGGCGCCCTCATTGCGACGGGCTACGGGGAATCGCACTACGGTGTCAACCGCTTCGTCTGGGACATGCGATATCAGGCGCCGACCCCGATCGACTTCGAGAAGCCGGCGCTCGCGGGCAAAGCGCCTGAATTCTTCGGGCGTGGCGGTCCCGAAGTGCTGCCGGGAACCTACTCGCTCAGTGTAACCGCGGATGGCCATACCGAGACGGCCCGCGCGCAAGTGCTTCCGGATCCCAACCACCCGCCCGCGATCGCCACGCAACGGCGCTCGCTCGAGCTCGCACTCGAGGCGCGCACGCAGCTGGATGCGCTCAACAGAATGCTGAACCACATCAGCGCGATGCAGGCGCAGCTTGGCGCCTATCGCAAGTCAGTCGGGATGCAGGCGACCAGCATCGATCCTTCCGAGCGTGCGCGCGCGCGGCAGCAGGCCTCACTCCTGACCCGCGCCGAGACGCTCGGCAAGGAGCTCGGCAGGCTCAAGGACTCCGTGTACAGCCCGAAGGTGCAGCACACCGCGATGGAGGACAGCCTGCACCAGCTTGCGGACCTGCAGGGCGCGGTTCAGAGGAATGCCTTCTCGTTCGCGTTCCTCGGCGTGCACCGGCCAACCGCACCGATGCTCGCGATCCTGCCGCAGTTGCAGGATAAGGTCGATGCCAAGCTCGCGGCGTACAACGCGCTGCTCTCAGGAGACATCGCGGCGTACGACCAGGCGGCCTATGCGGCGGGCGCACCGACGCTCGCCGTCGGCAAGCCGATCACGGTCGCCGCGGCGCCGCAGGTGCCTTAGTTGGAAGCGCTGGATCCGGGCTCGTGCCCGGCCCGGCGCAGGCGGGCCGCGAGCCGTCTGCCGCCTGTGGCGGTGAGCGACCAACTTGCCTGAAATATGAGCCAGAGGCTCACGGCAAATATCAGCGCGAAGAGCAGCGCGTCCGCCGAAAGACCGAAGGTCGGCACCCAGTCGGTGAGCGTCGCGTGGGCGATTCCCGGGTCGGCATGCCATGCGAGGTAGGCGGCCTGCTGAAAGAGGTTTCCGTGAAGCGCGGCGGCTTGCTGCTGTAGATGCTGCACGCTGGCGAGCAGCGAGCTGATTGCCCCACCCTCGGAATGGAAGGTCGGGTCCTTGCTCGCGAGGTGATACTGAATGAGGCGGGCGAGATCACCGTGGAAGTACTGATCCGCGATCTTCTGCCAGGGTGACAGATCGAGCAGCGCCTGATCGAGGCGGCCGCCGAGGCGCTGGCGGTACTGAGCAATGTAGCCCGGAACGAGCCCGCCTGCCACCACGGCGCCGATCAGCAGCAGCCGGTCGATCAGGCCGCGGATGTAGGACATACGTCTACGGGCTGGTCGAGAGCGCATAGGCGGTGAGCGTTCCACCGCCGTCACTGTTGGCTTCGTTCAGCACCAGGAGCAATCCGTCGCCGGCCGCCAACTGCTCGACCTGGCCGGCCGATGTCTGCGACCACACCGTCTTGCCCGAGGTTGCATCGAGGGCATAAACGCTGCCGCCCGAGGAGCCGGTGATCAGGTACTGATTGACGATGATCGGCAATGTCGTGAGATCACTGCCATTGCCGTTGAACGTCCACGCCACCGAACCGTCGGAGAGACTGACGGCATCCAGGTCGGGGCTTACCGGAAAATAAGCCATGCTGGTGGTGAAAGCCGCCGGGAGCGAGTCGGCGAGGGTTCCGCTGCTGCTGCCCGTCTCCGCGGAGAAGATGGAGGTGCCGGTTGAGCTCGGGGAATAAACCAGCTCATTGGCCACGATCGGAGTTCCCTCGGTCGTCTGTGGACAGAAGCTCGTGCCATCGGAGCTGTTCCAGATGACCTCACCCGTCGCGGGTCTGAAATCGAACGTGTAGCACCCGCCATTCGTGGCCGTGACGTATACCCCGTCCGCGGTGACTGCCGAGACTCCGCCGGCCGATGACAGCGGCTGTTGCCAGGTGATCGCGCCGGTGGACTCATCCAGTGCGTAGAGCGTCGCGCTGCCCGTCACGATGACGTAGACCAGCCCGTCGGCGGCGGTCGGTGCGCCTGCGGACCCCGCATCGAATGCAGTACTCCAGTCCAACGCGCCGGTGCCGGCATCGTAGGCGTAGAGACTGCTGACGCCGGATTGATTGTCGGCGACGAACAGCCGGCCATTGTCGTACGCCACACCGGCGGACCCGGCGGGGACACCCGCAATCGCTTTCGGGCCCCAGGCCGTGGCTCCGGTCGCCTGAGTGAGCGCAAGCAGCTCGGATCCGGCGGAAGTCCCGAGGGTCAGGAACACCCGGTCATCGGCGATCACCAGGTTGGAAGGCGCGCCGGCACCGAGGCTCACACGCCAGCTCGCCTTCGCCGGAAAGCTGACGGAGGCGAATGTCATCGCGCCCTCGTGCGCCGGATCGATCTGAAAGGCGGTGGCATCGATCGATGGCGCCACGATGCTGACCGACTTGGCGTTCGAGGCCGCGGTCGATCCCGTGCTCGAAGTTCCGCCGGTCGTGTATGGATTGCTGACGGTGACGGATGCGCTGCCGGTCGTAGCGATATCGGCGGCATCGATCTGGGCCACGAGCTCGGTTGCCGAGACGTAGGTGGTGGCTCGTTTGGCGCCGCTCCACTGCACTGCGGACTCCTGGGTAAATCCCTTCCCGAGAACGGTCAGGCTGAATGGGGGGCCGCCCGCCGCCACCGAGTTCGGCGAGACCGAGCTCACCGTGGCCGTACAGCCGGCGAGCATGCCCAGGAGGACGACCAGCGGAAGGATTGTTCGCATTCTTGCGATTCCCTGGCGGCCGGCGCGCAGGGCGGGGCCGCAGCAGAATGAGGGTAGCGCCACCCTTTGCCCGCGGCAAGCACCGGCATGCGACCAGGCGTCGCCGGCCTGCGATGAGTCGTGATTTCCCGGCGGCGAAGGCTCGCAGCGGTTGCTTCCGGGGCTGCGCCTCAGTACCGTCCGCTATCCACGACACCGGGGAGCCGATGATGACGCGACATTCCTTCCTGACGAAAGCGGCCGTCCTGCTGCTTTCCCTGAGTTGCATGGTGGCGGTGGCTTTCGCCGCGAATGCCGGCACCCAGTCGGGGGCGCAGAAACCGAAGGACGTCTTCGCACACCTCAAATTCCGCAATCTGGGCCCGGCGATCGCCGGCGGGCGCGTGACCGCGGTGGCCGGCATTCCCGGCGACCCACAGGTCTACTACGTCGGTGCGGCCGGCGGCGGTGTGTTCGAGACCACCGATGGGGGCTTGAACTGGAAGGCGATCTTCAAGCACGAGGCGACGAGCTCAATCGGTGCGGTTGCGGTCGCCGCTTCGAATCCCAACCTGGTGTGGGTAGGTACCGGTGAGGCGAACATCCGCAACGATGTCATCCCGGGCGCCGGGGTCTACCTGTCGACGGACGCCGGCAAAACCTGGCGGTCCATGGGACTGAAGAAGGTCGGCCAGATCGGCCGCATCGTCATCGATCCGCACGATCCCGATCATGTCGTGGTCGCCGCGCTCGGAGATGAATGGGGTCCGAACCCCGAACGCGGAGTGTTCGTGACCACCGACGGCGGCAAGAGCTGGCGCAAGTCGCTCTACGTCAACGATCACACCGGCGCCATCGATGTCGCGATGCAGCCCGGCAACGGGCAAGTGCTCTTCGCCGCGACCTGGCAGGCGTATCGGCAGCCGTGGACGCTTCATGACGGCGGCCCCGGTTCGGGCGTCTGGCGCTCGACCGATGGCGGGGAGACCTGGAAGCGGCTGCGCGAGGGTCTGCCGAAGGGCACCATCGGCCGTATCGGCCTCGCGATCGCGCCGAGTGATCCGGATCGCGTCTACGCGCTGCTCGAGGCGTCGATCGGCAAAGGGACGCTCTTCGTCACCAATGACCTGGGCGATCACTGGCAGGAGGTCTCCGACAATCACGCCTACAACGTCCGAGGATTTTATTTCACGACTCTCGAAGTCGCCCCGGATGATCCCGATCGCCTCTATTTCCTCGGTTTCCAGCTCGCCGAATCCGATGATGGCGGCAAGACGGCGCACGTCATCGACGAATCCGTGCACGTCGATCATCACGCCATGTGGATCGATCCGACCAACCCGAAACGCATGATTCAGGGCAACGACGGTGGTGCCTACCTCTCGCAGGACGGGGGCAAGAGCTGGCGGTTCCTCGATGGCATGCCGATCGAGCAGGCCTACATGGTCGCGGCCGATAGCCGCACGCCATACACCCTGTGCACGGGGCTTCAGGACAATAGCGGCTGGTGCGGGCCCTCCTCGAGCCTCGCCGACGACGTCGTTTCCGGCCAGGACTGGTTCACGGTAGTGGGCGGGGACGGCGAGTACGTGATACCGGCCCCCTCGAACTCCGGCATCATCTACGCGGACGCCGAGGATGGCGCGATCACGCAGTTCAACCGCAAGACCAAACAGTCGCTCTTCATCATGCCGTACCTGCACGGCCCCGGGTTCGTCGACGATCTCGCCCCCTTCGCGCAGAAGATCCGCTTCAACTGGACACCGCCGATCGCGGTCGATCCGCGCGCTGCGAATACGGTCTACGTCGGCGGCAACGTGTTGCTGAGGTCGACCGATGACGGCCTCAACTGGAAGACGATCAGTCCCGACCTGACACGCAACGACAAATCGAAGCAGCAACTCCCGGGAGGCCCGATCCACTACGACATCTCGGGCGCCGAGACCTACGACACGCTGCTCTCGATCCAGGTGGCGTCGAGCGACCCGAGCGTGATCTGGACGGGAAGCGACGATGGACTCGTGTACGTGACGCGTGACGGCGGCGGCAGCTGGAGCAAGGTCACACCACCCCATGCCCCGGCCTGGGCGCGGGTCTACCAGATCGATGTCTCGCCGTCGGATCCCGGCACGGCCTATGTGGCCTTCGACGCGCACGAGCTCGGCGACAACAGGCCCTATGCCTACGCGACGACCGACTACGGTCGCAGCTGGCGCTCGATCGGAGCCGGCCTGCCCGATGATGCCTCGGTCATGGTCGTGCGCGCCGATCCCAACGACAGCCAGGTGCTCGCGGCCGGCACCATGACCGGCGTCTGGATCTCCCGCGATGGCGGCCGGCGGTGGATGCAGCTGAGATCCAACTTACCGACGGTGCCGGTCTTCGACTTGAAGTTCGTGCGTGGGGATCTCGTGCTCGCGACCCACGGCCGCGGGCTCTGGGTGCTCGATCACATTGCCCCCGTGGCGGAGCTCGATCCCAGCGCGCTGCCGAAGCAGGTGAAGCTCTTCACGCCGGGTACCGGTGTGCAGTTTCAGCGCTGGAGCCGCGGCGAAGGCGCCGAGCCCGCGTTCGTCACGCCGAACGCACCGGATGGCGTCTTGATTGATTACAGCCTGCCGAAGAAGCTGGAGGCCGACAAGCAGCAGAAGGCGATGCATCAGACACCGGTGCGGATCGAGATCCGCGATGCGAGCGGCGAGCTCATCGCCACCCGCTACGGAAAATCGCTGTACGGCGTCAACCGCTTCGTCTGGGACATGACCTATGACAAGCCCGCGGCCACCGACTTCGAGCCCGAGCCGCTCGAGGGCAAGCTGCCCGCGTTCGCGCAGGGCTCCGGCCCCGAGGTGCTGCCCGGAACCTACTCGGTGAGCGTCACCGTCGATGGTCACACCGAGACGGCGAGCGCGCGCGTCATTTCGGACCCGAATCAGCCGCCCACGGTCGCCGCTCAAAGGCGCTCGCTCGAGCTCGCTCTCCAGGCCCGTTCGCAGGTGGATGCACTGAATCGAATGCTGAATCACATCAGCGCGATGCAGACGCAGCTCGGGGCCTATCGCAAGACCGTCGAAGCGGAGGCGAACAGCATCGATCCCTCCGAGCGCGCGCGCGCGAAGTCGCAGGCGGCACTTCTCGCCCAAGGCGAGGCGCTCGGCAAGGAGCTCGGGAAGCTTAAGGACTCGGTTTATGACCCCAAAGTGCAGCACAAGGTTTTCGAGGACAGCCTGCACCAGCTGACGGATCTGCACGATGGAGTCGAGATGTATGCCGCCGGCGCCGCGAGTCTCGGCGTCCAGGCGCCGACCGCGCCGCTCCTGGCGCTAGCGGCGGAGCTGACGAGCGAGCTCAACGCCAGGCTGGCCGCGTACAACGCGCTGCTTTCCGGTGATGTTGCCGCCTACGATCAGGCCGCCTATGCGGCGGGCGCGCCGACGCTCGCAGCCGGCAAGCCGATCTCGGTCGCCACGCCGCCGCAGATTCACTAGCTTGAAGCGCCGGAGCCGGGCTCCTGCCCGGTCCGGCGCGCCTCGGGCAACAAGCGTGGTTTTTTCCCGAGGCGCGCTCGGCGGGCGAAGCAGTGCTTCGCTGAAAACACTGCCTCGCCCTGTGGCGGCGAAGATGGGATTCTGGACAATCGCGCCTTCGTCAAATTCCGGGAGACTGTCAGAATGAAGCGCTTGACCTCGTTTGTCGCCGCCGGACTGTCGGCGGTTTCTCTGACCATGGCGGCTCCGGCAGCGCATGCCGCCATGCACGTTTCCCGGGCGATTGCCGCCGCCGTTGCCGACCCGCATCGGCCCGCGGCCGACCGCGCGCGCGATGCCGAGCGCAAGCCCGCCGCCTGTGTTGCCTTTGCCGCGGTACATCCCGGTGAGACGATCGCGGAGCTATTCCCCGGCACCGGATATTTCACCCGCATTTGCAGCCGCGTGGTGGGACCCAAGGGGCATGTCTACGAGTACCAGCCCAAGCCGAGAAAGCCGGGAGCGCCGGCGCCGGTGAAGGCAATCGCGGGTGATCCTCACTACTATCACAACATCACGGTCATCACCTGGCCGGTGGGCAAGCTGCCGGTACCGCGGCCGGTCGATCTCGTGTGGACCTCGCCCGCCGGCTCCGGGTTCAGCGACACCCATACCCTGCACCGTATCGATCCGGAGGCGGCTAAGAAAGAGATCATGTCCGCCGGCTTCGAGTTCGTGGGGCAGAGCGATGTTCTGCGCAACCCCGAGGATTCGCACACCAAGATCGTGTTCGATCCCTCGATCCGAGGCCATACGGATCAGTTCATCTACAAGTTCCGCAAACCGGGATAATCGCGCGCAGCCAAACAGGCCCTCGGCGGGGCTCGGTGGTCACACGACAGGGCGCGACGCGATGCGATGTCATGCGATGCGATGCTCGGCGCCGGCGCGATCCGCTCACGCTCTCGTCAGCACGATGTGGGTGGCTCTCACCCCTGCAATCTGGCGTGCGCAGCGATAGCCGAGACGCGGTAGATCGAGCCCCGTGAAGAGCGACTCCCCGGTGCCGAGCAGCACCGGGGAGATCGCCAGATGCAGCTCATCGATGAGTCTGGCCGTAAGATACTGCCGCAGCGTGCTCACGCCACCGCCCAGCCGAATGTCCTTTGCCCCGGCTGCCGATCGGGCCTGACGCAGCGCCGACTCGATTCCATCGGTCACGAAATGGAAGGTCGTGCCGCCTTCCATCTCGAGAGGCTGTCGCGGGTGGTGTGTGAGCACGAACACCGGGGTGTGGTAGGGCGGGTTCTCGCCCCACCAGCCGCGCCAATTCTCATCGGGCCAGGGTCCGCGCACGGGGCCGAACATGTTTCGTCCGATGATCCACGCGCCGACGTTGTCGAAGCCGCGGGCGGCGAAATCATCGTCGACACCCGTCTCGCCGCTGTCCTCACCGAAAGCGGGCGAGCCCGGCATGAGCTTGCGCGCCGTGCGCGTCGCAAACATCCATTCGTGCAGCGCCAGGCCGCCCTTTCCGAGAGGCGCATCCCGGTCCTGGTCAGGTCCTGCGCCGTAACCGTCCACCGACAAAGCAAACGAGCGCACCGATAGTTTGGACATGAGATCCTCCCTCAAGCGTTGGTTCGCAGGCGGCGGGCATTCAGCCCGCCATCGCGCGGAGGATTTCCCCGATCCGCTGCGGAGCGCGCGGCCGATCGTACATCCGCTCGACATAGTTGCGCAGAGCGGGGTACTCGCCGAGCAGCCGAACCTCGCCGGCCCAGTCGAGCGTATAGGCGAGCACGAAGTCGGCGGCGGTCACCCGATCGCTTACGACGTACGTCCGACCCTTCATGTGCTCTTCGATTATCGCCGCCATGGGCAGGAAGTCGCGGCGGGCGAGGGCTATATCGGCCGCCAGTCGGTCCCTCTCCGGGTAGAGGGTCGTGTGCCTGGCGATCCGCCACAGCGGCTGCTCGAGCTCTGTGACCGCGAACAGTACCCAGCGATAGAGGTGCGCGCGCAGATCCAATTCCGCGGGGATGAAGCCGTAGTCTGGGTACTTTTCGGCGAGATAAAGCACGATGGCCACGGATTCGGTCAGGACGAGCTCGCCATCGACCAGCACGGGCACTTTACCGGCGGGGTTGAGCTCGAGAAATTCGGGATTGCGGTGCTCCTGCGCCGTGAGGTTGACGGTCACGGCCTCGAAATCCACCTCGAGCTCCTGGAGGATCCAGCGAGCCCGGATCGAGCGGGTGGGGGCGAATTCGTAAAGCTTCATCGGGATCTCCTACCACTAGCCGTGCACCGTTGGCCGAGTTCGACAGCGGCAGCGCGGTCGCCGCCGGCGACCGGAGCCTTGATTTGGGCTCGACCCGCTGGTAGCCTGCTATGTAAATGCGAATCACTCGTATCTGTCGCGCCTCAGTCTGAGGGCTTGGCCGGAGGCATGGCCACCGTGAATGAGCATGCGGCGCAAGCTTCGAGGCGTTCCCGGAGCTCCCTCTCCGGCTGGAAGATGTTTCTGGCCGTCATGGGCCCGGGCCTGGTGGTCATGCTGGCCGACACCGACGTCGGCAGCATCATCACGGCCGCGCAAAGCGGCGTGCAATGGGGATACCGGCTGCTGCTGCTGCAGCTGCTGCTCATGCCGGTGCTCTATATCGTGCAGGAGCTGACCGTCCGGCTCGGCATTTTCACCGGCAAGGGACACGGCGAGCTCATCCGCAATACGTTCGGGGCCGGCTGGGCCTGGGTATCGGTGAGCGGACTCGGTGTGGCCACGATCGGCGCGCTGATCACGGAGTTTTCCGGCGTCGCCGGAGTCGGTGAGCTGTTCGGTGTGCCCCGCCTGGTCAGCCTCGGCATCGCGACGGTGCTGCTGCTTGCCGTGGTGCTGACCGGAAGCTACCGGCGGGTCGAGCGTGTCGCCATTGCGCTCGGGTTGTTCGAGCTCGCGTTCTTTTTCGTCGCCTGGCGCTCGCATCCGCAGGGGGCGGAGCTGGCACGGGGTCTCGTGCACATGCCGCTCGGGAACAGCGACTACCTCTACCTGGTCGCGGCCAACATCGGCGCGGTGATCATGCCGTGGATGATTTTTTATCAGCAATCCGCGGTCGCCGACAAGAAGCTCCGTCCCTGTCATTACCGGCACGCGCAGTGGGATACCGCCTTCGGCTCCGTCATCGCCCAGGGGGTAATGGCGGCGGTGCTCATTGCCGCAGCGGCAACGATCTGGAAGGTGCACGGGCACGCCGCCGAGGCGAGCCTCAACAGTATCGGAGACATCACCAAGACGTTGGTGCCGGCTCTCGGACCCAATGTCGGCCGGGTGATCTTCGGGTTTGGCACCATCGGCGCGGGCATGGTGGCGGCCATCGTGGTGTCGCTCGCATCCGCCTGGGGTTTCGGTGAAGTGACGGGCTACCGCCATTCCCTCGAGCACCATCCTCTGGATGCGCCCTGGTTCTACGGCATCTATGCGGTGGCCGTGATCGGCGGCGCCGTCATCGTCGACATCGCACCCGATCTCGTGGCGCTCAACATCGGCGTCGAGGTCATGAATGCGCTGATGCTGCCGCTCGTGCTCGGTTTCCTGGTGCTGCTCGCGTTCAAAGCGTTGCCGGAGGAGCACCGCCTGCGGGGACCCTACGCCTGGCTGGTCGTCGGTGTTTCCGTGCTGACGGCCGGCCTCGGCGTGTATGGAGGCATCAGCGGCGCACACCTGCTCTGAGGACACTCCGATGCCCAATCTGACTGCTCGCAGACTCGGGACGACCGACATGGCAATCACCCGCGTGGGTTTGGGTGCCTGGGCCATCGGCGGCACGGAGTGGTCTTCCGCCGGGCGAGCGTTGACCGACGAGGTTTCGATTGCCGCGATCCGCCGCGCCATCGAGCGCGGGATCAACTGGATCGACACGGCACCGATCTACGGGCGGGGTCATTCCGAGGAAGTCGTGCGCCAGGCATTGACTGGCATGCCCAAGGGCGAGCGCCCGTACGTCTTCACGAAATGCGGAATCGTCTGGGAGGAGAGCGACCGCAGCGCGCTCCCGCGTTGGGTTGGCGCTCCCGCCAGCCTGCGGCGGGAGCTCGATGAGTCTCTGCGCCGGCTCAACCTCGAGCGGATCGATCTCTACCAGATGCACCGGCCGGCCCAGGACGGCACGCCGCTCGAGGAGTACTGGCAGGCGCTGCTCGACCTCAAGAAGGCGGGCAAGGTGCGTGCGGTGGGGCTATCCAATCATTCGGTGGAGCAGCTCGAGCGGGCCGAGCGCATCGGGCACGTGGAAACCCTGCAGCCGCCTTTTTCCGCGATCCGGCGACGCTCGGCCGCGGAGATCGGCTGGTGCCGCCAACATGAAACGGGCGTGATCGTCTACAGCCCGATGCAGGCGGGGCTCCTGACGGGCGCCTTCACCGCTGAGCGTGCGCGATCCCTGCCCCAGGAGGATTGGCGCGCCCGGCACCCCGAATTCAGCGGCGACGCACTATCACGCAATCTTGCGCTCGCGCAGGCGCTCAAGCCCATCGCGGCGCGGCATGAGACGACGGTCTCGGCCGTGGCGGTCGCCTGGACACTCGCGTGGCGCGGCGTGAGCGCAGCGATCGTCGGGGCGCGCAGCGCCTCGCAAGTCGACGGCTGGGTCGATGCCGCCACCCTGGAGCTCACTCGCGATGATCTGCGGGAAATCGCCGCCGTCATCGAGCGCACCGGCGCCGGCGACGGACCGAGCCTGCCCGACTAGGGCTTCAGCCGCACCCGCATGCTCGAGACATAGCGAGACGACAGCCAGTAGGAGCCGAGGTGCTTCTCGATGGTCACCTCGTCACCCGCGCGCAGGCTGAGATCACCGGAAGCGCGCCCGATCTGCTGCCAGGCCTGTCCGTTGTCGAGGTGCAGGACCAACGAATCCGGCGAGCGGTCCAAGCTGACCACATGCGCCGTCACGGCCGAGGAGGCGCCGCCGGCGAAGACTTTCCACGGCGCCGTCCAGTGATGCGCAGGGGCAGGGGGAGGCGCGGATGTCTCGTGGTTGGCCACGGCGGGCGTGGCTGAGGTTGGAACCCCTGCCTGCGGTGGCGGCGCGGGGCTTGCGTGCAGATCCGGTGCCGCGGCCGCAGGTGCGGCCCCCGGGTGCGCCCGCGGTGTCATGAGAAGCGCCATTTCCCGGTCGTAACAAGCAAGTCGCCGGGCGGGATCGGTTTGAGCGGTGCAGGCGCGAAGACCCGCCGGCACGGTTTGCGCCCGCGCGCACGCGGGCAGAGCATGCAGTGACAGCGCGCCGAGGGCCAGCAGCGCCATTCGGCGCAGCTGTGCCAACACCGTCGTGGGCGGCAGCTCAGGCATCGGGGCTCTCCGGTGTGGCAGTGTAGCGCGGCTTCGGTGGCGGCTTGTATACCGCGTATGCCGCCCGGAAGTCACGTGCTTCTCCGAGGCGGATCCCCCTATTGCCGCATGCCGCGCCATCCGTCGGCCCGCGAACCCGCGCTTCAGGGGTGCGCCGCGCCGCTTTTCACCGCGCCGTCCGGCTTGATACCCATCTTCGGCACGCCGAACTGGCCCTGCAGCTGTGCCAGCTTGGCGAGGTCGATCGAGCCGACGATGTTGACGATCGTCAACTCACGAGGCTCCGCCGCGAGGATCGCGAGACCCTCGGTGTGATTGCCGCTGCGCAGCAGGTAGATGTCGACATTGCTTCCCTGCTTGAGGTCGTGGGTCGACACGATCGGCACCCAGCCCGGAGCGAGAAGCTGCGCCTGGACCTCTTTGACGTCGGCTTTGGAATATTCCCCGGGCCGATCGAAGGTGTAGCTGCGCACGTAAATGCCCCTGATGCCCTTGATGAGGTCATGGACCGCGGGGCCGTTGCCGGCGTTGTCGTTGTCGATGACGCCGCTCGCGAGGCCAAGGAGCGACGGGTCGAGCGAGATGTCGACGGATTTCGCCGCCTTCCTCGCGAGGGCGGTGAAATCCGGTAGCTGCAGGCGACCGGGCTCCTGCGCGGCGGCGAGAGCGGGGAGCGCGAAGAGCGCGAGCAGCGCGCATGCCGGAAAGTTGGATCGGAATCTCATGGCGGGTCTCCAAAGAGCAAATTCGGTTGGTCGGCATCCACCGGCAGGGCATCAGGAGTTCGAGTTCTCCTCGCGAGCAATGGCGGCTCGGACGACGTTGACGTTGTGGCTGGCGATGCTGAGCGCCTGCAGGAGTTGCGCTCGCGCCTGATTCGCGCGCTTGGCATCGAGCGAATGCTGTCGGATCTGAAAGAGTCCCACGGCCGCGATGAGACAGGCGGCCAAGGCGGCGGGCAGCCAGCGCGAGCGCACTATCCGGGAGCCTGCGGTGTGGAGCCTAGCCACACGAGCAGGCTCCGTCGCGCTCGAATCGAGCCGTGCGATGACGCGGCCAGCGAAATCCTCGCCGGGGTCCTCCCGCCGCAGCGCGCGGCGCAACGCCTGTTCGAAATCCTCGCTCATGAGGGCTCTCCTGCGCAGATCGGCAGCCGCAGCTCCTCGCCGCGGCGACGTAACAGCGCGAGCGATCGCTTCAGATGACTCTTCACCGTATTGAGCGGCATGCCGAGTGTTTGGGCGATATCCGGGGGATCGAGGTCCTCCTGGTATCTCAGTAATACCACCGCCCGGGGCGTGGGCGGCAGCCGCGCGATGAGATCGCGCAGGGAGCGCTCGAGCAGCGGATCGCTGTTCGTTTCCGCCGCGGCTGGTTCCGTCACGGCATCGAGCGGCACCGAAGGGTAAGGCCATCGCCGCCGAAGCCGATCAATGGCCCGATGGCAGGTGGTCCGGCGAAGCCAAAAAAGAAGATGCGCTTCGGAGACGATCTCACCCAGGTGGCGGTGCACCGATACGAAGACGTCCTGGGCCAGATCCTCGGCGTCCTCGCGCACTTTGAGCATCCGGAGCGCCAGCGTGTAGACGGTGTCCTGATAGGTACGGATCAGCTCGCGAAACGCGGCGAGCTCGCCCCGTTGGGCACGGGCCAGCGCTGTCTCGAGCGATGCCGTCCGGCCGCCCGTCCCGCCCGCGGGTGCGGGGGGTTCGGATAGGCCTCCGGCGCTCGCGGGCAGGCTCACGGGTTGCGCTTCCACCTCTACTTATACGCGGGGCAGAGTGCTCCAGGGGGCAGCCGACCATCAAGATGGCTGGACCACCAGGCCAGGCGGGAGCGCCATTCCGCCGCCCGTTGCCCGATCCGGGACAGCGGCGCTCTCAGCCGGGTCTGGCGGTGAGCGGCACGTGGCGCGGCTGGCTCGCCACGCGGGCGATCCAGGCCCTGACGCCGGGGTAAGGCGCGAGATCGAGTCGCGCTTCGTGCGCGACGTGCGTATAGGCGTAGAGCGCAATGTCGGCGATCGAGTAGCGCTCGCCCACGAAGAATTGCCGCCCCGCGAGGTGCTTCTCCATCACCCCGAGCGCGACGCGACCCTGCTCCAGGCGCTTCGGCAGCTCGGCGCGTCGCGGTGAGTCCTCCGGCAGGTGCTTCACGATGAAGCGGGGTGTGGCAACGTACGGCTCGTGACTGTACTGCTCGAAGAACATCCACTGCAGGACCTGCGCGCGCTCGAGCTTTGCTGCCGGGACGTAGGGCGTGCCGTCCGCGAGATAGCAGAGAATCGCATTCGATTCGGCGAGGCAGGTGCCGTCATCGAGCTCGAGAGTTGGAATGCGGCCGTTGGGGTTTTTGACGAGAAAGCTCGAGGTGCGCGTGGCGCCCTGCAGGATGTCGAGCTCCACCCAGCGGTAGGGGCGATCGAGATGCGCCAGCAGGAGCCGGATCTTGTAGCCGTTGCCGGAATCGAGGTAGTCGTAGAGGATCATCGAGGGTCCCCGAGCCGCTCCAGGGTCAGCGGATCGTACTCGCCGGCGAAGTACCTGCGTAGCGCATCGGCGAAGAGGCGGTCCTCGGGGCTGACCTGAGCGAAAAGCGTCATCGACGAGCGGAATTTGAGGGAGTCCGGGTAACCGAAGATCTCCTCGATGCCGTGCCCCCCGACCTCGTTCACGAGGCGCGTGCACTCGCGCAGTCGCGGACCCAGAACCGGGTGGGCGAGGTAGGCTTCGGCCTCCGCACGCGAGGCGATGGCGAAGCGCTGCGCCATCTCACTGTGGCCGAGTCCCTCGAGCTGCGGAAAAACGAACCACATCCAATGGCTCGCCTTGCGCCCCGCGCGCAGCTCCGCGAGCACCCGCTCGATGACCGGCTCCTGCGCCTGAACGAAGCGCTCGAGGCTCGCCTCCATCAGACGGGTTCGCCTCCGAACTAATCAGGCTCGGCTCGCCACCTGTCGCACCGTGTGGCGGGTCAGTCGGGCCTCCGTCCACTGCCTGACTCGGCGCGCATCCGCGGTCCGCGTGTACTTGCCCCACGAGTCGAGCAACACGATGACGACCGTGCGATGGTCGATGAGCGCCTGCATCACCAGGCAATGGCCGGCGGCGTCGGTGAAGCCCGTCTTTTGCACGACGATGTGCCAGGAGCGGCGGGCCACCAGGTAATCGGTGTTATGGTAAGCGACCATGTGCCGGCCGGAGCGGATGGTGTAGCCGCGGCTGGTGGAGTAGCGGCGGATGACGGGGCTTTGGGCCGCCGCCATGACGAGCTTCGCCAGGTCATCGGGGGTCGAGGTATCGCGGTTCGAGAGGCCGGTCGGCTCGACGAAATGCGTGTCAGTCATCCCGAGCGCGCGGGCCTTGGCGTTCATGGCGCGTACGCAGGCCGCGAGGCCGCCCGGATAGTTGCGGGCCAGCGCATGGGCCGCGCGATTCTCCGACGCCATGAGCGCCAGGTGAAAAAGCTGCGCGCGCGTAAGCCGGGTGCCGATCGCCAGCCGCGAGTAGGCGCCCCGGCCGATCGCACGGTCGGCGGAGGTGACTTGCAGCCGCTCATCGAGCGGCTGGCTCGCCTCGGCGACCACGAGTGTGGTCATCAGCTTGGTGATCGAGGCGATCGGGACGGCCGCATCGGCGCGTCTGGCATAGAGCACCCGGTGATCGGTGGCATCCAGCACCAGCGCTTCGCTCGAGCGCAGATGCGGCTGCGCGAGCACCCGGTGGCGGCGGTGCAGGTGGTGATAGCGGGAGATCGAGGCCAGACGGATTGGCGCCGCGGCACAGGCGGCCGAAGCGATCAGCAGCAGGCCAGCCCAGGCGAGTGAGTGACGAGACCCCATTTTTCTATGTTCTCCGCGGTCGATGCAAAAACAAGCAGAGCACGATCGCAGCGCCACCGCCGTGACGTACGGCGTGTTTCAGCGCGAGCTGGCCGAAGCCTACAACAATGTTGTGCGGTAAGGCTACGCCGCGAGCGCGGTTGCGACCTGTACCCGGTTGCGTCCGAGCCGTTTGGCGGCATACACGGCGATGTCGGCCTGTGCGATGAGTGCCTCTCCCCAGATACCGAGCGGCTGGCTGCTCGCCACTCCGATGCTGCAGGTCAGCTGGATCGGAGCTCCGTGACCCTCGATGAGCGCCTCCGACACCCGCTGTCGGATGCGCTCGGCGATCGGCTCCGCCGCGGCCGCATCGGCGCCGCTCAGCACCACTACGAATTCCTCGCCCCCATAGCGGCCGATGACGTCCGATTGCCGAAGCTCCGCCTGGATCGGGCGGATGACCGCCGCCAGGCAGGCATCGCCCGCGGCGTGTCCGTAGGAATCGTTGATTGACTTGAAGAAGTCGAGGTCGAGGAAGAGCACTGCCACGGGAAGCCCGTTGGTGCGAGCGTGACGGCAGGTCACCTCGAGCTGCTCGAGCAACGAGCGACGGTTGAGGACTCCGGTGAGTGGATCGGTTCTCGCCCGTCGCTCGGCCTCCGTGAGCGCGTAGCGCTGTTGGCGCAGGCGGTCGGCAACACCGAGAGAGGTGAGAATCGCCGAGGCCACCATCGATCCCGGCAGGCCGTAATAGAAGAGTGCCTCATTGCCCGCGGCGCGGCTGAAAAGGAGGCGGGCCGGGGTCACGATCGAGAACGTCTCGAGCAGCACCCAGGCACAGAGAAACCAGCCGGCCGCCCGATTGCCCCGCCGCCAGGAGAGAAAGGCGACCGCCAGCACGAAAACACCGGCGCCGAGGAACATGAGGTTGCCGATCCTGACCACGACCTCGCCGAGACCCACCAGGCGTCCGACGTTCGCCACCGCGAGCACCGCGAACGCCCCGGCGAGCCAGCCGAACGTCCGATAAATCCGCGCGGAGGTATGCCGAAGATCGGCAATCTCGCGGGCGAAGAGAACCGCTACTGCGCCACCCAGCGCCACCGGAACGTTCCAGGCGTAGGGCGCGAGCCCGCTGCCGGCGGCGAGCCCCGGCCAGCGAAAGCCCTCGCCCGAGAAGTAGGCAAGGTAGAGCGCCAGCAGCACCGTCATGCCGGCATAGAGAACGAAGAGCTCATCACCGAGGACGAGCCACATCGCCGCGGCTGCGAGCGCGAGGGCCGCCAGGGCGCCGCAGGCGAGCGAAATCAGCAGCGCATGGCGCGCAGCGCGTGCCAGCACCGCCTCGAGCGTCGTGGCCCCGAAGTACACCCGGTCGCGTCCCGCGGCATCCGCCTTGAGGCGGGCATAGAGCACCTGGCCAGCCGCGAGACCCTCACCCGGCACGCGAAAGACGGACTCCCGCGTTCCGCCGAATTCTGGCAGCACCGCCACCTGCTCGAGCGGCTCGGGTGGACCGCTGCCCTGCACATATACCTCGAGGTGCAAATCATCGCTCGAGCCCACCAGGATGACCGGCATCGCCGGCGAGGCGATGCTCCGGAGCGCCTGCAGCCTGACCCAGTGGGTGCCGCCGAGCTGGGGGAGCGAAGGCAGGGAGGCGGGCGCCCCAAAGCTGCTGTCAAGCGTGCCGCGGGTCACCTCGGCCGCGGCAGGGGGGGCGCTTGCCGGAGCAAGCGTCTGGACCTCGAGCGAGCGGCCGGTGGCCGCGGCGAGGGCAAGCGGGGGCAGGGCGAGAAATACGCCGAGCAGCAGGTACCAGGGAACTCGATGCACAGGCGGCCTTCCGCCATCGGCCTTGCACGGCCTGCCTGCATCGTCGCAGGGAAGCTGCTGCGGCGCAATCTCGGCTGTCGAGGATACGGTTGACACTCTCCGCCCCCCTACCTAGAATCGCCGGCCTTTCCCGGGCCGGCCCGCTTCATGCCAGCGCTGGGAACAGCAAGACCGATACCGGGCCGCCGAGCGAGCAGCAGGCGGCCCGGTCTTTCTTTCACCTTGGAGACAGAATGGCGACCACGGGTCAGCTCATCCGGCAACCCCGCCGGACGAAGGCAGAGAAGACGAAGGTGCCGGCGCTCGGGGCGTCACCCCAGAAGCGCGGCGTCTGCACGCGCGTGTACACCACGACGCCGAAGAAGCCCAACTCCGCCCTGCGCAAGGTCTGCCGTGTTCGCCTGACCAACGGCTACGAGGTCACGAGCTACATCGGTGGCGAGGGCCACAATCTCCAGGAGCACTCGGTGGTGCTCATCCGCGGGGGACGCGTGAAGGACCTGCCGGGCGTTCGCTACCACACGGTGCGCGGCACGCTCGATTGCGCCGGCGTCGGCGAGCGCAAGCAGGGTCGCTCCAAGTACGGCGCGAAGCGCCCCAAGAAGTAAGAGGCTTTAGCGATGTCCCGTCGAGCCCAGGCGCCGGTCCGCACCATCCTCCCGGACCCGAAATTCAACAGCGACATGCTGGCGAAGTTCATGAACGTCGTCATGAAGGACGGCAAGAAATCAGCCGCCGAGCGCATCATCTACGGCGCGCTCAATCGCATTGCCGACAAGACCGGCAAGAAGGGCGCGGAGGCGATCGAGGTGCTGTCGACCGCCCTCGACAACGTGAAGCCGGTCGTCGAGGTCAAATCGCGTCGGGTGGGCGGCGCGACGTACCAGGTGCCGGTTGAAGTCCGGGCCACTCGCCGCCAGACATTGGCCATGCGCTGGGTCATCGAGGCTGCTCGCGATCGCAGTGAGAAGTCGATGGCGTTTCGCCTGGCTCACGAATTGATGGACGCCGCCGAGAATCGCGGCGCCGCCGTCAGGAAGCGCGAGGACACCCATCGTATGGCGGAGGCCAATAAGGCCTTCGCGCACTACCGCTGGTAGCAACCGGCGGCCCACACGGCCCGGAAGGCCTTCAAGAGGATAGGTTACTGTGGCACGCGCGACGCCCATTGAGCGTTATCGGAACATCGGCATCTCCGCGCACATCGACGCGGGCAAGACGACGACGACCGAGCGCATCCTTTTCTACACCGGGGTCTCGCACAAGATCGGCGAGGTTCACGACGGCGCGGCCGTCATGGACTACATGGAGCAGGAGCAGGAGCGCGGCATCACCATCACCGCCGCGGCCACCACCTGCTTCTGGAAGGGAATGGACCAGAGCTTCCCCGAGCACCGGATCAACATTCTCGACACCCCCGGACACGTCGACTTCACCATCGAGGTCGAGCGGTCGCTGCGCGTGCTCGATTCCGCGGTGGCGCTGTTCGATTCCGTGGCCGGCGTGCAGCCGCAGTCGGAGACGGTGTGGCGGCAGATGAACAAGTACCGCGTGCCGCGCCTCGCCTTCGTCAACAAGATGGATCGCGCCGGCGCCAACTTTCTGCGCGTCGTCGAGATGATCCGCGCCCGTCTGCGCGCCAACCCGGTGTCGATCCAGATTCCGATCGGCGCCGAGGACAAATTCGAGGGCGTGGTCGATCTCATTCGCATGAAGGCCATCTACTGGGACATGGAGACTCAGGGCATGCGCTTCGAATACCGCGATATCCCCGAGAGCCTGAGGGCCCAGGCGGAGGAACAGCGCGCGAAGATGATCGAGGCGGCGGCGGAAGCCAACGACACGCTGATGCACAAATACCTCGAGGGCGAGCAGCTGAACGATGCGGAGATCCGCGCCGGGCTGCGCGAGCGCTCGATCCGCAACGAGGTCGTGCTCTGCCTGTGCGGCTCGGCCTTCAAGAACAAGGGCGTGCAGGCGCTGCTCGATGCCATCATCGAGTTCATGCCCTCGCCCACCGAGATGCCCGACGTCAAGGGGGTCGACGACCGTGGCGAGCCCGACACCCGCAAGGCGGGTGATGAGCAGCCGTTCTCCGCGCTCGCCTTCAAGCTCCTCAACGACCCGTTCGTCGGCAATCTGACTTTCTTCCGCGTCTACTCGGGCGTACTCAATTCCGGCGACACGGTGTTCGTGCCGACCAAATCCAGGAAGGAGCGCATCGGACGCCTGCTGCAGATGCACGCCAACGACCGCAACGAGATCAAGGAAGTGCGCGCGGGCGACATCGCGGCGGCCGTGGGTCTGAAGGATGTCATCACGGGCGATACGCTGTGCGATCTCGAGAAGGTCATCACGCTCGAGAAGATGGAGTTCCCGGATCCGGTGATCTCGGTCGCGGTGGAGCCTAGAACTAAGGCCGACCAGGAGAAGATGGGCCTCGCGCTGCAGCGCCTCGCGCGGGAGGACCCCTCCTTCCGCGTCAGCACCGACCAGGAGTCGGGCCAGACCATCATCGCGGGCATGGGCGAGCTGCACCTCGAGATCATCGTCGATCGCATGAAGCGCGAGTTCAAGGTGGAGGCGAACGTCGGTAAGCCGCAGGTCGCCTATCGCGAGACGATTCGCGCCGCGGTCGAGCAGGAAGGCAAGTTCATACGCCAGTCGGGCGGCCGCGGCCAGTACGGCCACGTGTGGTTGAAGCTCGAGCCCAACGAGACCGGCAAGGGCTACGAGTTCATCAACGACGTCGTCGGCGGTGCGATACCGAGGGAATACGTTCCGGCGGTCGACAAGGGGATCCGCGAGGCCTGTCAAACGGGCGTTATCGCCGGCTACCCCGTCGTGGATATCAAGATCACCCTGATCGACGGCTCGTACCACGACGTCGACTCGAGCGAGATGGCGTTCAAGATCGCCGGCTCGATAGGCTTCAAGGAAGGCTTCAGGCGCGCGAGACCCGTGTTGCTCGAGCCGATCATGAAGGTCGAGGTGGTCACTCCGGAGGAATACTCCGGCGATGTCATCGGCGACCTGAATCGCCGGCGCGGGCAGATCCTGGGGATGGACGAGACCCCCTCGGGCAAGGCCATCACCGCCGAGGTTCCCCTGTCGGAGATGTTTGGTTATGCGACGACCGTGCGCTCCCAGAGCCAGGGCCGCGCCACGTTCACCATGGAATTCTCGAAGTACACCGAGGTGCCGCCGAATATCGCCGACGGCATCATCAAGAAATAGACTTCTAAGGTAGCAAGCAGTCATGTCCAAAGAGAAATTCGAGCGTACCAAGCCGCATGTGAACGTGGGGACGATCGGGCACGTGGACCACGGGAAGACGACGCTGACGGCGGCGCTGACGAAGGTGATGGCCGAGACGCACGGCGGG
>JBAUOO010000116.1:0-1812 GCA_049579785.1 Steroidobacteraceae bacterium
CCGCGCGGTGCCGCCGTGGCGCTTTCCATGGACCAGGCCGTGAGGCTCGCCGAGCGCCGCTACCGGGCTCGGGTCGTACGGGCCGAGACTCGCACCGAGGGAAACCGTACCATCTACGTCCTGCGGATGCTCGATGGTGCCGGACGGGTGTTCTCCGTCCAGGTCGATGCGGCGAGCGGCACGATTCTCTGATGCGAGTACTGGTGGTCGAAGACGAAGCGGCGCTGCGCGAGACGTTGAAGACACGTCTCGCGGAGACGGGGTTTACTGTGGATGTCGCGCAGGATGGCGAGGAGGGGCTCTTCGCCGCCCTCGAGTATCCCCTCGACGTCGCGATCATCGATCTCGGGCTGCCGAAGGTCGCGGGCCTCGAGGTCATCCGTCGGGTGCGCGCCGCGCGCAAGGCCTATCCCATCCTCATCCTGACCGCCCGCGACAACTGGCAGGACAAGGTCGAGGGCCTGCAGGCGGGGGCCGATGACTACGTCGCCAAGCCCTTTCATTTCGAGGAGGTGTTGGCGAGGCTGCAGGCGCTGCTGCGCCGCTCCGGCGGCTGGGCGAGCCCCGAGCTCAAGTGCGGCGCGGTCACGCTCGACACCCGCGCCCAGACGGTGAGCGTGGACGGCCAACCCGTGGACCTGACCACCTTCGAGTACCGCATTCTCGAGCACCTGATGCTGCGCGCCGGCGAGGTGATCTCCAAGGGCGAGCTCACCGAGCGGCTCTACGATCAGGACTTCGAGCGCGACAGCAACGTCATCGAGGTCTTGATCGGGCGGCTGCGCCGCAAGCTCGATCCGGAGGATCGCTTAAAGCCCATCGAGACGCTGCGCGGCCGCGGCTATCGCTTCGCGCTCGCGCGCGATCCGGCAGGATAGCCCGCGCACACCGTGCACTCCCTAAGCCGCCGGCTGCTCGTCTCGGTCGCCGTACCGCTCGCGCTCTTCTTCGGCGTGATGATGCTGGTGCTCGACACCGGCTTTCGGACGCTCTCGGAGCGGCAACTGCATGCGCTCCTCGATGCGCAGATCGTCACGCTCATCGCCGCCGCGGAGCCCAGCCCCGCGGGCGGCTATGACGCACCGCTCAAGGGTCTCGACACCCGCCTTGCGACGCCGGACTCCGGACTCTACGCGCAGATCCGATCGAACAACCACGTGTGGCGCTCACCCTCGACGGCCGAAGTGCCCATCGACTTCGGCACGCCGCTCGCGCAAGGAGAGCGGGAATTCTCCTACGGGCTGGTCGGCCATACGCGCGTTGCGATCGAGAGCCGCGGCATCTCCTTCGAGGACGATCCGAAGCAGGCACATGCGCTCACCTTCAGTGTGGCGGTGAGCCTGACGCCCTACGAGCAACAGCTCTGGCTCTTTCGCAGCCGCATGCTCGGCTGGTTCACGGGGCTCATGCTGCTGCTGCTGGTCTCGCTCGCGGCGTTGCTGCGCCGGGTGCTCGCCCCGCTACGGCGCCTCGAGCGGGAGATCCACGAGGTCGAGGAGGGGCGGAGCGAGATGTTGGGCTCGGGCTATCCGCGGGAGTTGAGCGGGGTGGCGCGTCATCTCAATGCGTTGCTCGTCGGGGAGCGAAAACGCGTGGCGCGCTACCGCGACACACTCGGCAATCTCGCGCATGGTCTCAAGACGCCGCTCGCGGTGATGCGCTCGGCGCTGTGCTCGGATCTCGCATCAGGCTCGGCGGCGCGCTCGATCGGGACGGAGATCGATCGCATGACCGGAATCATCGAGCATCAGCTGAAGCGCGCCGCGGCATCGGGCGGGGCGCTCCTCGGACAGGCGCCGCTCGCCGTGGCGC
>JBAUOO010000117.1:0-12902 GCA_049579785.1 Steroidobacteraceae bacterium
AGATCATCGCGAAGCTCACAGAGTGGCGCAGCGGCTCATGAGCCCTCCGAATTGCAGAATCGCGTTGGGCGCGCGTGCGTCATTTTCGTATTGGTTCTCGCCGCCACTCTCCAACTCCACGCGCAGACGCTCCCCTCCTCGATTACGCCCGAGCAGCAGCAGGCGGTGCTGAGCGCGATGAAGGGCAACGAGGCCGCAGGGGCGCTCGGCGCTTCGACTGCGCTCCCGGTTGGTGCGCGGGCAGGCGGGAAGCGGTCGCCGAGTCACCAGCCCGTCGAGACCCTCCGCGACTTGTCGCAAGTGGCTGCATCATAGAGTTCCAATTGGACTTTACAAAAGCTCATTTGGTCCTATACTCAGCCTTATCTTGGAGGTCGTATATGGCTCATGCTCAGGTCATTGACGAGATCCTCGGGCCCCTGCCTCCGGCCGACGGCGAGGGCGGCTTGCTCGGCAAGCTGCACCGGCTGGTGCGCAGAGGACTACCCGCGCGAGTGATCGACAGACTCGAGAAGCTCCTCGGACTCTCACCCCCTCAGAGCTCGCGGCTGCTCGCGATCAGCGAGACCTCGCGCAAGCGCTATAAGCACACTCCCACCAAACGCCTGGACGAGGCAGCCTCCGATCGCATCGTGCGCCTCATGACCACGATCGTCGAGGCCGAGGAGATCTTCGGCGATCGGCGCAAGGCCATCGCCTGGCTCAAAACGCCGAGCCTCGCGCTCAACGGGCTGCAACCGCTCGATCTCATGACGAGCGATCCAGGCGCGCAGCTGGTCCGCGACGAGCTCAACCGGATCCGTTATGGGCACTGGGCGTGATCGAGGCCTTCAGGATTGTCAGAGCGGCGGTCGAGCGCGAGCTCTGGAGTGGCGTGGGTGGGCTCCACGTCGACGGTCGCTGGCACTCCAGAGGCCGTAGGATCGTATATACATCGCAGTCACTCTCGCTCGCGCAGCTGGAAGTGCTGGTGCACATTACCGATAGGCAGCAGATGCCCCCGCTCGTGTACTCCACGGTGGTCATTTCCGACGGAGTGCGGGTCGGGTCCGTCGAGCCGGAGGATCTGCCTGCCGCCTGGCGGCAGTTCTCGCCTTATTCTGCGACGACCCAGCTCATCGGCACTCGCTGGCTGACGGAGGCGAAGAGCGCGGTGCTGAAGGTGCCTTCCGCGATCAGCGAGCACGAATGGAATTACCTGCTCAATCCCGTGCATCCCGATTTCGGGCAACTGCGATTTGCCGCGCCGATGCCGTTCGCAATGGACCCGCGTGTTCCCGCAGTTCCTGAGACGGGATGACGGGCGGTGCGCGCACCCCTACAATCCGGCCTTTGAGCTGAGCTGATAGGGGCTGTGTGGGCGCTCCAGATCCCGATTCACCCTCCACCCGCGGCGCGGGACTGCTTCTCTCGGGGCTCGAGGAGCACCTGGAGGTCTTTCGGGACCTCTCCACCCTCGCCCCGATGATCCAGCAGGCGGCCGGCGTGGTTGCGGCGAGCCTGTCGCAGGGCGGCAAGCTCCTGCTCTGCGGCAACGGGGGCTCGGCAGCCGACAGCCAGCACCTGGCGGCGGAGCTTACCGGGCGCTTCTTAAAGGATCGACGTCCGCTCGCTGCCATCGCGCTCTCCACGGACACCTCCGCGCTCACCAGCATCGCGAACGACTACGGCTTCGATGAGGTGTTCTCGCGCCAGGTCATGGGTCTCGGGCGCAAGGACGATTGTCTCCTCGCCATCTCGACTTCCGGGAATTCCCGCAACGTGCTGCGGGCTGCCGAGGCGGCGCGCGCGGCCGGCATGCGCGTGATCGGGCTCCTCGGCAGGGATGGCGGTGCCCTGCGCGCTCTCTGCGACGTTGCCCTCGTCGTGCCGAGCACGACCACGGCGCGGATTCAGGAGGCGCACATCTTCATCGGACACACTCTCTGCGCCATGGTGGAAGAGGCGCTGGGACTTCCATGAGCGCAGGCAAGAACGGCATGCCGGGAGGCCAGGATCTGCTTCGCCTCCAGTAGCTTGAGGGTCTTGCTCATCGTACTGGGGGTGATGCGATATCTCTGCGCCACTGCGGCGGAGGTCATCGCTACCCCACGTTCGTGAATGGTAGCCGCCAGTACACGCTGCTGGACGGTCGTGAGGCCGTTCCAGACAGTGAGGTAGAATGGGCTGTCGCGCTCCACCAGCAGCCGCAGATCTCGCCTGACCAGCTTGGGCGTCAGAGCCTCTCCGTCCTCGTCCCCCAATAACTCCCAAGCGACGCTGGAGAGCGCCTGTACGTTGTAGGGGACGTCCTCGGCCAGATCGAGGATGTCCTTGACCGCCGTGGGCTCGACTCGGTAATCGCCTCCTTCGAAACCCCGAGTGATGTACACCATTGACGGACATACACCTATGGTGTACCATCTGTCGATGAGTTTCATCGAGACGTCGCTCTTTACGCGTCAGGTGCTCGAACTGCAGGCCGCGTTGGTCCGCCACCCGCAAGCGGGCGATGTGATGCAGGGAACGGGCGGACTGCGCAAGTTCCGTTGGAAGCGTCCTGGCACCGGCAAGAGTGGCGGTGTGCGAGTGATCTACTATTGGCTCTGCGCTGATTGGCAGATCCGCTTGCTCATGTTGTATCCGAAATCGCGCAAGGATGACCTGTCGGCCGCCGGGAAAGCGGCACTCAAGAAAGTGGTGGAGAAGTGGAATGGCTAAGAAAGCGAGTTTTTTCGATGAACTGTACGCGTCCGTAAAGGAAATGGACGCGATCGCCTCGGGCAAGCGGAAGCCTTCGCGCATCTTCGAGGTGCAACCGACGAGCATCAAGGAATTGCGTAAGCGGATTGGACTGAGCCAGCCGAAGTTCGCGGTTCTGCTGCGTATTGATGTCGGAACACTGCGCAATTGGGAGCAGGGAATTCGTCAGCCGACCGGCCCTGCGAAAGCGCTGCTCACCGCCATTGCCCGTGACCCCGAGCACGTCCTCAAAGCGCTGGCTGCGTAGCGCCCACCGCCCTTACTCGCTCGACAGCGGAGCCAGAACTCCAGCAACGGGTCATTTCTGGCAAACAAAGATCGGCTCATTCTCCAAAGCGCTCGCGCGCCACCGCACCTCGACGTCGGATCTTCGTCCGCTCCGATGCAAATGTCGGCTCCGGAGGGCTACTTTTCGCAAGCAGAGGCGGGCTCAATCTGGATAGCGCCTCAGTCTTGTACTGGAACCAGGCCGATCCCCCATCTCGGCGGATTCCCTCTACAATTCGTCCCTTCAGGGCTCGACGAGCACAGGGACGTTCTCGCTCGCTTCACCAGGGGGCCGGATTGCGCGACTTGAAGACAAGGCTGCAGCGGGCGCGGGTGCTCATCGTCGGCGATGCGATGCTCGACCGATATCTCTTTGGCGAGGTCGAGAGAATCTCCCCGGAGGCGCCGGTGCCGGTGGTGAGAGTCACGAGAGAGGAGCATCGGTTGGGCGGGGCCGCCAACGTGGCGCTCAGCGTCAAGGCGTTGGGACCGGGAGCCATGCTCATCACGGTGGTGGGGGATGATGAGCCGGCGAAGCGGCTCGAGGAGCTACTGAAGAGGCAGGCGGTGGAGGTGATCTTAGGCAGGGATCCGAAGCTTTTCACCTGCGTGAAGCTGCGGGTCATCGGCCGGGCGCAGCAGCTCGTGCGGGTGGATTTCGAGAATCAACCGGACCACGAAGTGCTCGCCGACATGCTCACGGATTTCGCGCGGGTGTTGCCGCAGCAGGATGCGGTGCTGTTTTCCGACTACGGCAAGGGGGGACTCACGCACATCCCGCGGATGATCGAGATGGCGCGGGCGGCGGGCAAGTGCGTGCTGGTGGATCCGAAGGGCGATGATTACAGCCGCTATGCGGGCGCCACGGTCATCACGCCGAACCGCGCGGAGCTCGCGCAGGTGATCGGCAGTTGGAAGACCGAGGCGCAGCTCAAGGAGCGGGCGCAGCGGCTGCGCGAGAGCCATCGGCTCGAGGGCGTGGTGCTGACGCGCAGCGAAGAGGGGATGTCGCTCTTCGATGCGGCCGGACACCTTCAGGTGCCGGCGCAGGCGCGCGAGGTGTTCGACGTGACGGGCGCCGGCGACACGGTAATTGCCACGATGGCCGCGATGATGGCGTGCGGCATGAGCCTGCGCGAGGCGATGCCGATCGCCAATCGCGCGGGCGGGATCGTCGTCGGCAAGTTCGGCACGGCGACTGTGAGCTACGAGGAGCTCTTCGCTTGAGAGTGGTCGTGACCGGCGCCGCGGGGATGGTGGGCAGCAACCTCGTGCACGGACTCAATGCGATCGGCATCGATGAGGTGATCGCGGTCGATGACCTCACCGAGGGCGCGAAATTCCGCAACCTCCTCGGTGCCAAGCTGAGCGACTACTTCGATCGCAACGAGTTCTACGATCGCTTCGCGCTCGGTGAGCTCGGGCGCATCGATGCGATCTTCCACCAGGGCGCCTGCTCCGACACGATGGATCACGACGGCCGCTACATGCTGGAGAACAACTACCGCCGCTCCAAGGACCTGCTCGATGTCTGCCAGGCTCAAGGAACGCGGCTCCTTTATGCCTCCTCTGCCGCCATTTATGGTGACAGCACCGTGTTTCGCGAGGTGCCGGAGCACGAGCGGCCGCTCAACGTCTACGGGTATTCCAAGCTCCTCTTCGACCACATCGTGAGGAGAATGCTGCCGACGGCACGGTTCCAGGTGGCGGGCTTGCGCTACTTCAACGTCTACGGGCCGCGCGAGCAGCACAAGGGCCGAATGGCCTCGGTGGCCTTTCATCACTTCAGTCAGCTTCGCGAGACCGGTAAGGTGAAGCTCTTCGGCGAGTACGGCGGCTACGGCCCCGGGCAGCAGGTCCGCGATTTCGTGTTCGTGGAGGATGTGGTCGCGGTGAATCTCTGGTGCCTCAAGCACCCGGAGCGCAGCGGGATCTTCAATGTCGGTACGGGCAGGGCGCAGCCCTTCAATGACGTCGCGCATGCGACGATCAACGCCTCGCGTGCCCTGCGTGGCGAAGCGCCGCTGACTCTGGAACAGCAAGCCTCCCAGGGTCTCATCGAGTACATCCCCTTCCCGCAGGCGCTCATCGGCAAGTACCAGTGCCACACCCAGGCGGACCTGACTTCACTGCGCGCATCCGGCTGCGACGTGCAGTTCGCCGATGTCGCGACGGGCGTGCGGCGCTACGCGCAGTGGTTGGCGGAAAGTAACGCATGAGCGCGCTCTATTCGGTAAAGGGGTTGTGCAGACGAACACCAGTCGGCTCGAAGTGATCGCTGTTTCGAGTCACCACGATGAGATCGTAGATGAGGGCTATCGCAGCGATCTGCTGGTCGAGCGGGTTTTCCGGGTGCGGTACGCGCAGGCGTCCCCACATATCGGCGGCATCATCCTCGAGCGGTAAAATGTTGCCGCTGTAATCAGCTTTGACCTCCTCGAGCCAACGCTCGAGTTCCGTCGCCTGAGCGGCATCACCGCGGTATCTGATGCGCTCGACGCCTTGCCTCAGCTCGCCGAGCGTGATGACCGAAAGGTAAAGCGGAATTTTCTCGCGCGCGGCCTCGGCAAAAAACTTCCGGACTCCCAGGTTCGCTATGGCGCCCCTGCGCACTTCGCTGATCACATCCGTGTCGATGAGGTACATGGAGTTCCCGTAGGTCGAGGTCAGTCCTGGGATCGGTGGTCGATCTGAGTGCGGGTGAAATCCTCGTCACGGCCGACGTTCGGCATAGAGGCAAGTACCTCCGCTAAGGACCGTCGGCGAGGCGCGCCAAGTGCGGCCTTGAGGATTTCGCGATGCTCCTGTTCTGCGCTGCGCTGATGCCGGGCCGCGCGGGCTTTCAAGGCTCTCACGAGCTCTTCGGGAAGATTACGGACGATAAGCTGTGCCATGAGCAGCGGGGCTTCACAGTGGATGCTATCAATGATAGCACTCAGTCCGGCGGGCTGCAAACAGTTGCGGGTCGCTCTTCGCCCCGGCGGCTGGTCCAGCGTGCGACACCCTCGTCCACGGTTATCACCAGGAATGCGCGACGAGCTCGGCGAACCTCGAGAGCGGTCAACGCCGCAACGAGTGCCTCGTCGCACTCGGTAGAATTGCAACTCCCTTGCATCAATGATCCGGTCCGCTCGTGCCCGACACCCTGGAGCTTTGCATCACCTCGCAGCACCGCTTGCGCGTGGAGGCGCTCGCTGCGGACGGCGCTTCGCCCCTGCCATCGGCTGCGGCGGGAAGAATCGAGCGCGCATTTGGCGATGGCCAGGGGGCGGGGCTTCTTCACCTGGCGACCGCAGAGCTCAAGACCTCTCTGCCGCCGGGACTTGCCTTCGCGCGCAGCTTCGCGCAGCGCTACCTGACGCAGCTCTGTCACCTCGGGGAGGCCGACGGCCGGCTGGATGCGGAGCTGGTCGAGCCTCCGGCCGATGAGGCGCTGTCAGCTTGCGCGCTCGAGGCGCCGCTCCTGCGGGGCCTGGAATATCTCGATGCCGATGCGCTTCGCGCCGCATGGCGCGACCTCGATACCACGGTCCGCGGCGAGGTCAGCCGGAGCGGCAAGGGCTTGCGGGCCTACCTGCACGAGAAGAACCCGCTCTGGCGGGTCGTTGGCCGCGTGACGCTCCATCTCGCCGAGAACAAACGCGACGAGGACTACCCGTTTGCGTTTCTCGCCACGTATGCCGGTAGCGTCTCGGAGCGCGGCGAGCCTCGACACCTGCCGCTCGCGCGCGCCTTGCAGGAATATGCCGGCGCCGCCCATCGCAAACGCCTCGTGGCCTTGTTGACTCCGATTCGCGATGCCTCCGAGCGGCTGCCGTGGGTGCAGGAGCTCATCGAGAGTGGCGATGTCTATCAGCCGCTCGCGTGGACGCCGGTGGAGGCGCATCGGCTCCTGCGTGACATTCCCGCGCTCGAGGAGAGCGGCCTCGTGGTGCGGATTCCCAACTGGTGGAAGCCGGAGCGCCCGAAGCGGCCGCAGGTCAGCCTGCGCGTCGGCACGGGAGCGGCGGCTTCACTCGGCGCCGCGGCGCTGCTCGACTTTTCCGTGGGTCTGACGCTCGACGGGGAGCCGCTGACGGACGCTGAGCGCAACGAGCTGCTCGCGGCAGCGGGCGGCCTCATCCGGCTTCGAGGCCAATGGGTCGAGGCGGACGGAAAGATGCTGGCCGCGGCGCTCGCGCACTGGAAGCGCATCGAGCGGGACGCGCGCGCCGGAGGGCTCTCATTCTACGAGGGCATGCGGCTTCTCGCCGGCGCGGGAGACAGCGGCCGCACGGTCGAGGAGTTACCGCAGGCGCTGCGGCTCTGGAGCGGCATCGAGGCCGGCGAAGGACTGCGGGGATTGCTCGCCCGTCTGCGCAATCCGGAGGGCGAGCGCGACTTGTCGATGGCGGGGCTCAAAGCCACCCTGCGGCCCTATCAGGTGACGGGCGCGAAGTGGCTGGCCCTGCTCACGGGGCTCGGACTCGGCGCGTGCCTCGCGGATGACATGGGGTTGGGCAAGACGCTGCAGGTGATCGCGCTGTTGCTGCACTTTCGCGCGCAGGCGCGGGACCGCGCAGCGATCTCTCTCATCGTGGCCCCGGCATCGCTCCTTGCCAACTGGAAGGCCGAGATCGAGCGTTTTGCGCCAGATCTCAGGGCGTTCGTGGCACACCCCTGCGAAACCACCGCGGACTTGGGCGAGCCCGCGGCGCTCGACGCCGTGCTTCATGGGGCGGATCTGGTCCTGACCACGTACGGCATGGTGGCTCGCTCGGCGGCGCTGCGCGAGCGAGCGTGGCGCCTGGTGGTGCTCGATGAGGCGCAGGCCATCAAGAACGCGGGCGCGCAGCAGTCGCGGGCGGTG
Organism: Steroidobacteraceae bacterium; assembly: GCA_049579785.1. GTDB lineage: Bacteria > Pseudomonadota > Gammaproteobacteria > Steroidobacterales > Steroidobacteraceae > 13-2-20CM-66-19. The sequence goes on from JBAUOO010000117.1 coordinate 7,859, forward strand.
AAGCAACTCACCGCCGCCAGCCGCATCGCGCTCACCGGTACGCCGATCGAGAATCGGCTGTCGGATCTCTGGTCGCTGTTTGATTTCTTAAATCCCGGGCTGCTCGGGGATGCGCGCACCTTCGCCGGTGCCGCCAAGCGGCTCGCCCAGGAGCCGGGGCAGCCCTACGCGCCGCTGCGCAGGCTGGTGCAGCCGTATATCCTCAGGCGCCTCAAAACCGACAAGCGGGTCATCGCGGACCTGCCGGAGAAAACGGAGGTGCGCTCGTTCTGCGGGCTCACGCGCGAGCAGGCGGCCCTCTACGGGGAGTGCGTGGCGGCGCTCGAGCGCGCCCTCGGCCACACGGAGGGGATCCAGCGCCGCGGCACGGTGCTCGCCCATCTGATGCAGCTCAAGCAGATCTGCAACCACCCCGCCCAGTGGTCCGGTCAGGGCGGCTACGGGGCCGGGCGCAGCGGCAAGTTCGAGCGGCTGGCGAGTCTCTGCGAGGAGCTGGCGGAGCGCCAGGAGCGCCTGCTCGTCTTCACGCAATTCCGTGAGCTGGCCGAGCCGCTCGCGCAGCATCTGGGCGAAGTATTCGGCCGTCCCGGGCTCATCCTGCACGGTAGCACCCCCGTCTCGAAGCGCCAGTCGCTCGTTGATTCCTTCCAGCGCGAGGACGGGCCGCCCTTCTTCGTGCTCTCGCTCAAGGCCGGCGGCACCGGGCTTAACCTCACGGCCGCCTCGCAGGTGATTCATTTCGATCGGTGGTGGAATCCCGCCGTCGAGAATCAGGCGACCGATCGGGCGTTTCGGATCGGGCAGCGGCGCAACGTGCTCGTGCACAAGTTCGTCTGTCGCGGCACGCTCGAGGAGAAGATCGATGCGCTCATCGAAGCCAAGGCCGGGATCGCGCGCGATCTGCTGGAGGAGGGCGGGGAGCGGCTGCTCACCGAAATGAGCGATGAGGAGCTGCTCGGCGTCGTGGCGCTCGACATCCACAAGGCGTGCGCGGCTTGACATCCTCTCCGCCCTTAAAGGACCCTTAAAGGGTGGAGATTCCCTCAGCAGGGGTTCGATGTCCCGAACCGAAACCGGAGCGAGCGAGAAGGTTCAGTGCAGCATTCACATCACGATCATGCGTCACTTCACACTCACTGCACGTCCAGCTTCTTATTCCAAGGTCTGCGATACCTTTCGGCCGCGACGGCGGCATCGCGCCGCACGCCGAGCAGACCTGGGTGGAGAATCGTTCCTCGACTTCCCTATACCGCGCGCCATGCTTAACAGCCTTGTACGCGAGCATCTGACGGAAGCTCGACCAGCCGGCATCGAGGACGGACTTCGCCATGCTGGTCCTGGCAAGTCCGGCGGCCGTGACGTTACCGACCGCGATGTCATCGAACTCCCGCACGATGCGGCTCGAGAGCTGGTGCAGAAACTCGCGCCGCGCGTTGCAGATGCGCGCGTGGATGTTGCGGGCTTGGCATCGCTTGCGCGCCCGCTGCGCCTTGGCCAACGAGGACTCGAGCGAGGCCCAGTGGCGTGGATTCTCGATCTGCTCTCCGGTGGAGAGCGTCACCAGATTCTTCAGTCCCAGGTCGATCGCGACCGCACGGTGACCGGTACGCGCCGGAGCTTGCGGGGCGTCGATCACGATATTCAGGTACCAGTTGCCGCGCCGATCACAAGAGAAGTTGGTGCCATCCCTGATCTTGCCTTGCGGCAGGGCTCGCGAGTGAAACACACGAAAGGTATGTCCCGCAAAACGGAAGGCATCGCCCTCGCGCTTGAGATCGCGTCCCTTGAGTGGTACCCAGGGCAGGGATTTCCTGCCGCGGTATCGCAGGTACGGGCGCCGATGCTGGCGGCGGGATTTGGCGTACTGCTCACACACGGCATTCACGGTGCCCGAATGCAGCCCCAGCTCCTGACTGCTGCCGGTGGTGAGGACATTTAGATCAAAGCCGCTTGGCCACTTCTTTCCCCACTTCAGGGCATGCTTCTGAGTATCGTTACAGAAGTTCCACACGAAGTTCACCGCTCGGCTCTGTCGATTCAACAGGCCCGTCAGGGACTTCACGCGGTAGCGGTACACCAGAGGCATGCTGTATATAATACCAGGTACCACGATCCTGTAAACCACCCACGGAGGCAGCGCTTCCGCCCCGTCCTAAACGACGGGATTTCCGCGCTGAAGATCGGATGATTCCGGCGTACACGAGCGAGGGCGCCCGCAGGCGCGCGCCCTGATCCGAGGTGATGATGAGCTGGTGGAGTTACGCCCGGAAGCCGAGCGCGTCAGAGCAGCGCCAACGCGCCGCGCGGGAGGGACAACGCCTGGCCAAGCGCCTGGCGAAGATGGGCCGTAAAGCCTCCGCCGTCGTGGTCGAGGGCCGCACGATCGCGCGAACCTTCTGGGGTAAGGCCTGGTGCGAGAACCTCGAGTCCTACCGCGACTATGAATACCGTCTGCCGCGCGGGCGCAGCTACCTGCGAAACGGAGCGGTGCTCGATCTCGATATCAGCGCGGGGCGGATCGCGGCGGTCGTCTCCGGGACGAGCCTCTACGACGTCGACATCAAGATCAAACCCGTGGCGGCGGCGCACTGGAGGCGCATCAAGACGCGGTGCTCGGGCCAGATCGGCTCGCTCATCGAGCTGCTCGAGGGGCGGTTGTCGGACGGCGTGATGGGGATCATCACCCGGCGCGAGCAGGGGCTTTTTCCGAAGCCGGCGGAAATCGACATGACCTGCTCCTGTCCCGACTGGGCGACGATGTGCAAGCACGTGGCGGCCGTGATGTACGGGGTGGGCGCGCGACTCGATGAGCAGCCGGCGCTGCTTTTCACGCTGCGCAAGGTCGATCACGAGGAGCTGATCGCCGAGGCGGCCAATGTCGAGGTCTCGCGGCGCAGCGGCCGCAAGACGCTCACGAGCGAGGAGCTCGGCGGCGTGTTTGGGATCGAGCTGGCCGAGGCGCCGGCTGCCCGGCCGGCGGCCGCGAAGGCGCCTCGCCGGAAAGCCCGTAAGCCTGGCAGGGTAGGAAAAGCGCGCAGCAAGGCGCAGATCGGCAGCCGCAGAGCTGGCGGCCGGCGGGCCTGAGCGCCGCGGCGCGGTACACCTCGCTCAGTGGCCAGGCTTCTCGGCTGGAGTCGCCCCCGTGGCATCGAAAAGAGCAGCGGTGGATCGAGACGCACTATCACTCGCTTAAGCTAGGGTGCAGCGCCCTCCGGGAAGAAGTCCGCGCGGAGTGCTTCATCCATTGACCACGGGCAATCCTCAGGAAACACGGCAAGGCCGGTTTCCTCGATGGCATTCGTGACGGCATCGGCCCACGTCCCGGTGATCCAATCCTTATCGGTCAGCGCGTTGCGCAGACTCAGGGTCTTCCGTAGCACGACCTCGATTGCCTTGCGCTGCTCAACGATGGTCCGGCGCCAGCTCACGCTGCGACGCGCCGCTTGGTGCTGCCATTTGAGCAGGTGCGAGAGAAGCACGGCCATTCGGCTTGCCAGCTCGCGCTGCTCGCTCTTGCCCACGTCCTCGATCTCCTCTGCGATGTGCTTGAGGTCGAGCCTCTCCACCTTCCCGGCGCGCAGGAGAGCCGCCTGCTCCTGGGCCCAGGCCACCACATCGTCCTCGTAGCGCGTGCTCATGCACAAATTATAGCGCGACCTCGCAGGCAGGCCGGCAGGCGCTCCAGGGTAAAAGCGCACCACCCCGACCAGTCCAGGGAGGGCCACCGACTTCCGGGGAGTTCCGGCGTCAACCGGTCGCGACAGGGGTGAGGTGGGGATCGGCGTCTCGCGCTACGAGTCGTTCGAAGTGTTTCCCCTCACGTCCGGGTCGTGATCGTATTTCTTCTTGCGTGCCTGCCAGACTCTGAGTTGCTCGGTGAGCTCCATAGAATGCGCTAGCCTGCGCAGGCGCGAGCCGCCGAGCCGCTCTCTCTCGACATCGAGGGGTGGGCCCGCGATTCTCGAATAAGCGGACTCGCCAAGATAAAGCCAGTCCAGCAGCGCCTTTTCCGGAGTTGCCCGAGGATACTTGACCTCAAGATCCATACGGTCCTCCAGCCGTCCGGCTCGGTCGTCGAGGAGTCGCGCGGGCATGGAGTGGAAGCGGAATTCGACGTCGGCCGCCTTTACCGGCCGCACGGACGGTACATGGCCGCGCTCGTGAGGAACCACACTCGTCACGACATCAGGAAAGTTGTTCGTGATACCGGCCTCACCCAGCACGGTCTGAAGACTGACGATCGCTCCGGTTCGGATGAATCCGGCCGCTTCGGCTGCAGTCGGCCTCGGTGCCGCCAATTGGTTAAGATAGAGCCCGCGTGAGATCGGTCGCAGAACGCCGCTCGCGACCTGTTCGCGGACCCATCGAAAAAGGGTGTTGCGGGCCGGCAGCTTCCGACGGTCCGAGAGAACCGCGGCAAGCATGGGAATCGTCAGGACGCGTGGCGCCTCAGCGTCCAGCAAGATCGATATCGGAGTTCTGGACATGGTCATCGTTGCCTGAGCTTTTGGTGCGTGCTATCGCTGAGTCCATCCACCGTTCCACATGATGTGCAACGTCGAGGCGAATCTCGTCCCAGCGGCGCTCGTCAATCGCCTGTCGCATCTCCGGGGCAATGTAGGGCAGTAGCTCCGCGGCGGCCATGGCAAAGTCGATGATCTCGATCTTGGCCATGATGACCGGCCGCTTCCGCTCGAGGACCTGTCGCGGAATGCGGCGAATCCAAAGCTCCGTCGGATCGGCGCCGTGCCGGATCAACTCCGAGAGGTCATACACATCACGCGGGACACTGCGGTTCTCGCTAAGCAACGCGTTGACCTTGCCGCCGGCCATCGCCGCGGGGCCGTACACGCGGACACTGAACGGTGGGACGCGGTACGCGACCGGTGTTTCGAAAGGCTTTGTTTCGATGAATTCAGGGGGCGGAACTCCGCGACGCGATACCTCGACTTCCCAAATGATCTTGACGTCACCGGCGGCCGTGCCCACGATCCGCCACCGGGCGGAGCGCTCGCCACGTTTCGTCTGGGTGACCTCTACCCCC
>JBAUOO010000118.1:0-2432 GCA_049579785.1 Steroidobacteraceae bacterium
CAATGGGGTTATGAGCGCGTGGAAGCGCATCACGTGCAAGTTCCAGGAGACCAAGCCGCCCGCCAGCGCACGCCCCCCGCTCGCATCGCGGCCGGCATCCGAAGCCCTTCACAATAGGCGACCTTAGTAAGCATGCATTTGGCTGGTGATAAGAAACGTGCACCCGTCGGAGGCTGATGACTACCGTCTAATTGGTGTCCCAAATGTCTGACAGAATGCGAGCAGCGTGACGTCCGTGAGAGCGTTGGATCTCTTGCTTCGTAAGTTCCGGTCGGAGGCGCCGCGCAGATGTGAGTGCTGCCTGGGCGAGTTCGGTCCGTCCCAGCGTAGCCTGCGCCACGGCTTCAAGGATCGGCGGTAGGTGAAGGCGCGGATCGCGTCGTGCGGCGATAAGAGCCTCTTCCAAAGCTTCCTCAGTTCGGTTGGCACGCAACAGAAACCCCCCAAGCGCCCAGCCCCAAAACCCTAGCCTTCTGTCGCGGGGACTGAGCTTGATCCCATGGCGCATACGCGCAATTCCTGCGTCAAGATCGCCCAGCATTGCCAGCGCCGCGCCCAGAGCCACCTCAGCTTGCGCGTTACTTGGATCTATCTCGATAGCCTGCCGCAGGACTTCCACCCCCCGCTTCGCATGTCCCAGGTCGGAGAGCGCACATCCGGCGTAGCCCAAGACTTCGGAACTGCCGGCGTCAGCAGCAATCGCCATTTCGGCTGCCGCGAGCGCCTCTTGCGTATGCTCTGCCGAGTGTTCGATAAGGCCGGTGTTTTGCGCAAGCGCCGACAAAAGAGCAAGCTGCGCACGGGCAAGGGCGAAGTTACTGTCGAGTTCGAGCGCCCGTCGCAGGTGGTTCCGTGCCTCTGAAACAGCCTGCTCATTCCAGCCTTTGCCACCAAGCGCGCCCGCGGCCTGGTGGTAGCAACCCCAGGCGTCGACATTCTCCGAACGTTGGCGCCGGATGACGGCGATTTCTGCCTGGGTGAGGGCAGGCTCCAGTTCAATTATTATCCCGCGAGCTATCTCGTCCTGCAGCTCGAGCGTCTCGGCCCGGGTCGCCTCGAACTTGCCCGACCAGAGAATGCGGCCGGTCGCGGCTTCCGCGAGTTGAGTTGAAACGCGGACTTTGTCACCAGCGCCTCTTACGCTTCCCTCCAATACGTAGTGGACCCCCAGTTGTCCTGCGATCACGGACGTCGGTGTTTCAGGATTTTTAAAAGCAAAGGACGATGCCCTTGAAATCAAGAAGAAACCGGGTACCCGCGCGAGCAGCGCGATGACATCTTCCGCCAAGCCATTCGCCAGAAATTCGAGCCCTCGATCTTCAGAAAGAACGATGAACGGTCGAACGGCAATCGACCGCCCCTCGGTCGGTGCACCAACCTGCGGGCGGACACCCTGGATAGCGTCGGTGTTTACACGATCACTCGACTCGAAGATGACTTGAAACGCCCGCACCGGGCGCTGGATGTTTTTCAGCGAGAGGGCGCCAAGGTCGCGGAACTCGGCCTTTATGCGATTGATCACGGCATCGTGGGCGCTAGCCGAAATAACTATGCCGCCCGGCTCCGCGATCCCTTCAAGCCGGGCTGCAACATTCACGCCGTCGCCAAAAATGTCATTGTCTTCGACTATAACGTCGCCGATATTAATTCCGATGCGAAACTCAAGACGCTTGCCCGGCGGTACGGAGATATTGCGCTCCGCTATGCCGCACTGAACATCCATTGCGCAACGGGTGGCATCAACGACGCTGGCGAACTCGATCAAAAGTCCGTCGCCGGCGGTCTTGACGATGCGTCCCCGAAACTCGGCAATCTTGGGATCAAGGAGTTCACGCCGGTGGGTCCTCAGCGCCGCAAGCGTGCCTTCCTCGTCGGCACCCATCAGCCGGCTGTAGCCCGCAACATCGGCCGCGAGGACGGCCGCCAGCCGTCGTTCGACCCGCGCCTCGGCCATGAAGATCGTCCTGATCGACTGTGATTTGGTATTGAGTTTATGGTCGTGGGCCGGGTGTGTCTAGTAACGAGGTCGCCTCGGGGTCATTCCGCGACGTGACCGTATCCGCGCCTCATGTCTGCTTGGCGCCCGATCTCTAACCTTGATCGGGGAGCCTACCCGTCAGCGACAGCGCGCCTGTGGCTGCACGCTAAACCCGAACGCGACTGTCACAACTCTATTGACCTTCGTCCTTGACAAAGAGCCGGAAAAGCGCTACACACACCACATCAAATCTCGCTCACGAAGGGCGCTTTCTAGAGGCGTGCTTGAAGGTGGAGCGAGTGCGGTGCCCGCGCGCGGTCTCGCAAGCCGTTCCCGGGCGGCTTTGGGTCCCCGACCGACCGGCACTACGACCGGTCTCCGAGGTGCTCGGTAGACTGGGACAGGCTTGCATCGGGTAACGCCCGGCGCGGCCTTAGTCTCAGGAAGCGCGGGT
>JBAUOO010000119.1:0-7869 GCA_049579785.1 Steroidobacteraceae bacterium
TGGCCGGACGCTGATCGCCAGGACGGCGATCCGCGAGCCTCCAGGGACGGATTTACGGCGTTCCGGACAGGATCATTTTGCAATCCGCTCCCGTCGTCCTTTATGGCTGTTGCCCAAACCACGGCAACTCAACGAGCGCGACGGGTTGCCGCGGCGCCGGGGGCCTTTGCGGTTGCTCGGCGCGGCGCAGCGGATCGAGACCGGCTGGTGGGATGGGGCGGAGATCGCGCGCGATTACTACACCGCGGTGGATAACCGGGGTGCTCGTCTGTGGGTGTTTCGCGAGCGCGAGCCGCCGCACCGGTGGTTCCTTCATGGAGTGTTTGGATGAGCCGCGCAGCGGCGAACGCCCGGCCAGGACAGGCCGGGCCGGGCGCCCTGCCGCCAGAGAAGGTGAGTACGACTCCCTACGCCGAGCTTCACTGCCTGAGCAACTTCACGTTTCTGCGCGGAGCCTCGCATCCACACGAGCTCGTGGAACAGGCAGTGCAGTTCGGTTATGAGGCGCTGGCCATTACGGACGAGTGTTCCGTCGCCGGTGTGGTGCGCGCCCACGTGGCGGCGAAAGGGCAGCAGCTCAGGCTCATCATCGGCTCGGAGCTGCGCCTCGCCTGCGGGCTGAAACTCGTGGTGCTCGCCACCGATCGGCGCGGCTATGGCCGGCTCTGCCGGCTCATCACCCGCGGCCGGCGTGCCGCGGAGAAGGGCGGATATGAACTGACACGCGCGGACCTGGATCAGAATCGACTCGAGCACTGTCTCATTCTCTGGCTGCCTGATCGTCCGCTCGCCGAAGAGGCGTGCTGGCTCAAGCAGCGCTTTGCCGACAGATTATGGATTGCCGTCGAGTTGCTCCGCGACGGAAGGGATCGCGAGCACTTGGAGATCCTGCAGCGAGCCGGCCGCGATTTCGACCTTCCGCTGGTGGCGAGCGGCGATGTGCACATGCACGTGCGCGCGCGCCGCAGGCTCCAGGACGCGGTCACCGCGATCCGGCACAACGTGCCCATCCGGGAGGCCGGCAGGAAGCTCTATCCGAATGGCGAGCGGTATCTGCGCGAGCGCGAGCGGCTGGCGAAGCTCTATCCACGCGAGCTGCTCGAGGAGACGGTGGCCATCGCGCGGCGATGCACCTTCTCTCTGGAGGAGCTGCGGTACGAGTACCCGCATGAGCTCGTGCCTGCCGGTGAGACTGCGACGAGCCAGCTGCGCAAGCTGACGGAGGCGGGGGTGCGCTGGCGATGGCCGCAGGGCGTGCCGGAAGGCGAGCGCGCCGCCATCGAGCACGAGCTCACTCTCATCGCGGATCTGCGTTACGAGCCTTACTTTCTGACGGTGCACGACATCGTGGCCTTCGCGCGCAGCAAGGGAATCCTGTGCCAGGGCAGGGGCTCGGCCGCCAACTCCCGCGTCTGCTACTGCCTGGGGGTGACGTCCGTCGATCCGCTGCGCGGGGCATCACTGCTCTTCGAGCGCTTCATCTCACGCGAGCGCAACGAGCCGCCCGACATCGATATCGACTTCGAGCACGAGCGGCGGGAGGAGGTGATCCAGTACGTTTACGAGAAGTACGGCCGCGACCGGGCGGCGATCGCCGCGACCGTGATCATGTACCGGCCGAGGAGCGCGCTGCGCGACCTCGGCAAGGTTTTCGGCTTGAATCCCGAGGAGTGCGCTCGGCTGACCAAGGTCATGCAATGGTGGGACGGGGGCGAGGTGATGCGCGAGCGGCTGCGCCAGGCGGGCCTCGATGCCGATGGCTCGGTGCTCGCGCGGCTGCTGCCGCTGGCGCAGGAGCTCGTTGCCTTTCCGGGGTTTCCGCGGCACTTGTCCCAACATGTCGGTGGGTTCGTGATCTCGGAAGGGGCACTCGAGGAGCTCGTGCCCATCGAGAACGCGACCATGGAGGGACGCACGGTGGTGCAGTGGGACAAGGACGATCTCAACGATCTCGGTCTGCTCAAGGTCGACCTGCTGGCATTGGGCATGCTGACCGCGCTACGCAAGTCATTCGACCTGGTGAACGCCTTCCGCGGCACCCGGCAGGTGCTCGGAGGCCTGCCGGCGGAGGCGCCGGAAGTCTACGAGATGATCTGCCGCGCCGACACCATCGGGGTCTTCCAGATCGAGTCGCGCGCACAGATGGCGATGCTGCCGCGCCTGAAGCCGCGCTGCTACTACGACCTCGTCATCGAGATCGCCATCGTCCGCCCCGGTCCCATCCAGGGCGACATGGTGCATCCGTACCTGAAGCGCCGGAAGTCCGGTGAGCCGGTGAGCTATCCCAGCCGCGAGGTCGAAGGGGTGTTGAAGCGCACCCTCGGGGTGCCGATCTTTCAGGAACAGGTGATGCAGCTCGCGATCGCCGCCGCGGGCTTCACCCCCGGGGAGGCGGATGCGCTGCGCCGCGCCATGGGCGCGTGGAAGCGAAGCGGGGGGATCGAGCACTTCAAGGACAGGCTCATCGGCGGTATGAAAGCGCGCGGCTACGAGGAGGAATTCGCGCAGCGAGTCTACAAACAGATGTTGGGGTTTGGTGAGTACGGATTTCCGGAAGCCCATGCCGCCAGCTTCGCATTGCTGGCGTATGACTCGGCGTGGCTCAAATATCACGAGCCCGCGGCGTTCACGGCGGCACTGCTCAACAGCCAGTCGATGGGCTTCTACGCACCGGCGCAGCTCGTGCGGGATACGCGGGCGCATGGGGTGGAGGTGCGGCCGGTCGACGTCTGTGTGAGCGGGTGGGACTGCACGCTGGAGCGCAAGGAGGAGGATGGCGAGCCGGCGCTGCGGCTGGGATTGCGTCTGGTGAAAGCGCTGTCGCGCAACGGCGCGGACCGTCTCATCGAAGCTCGCTGCCGGCAACCGTTCGATGGCGTTCAGGACCTGGCGGCTCGCGCCGCGCTCGACCGGGGCGACCTCGAAGCGCTGGCGGCTGCCGGCGCATTCGCCTCACTGAGCGGCAACCGGCATCTGGCGTTCTGGGAAGTGGCCGGTACGGAGCGGCCGCTGCCTCTCGAGCAGATCCTGCTCGATGAGCCGCATGAAGCCACTCACGAGCCGACCCCGCTCCTGAGGACTCCCACGGAAGGAGAACGCATCGTGGCCGACTATGCTTCCCTCGGCCTGACGTTGGGCCGTCATCCGCTCGCGCTGCTGCGCGAGTCGCTGCAATCGAGGCAGCTGCTCAGCGCGCGCGATCTGGAGGGCATGGCGCACGGCCAACCGGTACGCACGGCAGGCATCGTGCTGATGCGTCAGCGTCCGGGCACCGCAAGCGGAGTGACCTTTCTCACGTTGGAGGACGAGACCGGTCAGGTGAACATCATCGTCTGGGAGAGGATAGGGGACGAGTACCGCCGCCCCTTGCTGGAATCGCGACTGCTCGAAGTCCATGGCGAGCTGCAGCGACAGGAAGGCGTCATGCATGTCATCGCCCGCCGTTTGCTCGATCGCTCGCCGCTGCTTGGCGAGCTGATCACCCGCTCGCGCGATTTTCACTGACCGAGTCCGCCGAGTCCGAGCGCCGCGCGGCTCCCGCGCTCCGGTAGCGACAGCAGGTACGCTGGCTCGGTTCTCTCGGGCATGCGGTCAGTATAGAGTCACCGCCATGAGAATCGGCTTGATCTCGGATACGCACGGACAGCTTCGACCCGAAGCGGCACGGGCGCTCCGCGGCGTGGAGCTGATCATCCATGCCGGTGACGTCGGTGCTCCGGAGGTGCTGGAGGGCTTACGGGCGGTGGCGCCGGTGCACGCGGTACGCGGGAACAACGACCGCGACGCCTGGGCCGGCAAGCTGCCCTTGAGGCTTGCGCTCGCGCTTGGCGGGGTGCGGATCGAGGTCCTGCACGACCTGAAGGATCTCGCAGTCGAGTCGGGTGCTGGCGGGAGTCAGGTTGTCATTTCGGGTCACTCGCACAGGCCGAGCGTGATCGAGCGCAACGGGGTTCTGTTCGTCAATCCCGGAAGCGCGGGACGGCGGCGCTTCAGGCTCCCTGTCACGATCGGATATCTAACCATCGCTCATGGGGCCGCGAGCGCGCAGATTCAGGAGCTCGTGTGAGCGCTCCCGGCACCGGTGATGCGAACGAATTCCACGAGGTCAGGCCACCCATAGGCGACCTCGAGGAGAACGCCCTCCGTCCGGACATCTTCTCTTTGCGCAATGACCTGACCGCCGTAGCGCTCGTAGAACCGCCGTGCGGGCGCGTTATCGCGCAAGACCCAGAGGCTCGCCGCCTTCATACCGCGGGTCTGCATGCTGGAAGCCATCGCGCAGAGGAGCCGAGCACCCAGCGCGCGTCGTTGAAACTCCCGCAGCACGTAAATCGCGCTGATCTCGCCATCGTACCCGCTCGTCTTCAACGCCTCGGTTCGCTGCCGGCCGCACGAGCCAAAGCCCACGATGCCGCCGGCGTTCTCCGCAACGAAAACCACCGTCGCGCTCGCGGGCTCGCCCAATATGCGAGCCCAGGCCGCGGTACGGGTCTCGACGGAAAGGGACGACAGCATTGCGGCCGGCACGAGACCGGGATAGGTCTCCTGCCACGACTGAACGTGCATCCTGGCCAGATGCGGGGCGTCCGGTGAGGAAGCGGGCCGAATCATCGGCGGTGTGACCTCTGTCACGTCGCGCTTAGCCTTTCTTCCTTCGGCGCGGCTTTCCCGGCTCCTCGCCCTCGTCGCTGACGTCGTAATCCTCGAAGTCGCTGGTGAGCTCGGCCGTGCGCTTCTCCTCGAGCAGCCGCTCGAGGCGACGCCACGCGGGATCACCGACGCGTTGGCCGCGGCGCTTGGCGAGATCCAGGTCCTTGATGACCTGGTCGAGATCGACGTCGCCTTCCTCAACGACCGGCTCGTCGTCTTCCTCGCCTTCGAACTCGTCCGATTCGGATTTCTCGCTCATGCGGGACACCAAAGTCCTGCGGATCGCGCGAAAGTTAAATCACATTCCGTGACATCTGCAATGCCCGATTCAGTGAATCAGGTCATTCATTTGGAAGATCGGCAGCAGCATGGCAAAGACGATACCCATGACGAACAGGCCCATCACCACGATGAGAAGCGGGCCGAGCAGGCCCACCATGGCCGCGAGGATGCCATCGAGCTCGCGCTCCTGGCTCACGGCGGCCTGCTCGAGCATGGAGTCGAGCTCCCCGCTCGACTCGCCGCTCGAGATGAGGTGGACGGTCATGGGCGGGAAGAGCTTGCTCGCGGCAAGCGAGCGGCCGATGGGCGCGCCCTCGCGCACCCGTGCCGCCGCGTCGACGACGGCATCGCGCATGGGGAGATTGGTCACGACTTCTCCGGCGATGCGCATCGCCTCGAGCACCGGCACCGAGCTCGCCGAGAGAATGCTGAACGTGCGGGTGAAGCGCGCGGTATTGAAGCCGCGGGCGAGCTTGCCGATGAGCGGCAGGCGAAGCTGCAGGCGATGGTAGTGTCGTCGTGCTTCGGGGTTGCGGAGCCAGCGCTGCAAGGCAATCACGGCGATGACGATGAGAATGACGAGCCAAATGCCATAAGTCCGGAAGAAGCCGCTCGTGGCGATGAGGATGCGGGTCATGATGGGCAGTTGTGCCTTGCTCGCCTCGAAGACCGAGACGACTTTCGGGACCACGAACACGAGCAGAGCCGAGACGATGATGAAACACATCACCGTGAGCACGATGGGGTAGAGCATCGCCGCGAGGACCTTCTGGCGGATCTCCTCACGGCTCTCCGTGTACTCGGCGAGACGCACGAGCACATTGTCGAGGTGTCCGGCCTGCTCACCGGCGGAAACCGTGGCGCGATAGATCTCCGGGAATACGCGTGGAAACTCCGCGAACCCATCGGCGAGGGTGTGTCCTTCCATCACCTTCGAGCGCACACCGAGGATGATGCTTTGCACGCGCGGCTTTTCCGTCTGCTGCGACACGGCGAGGAGCGATTCCTCGAGCGGCAGACCCGCCCGCACCAGAGTGGCGAGCTGGCGGGTGAAGAGCGACAGGTCGGCGGGCGAGACGCGGCGGGTGAGGCTGAACGAGCGCTGCCGGCTGGCCTCCTTCTGGGCCACTTCGCTCACCGTCACCGGCAGCAGCTGGCGCTCGCGCAGCAGCTGGCGGATGTGCCGCGGCGTATCGCCTTCCAGCACGCCCTTGCGCTCCTTGCCGGCGTTATCGAGCGCGGTGTATTCGAAGGCCCCCATGGCTCGGCGTCAGTAGGTCTTCAGCCTCAGTGCTCAATCCTCACGGGTGACCCGCAGTACCTCTTCGATCGTGGTCTCACCGCGCAGGATTCTGGTGCGGCCGTCGTCGCGGATCGAGGGGGTCGTGAGGCGCGCGTGGCGCTCGAGCTCCTGCTCGCTCGCACCATCGTGGATCATGGTACGCATGGCGTCATCCACCACGATCAACTCGTAGATCCCGGAGCGGCCGCGGTAGCCTCCCATGGCATCGCGCCCGGGGCGGTAGAGCACGGGTGAGGGATCCTCGGGGCGGAGATTGAGGAGTCGCCGCTCGTACTCGGCGGCCTGGAAGGGCTGCTTGGTCTCGGGGTTCAGCACCCGGACCAGGCGCTGGGCGAGCACGCCGATCAGGCTCGAGGAAAGCAGGAAGGGCTCGATGCCCATGTCCCGCAGCCGCGTGAGCGCGCCGGCCGCAGTGTTGGTATGCAGGGTCGAGAGGACCAGGTGTCCGGTGAGGCTCGCCTGCACGGCGATCTGCGCCGTCTCGAGGTCACGGATCTCACCGATCATGACCACGTCGGGATCCTGGCGCAGGATGGCTCTCAGGCCCCGCGCGAAGGTCATCTCCACCTTGGTATTGACCTGCGTCTGGCCGATACCGTCGATGTAGTACTCGATCGGATCCTCGACCGTCATGATGTTCTGGGTATTGTCGTTCAGCCGCTCGAGGGCGGCATAGAGGGTCGTCGTCTTGCCCGAGCCCGTTGGCCCGGTGACGAGGATGATGCCGTGGGGCTTGTGGATGAGCTCGTCGATGAGCGACTCGGTCTTCGGGTCCATGCCGAGGGCGCTCAAGTCCAGGCGCCCCGCCTGCTTGTCGAGGATACGCAGCACCACGCGCTCGCCATGGCCTGAAGGGATGGTCGAGACGCGTACGTCCACCGCCCGGCCGGCGATCTTCAGGCTGATCCGTCCGTCCTGCGGCAGGCGCTTCTCGGCGATATCGAGCTTCGACATCACCTTGATGCGGGAGACGACGAGCGGGGCGACGGCACGCTTCGACTGCAGCACCTCGCGCAGCATTCCGTCGACGCGAAAGCGCACCACCAGGCGGTTCTCGAACGGCTCCACGTGAATATCGGAGGCGTTCTCCTTCACCGCCTGGGTGAGCACGGCGTTGATCAGCCGGATGATCGGCGCATCGTCATCGCTATCGAGAAGATCCGCCTGCTCCGGCAGCTCCTGCGCGAGATGGGCCAGGTCGGTGGTGTCATCCAACCCCTCTACCGCCTGCATGGCATCCGAGCCTGCCTCATAGACCTGGCGCAGGAGCAGGTCGAACTCGGCCTCCGGCACGCGCTCGAGCTTCACCGGCAGCCCGATGAACCGGCGCACCTCCGCCAGGGCGAGCGGGGAGGCATGCTCGCGATAGACGCATTCGGCCTCGCCGTCGGTCACTTGCCTGATGAGCACCCCGTGGCGCTTCGCGAAAGCGAACGACAGACGTCGCTGCGGCAAGGCGACCTGAAGCTGCTGGGGCTCGTCGATGACTTCCGCGGCGCTCACGGGCTGCCTCCGCTTGGCGGCACGGCGGCGCCGCTACCGGGCTTGTCCGCGGGACTCGCGGGGCTCTGCTGCGCCGGCGGCGTCTGAGCGGGCGCCGCCTGGCTGCTCGCCGGGGGGCCCTTGGCCTTGGT
>JBAUOO010000120.1:0-27936 GCA_049579785.1 Steroidobacteraceae bacterium
GCTCAGGAGGCCGCTATCCTCGAGGCGGCCGAGCGGGTATTCGCGGGAGCGGGCTTTGGCGGCGCGACGATGGCGGCGATCGCCGCGGCGGCAGGCCTGCCCAAACCCAACCTTCACTATTATTTCGGCAGCAAGCGGGCGCTTTACCGCGCGGTGCTCGAGCGGACGCTGCGCGAGTGGCTCGTGCCGATGGACAGCATCGTCGCGAGCGCCGATCCGCGTGCGGCACTGGAGTGCTACATCGGCGAGAAGATGCGCCAGTCTTTCGCGCGTCCCTATGCCTCGCGAGTGTGGGCCAACGAGCTGCTGCACGGCGCGCCGGAATTGCACGTGACACTCGTGCGAACGCTGCGCCCGCTGGTGCGGCGCAAAGCCGCGGTGATCGACCAGTGGATTGCCGAGGGGCGCATGGCGCCGCTCGACAGCGTGCACCTGTTCTTCACGATCTGGGCAGCCACTCAGACCTATGCCGATTTCGAGGTGCAGATTCGAGCCGTGCTCGGCGATGGTCGGCTCGACCGGGCGGCGCAGGAGAGGGCCACGCAACACGTCGTGTCGCTCATCCTGCGCGGATGCGGCCTCGCATGAGACCGAAATCGCCCACGGACGCGGCTTGGCTCGAGGCGCACTGGATGCCCTTTACGGCGAACCGCCAGTTCAAGAGCGCGCCGCGTCTATTCGCCCAGGCCGCGGGTGCGTACTACACGGATCTCGAAGGTCGCAGGGTCTTCGACGGACTGTCCGGGCTGTGGTGCACGGGCCTCGGGCATGCGCGGCGGGAGATCGTCGATGCGGTCTCCCGGCAGGTCGCGACGCTCGACTACGCGCCGGCGTTTCAGTTTGGACACCCGCTGTCCTTCGAGCTTGCGAACCGGATCGTGGAGCGCATGCCCGCAGGGCTTGACCATGTCATGTTCGCGGGCGGATCGGGGTCGGATGCGGTGGACACCTCGCTGAAGATCGCTCGCGCCTACTGGCAGGTCAGGGGACAGGGTGCCAAGACGCGCCTCATCGGCCGTTTGCAGGGCTACCACGGTGTGAATTTCGGCGGTATCTCGGTGGGTGGCATGGTGGCCAATCGGAGACTTTATGGGCAGGGGATCGAAAGTGCCCACTTGGCCGACATTCAGCCCCCCGCGCGATCCTTCTACCGCGGCGAGCCGCCCGAGAAGGGCGTTGAGCTCGCAGACTCGCTCCTCGGCCTCATCAAGCTGCACGATGCCTCGACCATCGCCGCGGCGATCGTCGAGCCGTTTTCCGGTTCCGCCGGGGTAATCATTCCCCCGAAAGGGTATCTCAAGCGCCTGCGTGAGATCTGCAGCGAGCACAACATCCTGTTGATCTTTGACGAGGTGATCACCGGCTTCGGGCGCTGCGGCGCCTGGACCGGCGCGCATGCGTTCGGTGTAACTCCTGATCTGCTCGTCTTCGCCAAGCAGAGCACCAACGGCGTGCAGCCGCTGAGCGGCGTCGTGGTCAAGAAGGACATTTACGACACGTTCATGGCGACGGGCGGTAAGGAGTACCTTTTGGAGCTTCCCCACGGCTACACCTATTCGGCTCATCCGGTGGCATGCGCCGCGGGCATGGCGACGCTCGATCTGCTCGCGCGCGAGCACGTGTTCGAGCGGGTGCGGGAACTGGCGCCGCGCCTGGAGCGCGCGGTGCATGGCCTGCGCGGCGCCAGATACGTGAGCGATATCCGCAACTACGGTCTGGCCGCCGGCATTACCTTGGAGGCCATCCCCGGGGAACCGGCACGTCGCCCGTTCGAGGTTGCGATGGCAATGTTCAAGAAGGGCTTCTACGTGCGCTACGGCGGCGCGACCATTCAGTTGGCTCCCCCCTTCATCAGCACCGAGACTGAAATCGACCGACTGGTCGAAGCGCTGGGCGAAACCCTGAGCCGTACGGACTGACGGTCAACGAGGTGACTACGATGGATGGATTGCTGATTCGAGGTGGCACGGTCGTCAACGCCGACTGCGCCCAGCGCGCCGACGTTTTGTGCTCGAACGGCCTGATCGTCGGCGTCGGCGAGAACCTTCAGGCGCCGACGGGGGTTCAGGTGCTCGATGCCGGCGGTCAACTGGTCCTGCCGGGAGGGATCGACCCGCACACGCACATGCAGCTGCCCTTCATGGGGACGGTGGCGGCGGATGACTTCTACAGCGGCACGGCGGCCGGCCTCGCGGGTGGCACGACCTGCATCATCGATTTCGTCATTCCGGAGCCCAAGGAACCGCTGCTGGCCGCCTACCGCAAGTGGCGTGACTGGGCGCAGAAATCGGCCGCGGACTACGGGTTCCATGTCGCAGTCACCTGGTGGTCCGAGCAGGTGCGCGCCGACATGGGCGCGCTGGTCGAGCAGGAGGGAGTGAACAGCTTCAAGCATTTCATGGCGTACAAGAACGCCATCATGGCGGACGACGAGACGCTGGTGAACAGCTTCCGCCGCGCCCTTGAGCTCGGAGCAATGGTCACGGTGCACGCCGAGAACGGTGAGTTGGTGTTTCAGCTGCAGAAGCAGATCATGGAGCAGGGCATCACGGGTCCCGAAGGCCATCCGCTCTCGCGTCCCCCGGCCGTGGAAGCCGAGGCCGCGCAGCGCGCGATTGCCATCGCCGGGGTCCTCGAGGTGCCGCTTTACGTGGTGCACGTGTCCTGCGCCGAGTCCGCCGAAGCGATCGCCCGCGCACGCGCGCGCGGCCAACGGGTTTTTGGCGAAGTCCTGGCCGGCCACCTCGTCATCGACGAAAGCGTCTATCGTCACCCCGACTTTGCCGTGGCCGCGGCGCACGTGATGAGTCCGCCGTTTCGCGAGAAGCGGCACCAGGAGGCGCTCTGGTGCGGTTTGCAGGCGGGGAGCCTGCAGACGACGGCGACCGACCATTGCACGTTCTGCGGGCCGCAAAAGGCGATGGGGCGTGAGGATTTCCGCAGGATCCCAAATGGCTGTGGCGGCATCGAGGAGCGCATGATGGTGGTGTGGGACGCGGGGGTGAATGCCGGGCGGCTGACACCCACCGAGTTCGTCGCGGTGACCTCGGCGAACGCGGCGAGGATATTCAACCTCTACCCCCGAAAAGGCGTCATTGCCGTCGGGTCCGACGCCGACCTCGTGCTGTGGGACCCGGAGGCCACCCGCACCCTTTCGAGGAAGTCACAGCGCTCGTCCGTGGACTTCAACGTCTTTGAAGGGAGAACCGTGACCGGAACGCCGACCCATACGGTCAGTCGAGGCAAGGTGGTTTATGCGCTCGGCGATCTGCGGGCCGAGCGCGGCGCCGGCCGCTATCTGAAACGCCCGGCGTTCCCGCCGATGTTCGCAGCGCTCGGTCGCAGGAGCCGGCTCCGAAGGCCGACTGCCGTGGCGCGTTGATTTCAGGAGACAGACGATGGCGATGCTACGTGGCGGTCTGATTCAGATGGCGCTGAAGGCACCCACCGGGGAGTCTCCGCAGGCGATCCGCGAGGCCATGCTGAAGGCCCATCGGCCGCTCATCGAGCAAGCCGGGGCGCGCGGCGTGCAGGTGCTGTGCTTCCAGGAGGTGTTTACACAGCCGTACTTCTGTCCGAGCCAGGATACCAAGTGGTACGCTGCGGCCGAGCCGGTTCCGGGGCCGACGACCGAGGAGATGCAGGCCTACGCGCGCAAGTACCGGATGGTGGTCGTGGCGCCGGTCTACGAGGCCGACTCCGTCGCCGGGGTCTATTACAACACGGCGGCCATCATCGATGCCGACGGCAGCTATCTCGGCAAGTACCGCAAGACCCACATTCCGCAGCTGGCGGGCTTCTGGGAGAAGTTCTTCTTCAAACCCGGCGCCTCGAACTGGCCGGTTTTCAAGACACGCTACTGCAAACTCGGCGTTTACATCTGTTACGACCGCCACTTCCCGGAAGGCTGGCGCGCGCTGGCACTGAACGGTGCCGAATATATCGTCAACCCCTCGGCGACGGTCGCCGGATTATCCGAATACCTGTGGAAGCTCGAGCAGCCGGCATCCGCAGCAGCCAACGGCTGCTGGATCGGCGCCATCAACCGTGTCGGTCGCGAGCTGCCGTGGAACATCGGCGAGTTCTACGGCCAAAGTTACTTCGTCAATCCGCGCGGTCAGATCGAGACGATTGCGAGCCGTGACAGTGACGAGCTGCTGGTGCATGACATGGAAATGGACCTGGTGAAGGAGATCCGCGATCGCTGGCAATTCTTTCGCGACCGCAGGCCTGAGCTCTACGGGCGGCTGACGGATGCCGAGTGAGAGGCGCATGGCGATAGATCCCGATGCTCTCATGGCTCGGGCCCGCGAGTGCCTCGATGCGGCTTACGCGCCTTATTCCCGCTTCCGGGTTGCGGCCGCCGTGATCGACGATCGGGGCCGGGTGTTCACGGGTGTCAACGTCGAGAACATCTCCTACGGCCTCAGCATGTGCGCCGAGCGCGTGGCGATTTTTTCCGCAATCGCCGGCGGCGCACGCCGCATCACCGCCCTCGCTGTCACCTCGAGCGGGGCCGACCTGCTCTCACCCTGCGGCGCCTGCCGGCAGGTGATCGCGGAATTCGCGGCATCGGACGTTCCGATCTTCTGCGAGGCCGCCGGTAAGCCGCATCGCTGGACCGTCTCTGAATTGCTGCCGGATAGCTTTGCCGCATCGCAACTCGGCAAGGGCTGAGCCGCGCGGCAGCCTCCACGGGGGAAACCGAGTTATGACTGCACCGGCGGGTCCGGACACGCAACCTTTCGAAACTCTCGGTATTGCACCGGTGCCCGATCGCGAACGGAACATGCGGCCGGGGTCGCTGTTCGTGATTTGGGGCCTGGCATCGGCTTCGGCGACGACGCCGGTCATCGGGCTGGTGTTGAACGGCACAAGCCTGTCGAGCTTCGCTTGGCTCACTCTGCTGGCCTTGCTCGTCGGCTTGGTGCCATCGATGCTTCTGGCCCACATGGGGCGCCAGGTGCCCATCATCTCGATGGTCATGGCGCGTCGGACCTACGGCTTCGCGGGGGCGGCAGTGCTCGCGGTGCTCTACACCATCGTGGGCGCCGGCTGGTTCGGTCTGAATACCGATGTCGGCGGACAGATCCTCGGGACGATATTCCCCGGCTACGGGGTGATGTGGTACCTCATCCTCGGTGTCGTGCAGATTGCGCTGGTGTTCTTCGGCATGGAGGTTCTGGAGAAGTTCTACCAATACACCGCGCTGGTGTTTCTGGTGTGCTACGCCGTTCTCGCGTATTACCTCTTCACCCGGTATCCCTTCGCCCTGCCGGTCGCGAAAGGGGCGGTGGCTTGGGGAAAGGACATCGATCTCATTCTGAGCTTCAGTCTGCTGGCGTGGGCGTATATCTTCCCGACGGTGACGCGCTTCTGCCCGCCGTCGAGTCCCACGGAGAAGCCTCTGGAGCGCAGTCGGTACATGCTGGCGCCGAGCATCGGTGTCATGGTCGCCGTTCTGCTCATGGGCGGGCTCGGTCTGATAGCGCTGCGGATGACGGGGGATTGGAACATCGCGCTCCTCGGCAAGAGTCTACCCGTGTGGGGGGAAGTCTCCGCGATCGGCGTGATTCTCGCAATCGCCCATTGCAATGCGATGAACCTGTATCCCGCCGTCACCACGCTGCTTGCCGTCAACACGGCGGGCGAGAAGTCGCACCGCATGCTGCAGCCGTCGCTCGTGATCATCCTCGGGCTTTTTTCCACCGTGCTCGCGATTCTCGGCATCCTGGGCTACATAGAAGGATTTCTTTCGCTGCTCGGCTCGCTGCTGTTTCCCTTCAGTTTCATTCTGGTCGTCGACTGGTTTCATGGCCGCTATTACGCGCAGCCCATTGCCCTCTTCTACAGGGAGCCGACACGCCTTACGGAATGGATTTCATGGCCGGCGCCCTGGGCGATCATGATGCTGGTCGCCGGGGTGATTCTCGGTCAATCGGAGCGCCTGCTGCCTGCCTGGGTAGTCCATTTTCTTCCCTGGCAGGTCTGTTCCGCGCTCCTCGTGACGGTCGTTTACTACCTGGGGCTGCGCGTTACGGCGCCAAGCGTTCAATTGAGAAAGGTCGCCTGAGCGACGGGGTGCGCGTCAACGCCAGCTGGGGACCCGGAAGCGCGCCGGGCAGTTATCCTGCGCGATCGGCGCATTCATGAGCGCGCCGTCACGTGGGAAACGCGATAGCGCATCGGTATGAAGTGTGATCCAAAGCTGTGTCAGCACCACCTGTCCGCGATCATTGCGTCCGCAGCGCAGTTGCAGCGCCGCGGACCGATTGGTGGCGAAGGCGCGCATGAACGCATGGATCACGTCTGCGTGCTGCACCTCGCGGCCGCGGACCGTCACGTTGAGGTACCGGCCGAAGGCGCTGTCGACGACTCGCTGCCGCAGGCGTAGCTCAGTGGCGAAGAATCCCGCCGCGTCGAATCCGAAGCACTGCACGTGCTTATCGTATTCGTGCCGCAAGAGGCTATTCTTCAGATGCGGCATGACGTGCTGAAGTCGTGTCAGCATCGCGGGCGACAGGGGCGGCATGCGATCGCTGTGGTGATAGTAGTCACAGCCGTGGCGCCACCATTGGGGAGCGCTGATCCGGCGCTCGATCAGCGATCGCGGCCGTGACGCCCACAGTCCGTGCAGGCCGATCAGGACATCCTGCGGCTGATCGGGCAGGCATCCGCCGTCGGTGCGGCAGAAGCCGGGCTGCCAGGTGAGTGCGAAGGTGTAATGGCCAAAATCACCGTGCCGTGCGGCGCTCAGCGGGGCCGCGCCGGCGGCGGCAGCCGCGAGGGCGCCGAAGGCGAGAGCGAGCAGTCGAATGTTAGCGGTCATTGGTTTGTGAAAGAATAGAGCCCATGGACAAGATATTCATTTCGGCCGACAAGCTGCTCCGGGACTCACTGGAGCTCGCACGACGGGTGGTCGCCAGCGGGATGCGCCCGACGTTCCTGGTCGCGATGTGGCGGGGCGGTGCCCCGATCGGTATCGCGGTGCAGGAGGTGCTCGAGTACCACTCGATTCACGCCGACCACATTGCGATCCGAACCTCTTCGTACAGCGGCATCGACGTACAGCACAAGACCGTGCGGGTGCATGCCACGGACTACCTGGTTTCGCGTCTGGAGGCGCAGGACGAGCTGCTGATCGTCGACGATGTCTTTGATTCCGGCCACAGCCTCGAGGCGGTCATCGAGGACCTCACGCGCCGCTGCCGGCGTAACCTGCCGGAGAAGATCCGCATCGCAACCGTATACTACAAGCCCGAGCGCCGCCGGACCGCGCTCAAGCCGGATTTCTACGTGCACGAGACTTCCCAGTGGCTCGTCTTTCCGCACGAAATCCAGGGATTGACGCGTGAGGAGATACTGGCGCACAAACCCGTGGCGGCGAATTTCTTCGAAGCTGCCGATCCCGATCCGGATGCCCCCGCACTGAAGTCGTCCGTCAGGTGAGATAAATAAAGCGAGCCACGCAGAGCGCGGCGAGTACATACACGAGCCAATCTCGCGCCTGCGCCCGCCCGCGTACGAGCTTCAGTACGGCATGACCTACGATGCCGAAAGCGAGCCCGTTCGCGATCGAGTAGCTGAGTGGAATCATGATGGTGGTGAGAAAGGCCGGGATGGCCTCGCCCGGCTCGTGCCAGTTCACCTCCGCGAGGGCGCCCATCATCATTGCGCCCACCAATACCAGGGCCGGTGCGGTCGCCACGGCCGGTATGGCCTGTACGAGCGGCGCGACGAACAGGGTGGCGAGGAACAGCAACCCGACGGTGACGCTCGTGAGGCCCGTGCGTCCACCTGCCGCGACGCCCGCGGTACTCTCGATGTAGCTCGTGACCGGGCTCGTGCCCGCGAGCGCTCCGACGAGCATCGATATCGAGTCGGCGAGCAGGATCCGGTTCATGCGTGGAACTTTCCCGTCAGCGGACACGAGCCCTGCTCGCTTGGTGACGGCCATCAGCGTGCCGACGTTATCGAACAGGTCCACGAACAGAAAGACGAACACGATCTCGACGAGCGAGAGTCCGATGCCACCCCTGAGGTTCAGGGCTGCCGGAATGTCGAGCCGGAGTGCGGTCGCCGCGAGATCACTCAGGTGGTACGAAAATGGCGTGAAACGGGAAAATCCGAAGATCCAGGCCACGGCCGCGACGCTCAGGATACCGAAAAGTATGGCGCCCTTGACGGCTCGCGCCTGCAGAACGGCGATGACCAGAAGGCCCAGTATGGCAAGCGCGGGCGTCGAGGCGGTGAGCTTTCCCAGACCCACCGTGGTGCCGGGGTCGGAGACGATGATTCCTGCATCCTTAAGCCCGATGAACGCGATGAATAGCCCAATACCGCCGGCCACGGCCGCGAACAGGGAACGCGGTATGGCGTTCATGATGAGCTGCCGCACCCCGGAGAGAGTGAGGAGCAAAAACGCGACGGCCGAGAGGAACACGCAGCCGAGCGCCACCTGCCACGGCAGCCCCATGGTTTTCACCACGGTGTAGGTGAAGTAGGCATTCAGCCCCATCCCGGGCGCGAGGGCGAGCGGGTAATTGGAGAGTAGTCCCATCAAGATGCTGGCGAAGCCGGACGCAACACAGGTGGCGACCGCGACACCCGCGACGGGCATGCCGGCGGCCCCGAGAATGACCGGATTGACCACGACGATGTACGCCATGGTGAGGAAGGTCGTGAGCCCGGCGAACAGCTCCGTGCGCACCGTCGTGCCATGGCCATCGAGGTCGAAGAATCGTGTAAGCATGCGTCTGAATGGCCGGGGGCGGTCGGCATCACCCCGCTTGGGCTGCGCGGGCTCCGCACCTCGGGGCGAGGCGCCGGCGCGACTCATTGAAGAGGTCGAGCGACGCTGGGGCGGCATCCGGCGTGCACGCCGACTGAAGGCTTACCCGTTGTCATCGAGAACGTGCATCGTCAGGCGACCCATTGCTGCAGATTCTACGAGGCTGCAAAATCTACGGCAAACTGCCCATTATGAATAGAGCGAATCCAATGGGTTCGGTGGAAGCGTATATCAGGGATCTGCCGAAGGCGGAACTGCACTTGCACATCGAAGGAACCCTGGAGCCGGAGCTGGCATTCCGTCTCGCGATGAAAAATGGAGTGGCGCTTGCCTATGCGAGCGTAGCCGAACTGCGCGCCGCGTATGATTTCCGCGACCTGCGGGCCTTTCTCGACCTCTACTATTCGGTGGCGGATGTTCTGCGGGACGCGGACGACTTTTACCACCTGGCACTGAGTTATATGCAGCGCGCTCATGAGCAGGGCATCGTTCATGCGGAGATTTTCTTCGATCCGCAGACACACACTGCGCGCGGGATCCCCTTCGGCACCGTCGTCGAGGGTCTGAATCGAGCGCTCACCGAGGCGCAGCGTCGCTTCGGTGTGACGCACCGTCTCATCGCGTGCTTTCTGCGGCACTTGAGTGCCGCGGACGCGATGCGCACGCTCGATGAGGTGCTCGAGCACCGCGAGCTGATCACGGCGGTCGGTCTCGATTCCTCGGAGCTCGGCCATCCACCCTCGAAATTCGCCGCGGTGTTCGACCATGCACGAGCGCAGGGCCTGCTCACGGTGGCTCATGCCGGAGAGGAAGGGCCGCCCACGTATGTGCGTGAGGCGCTCGACCTGCTCGCCGTGCGGCGCATCGATCACGGGGTTCGCTGTGAGGAGGATTTCGAGCTCGTTCGGCGTCTGGCTCGGGAGCAGATCGCGCTCACCGTCTGCCCACTGTCGAACGTGAGACTCGGGGTGTTCGATCGCATGGAGGACCATAACCTCAAGCGCCTGCTCGAAGCCGGTCTTCGTGTGACGGTGAACTCGGATGATCCGGCGTACTTCGGTGGCTACCTTCTGGAGAACTATCTCGCCGTGGAACGTGCGCTGGGACTTACGCGTGCGCAGCTCGCGACCCTGGCACGGAACTCGATCGAAGCCTCGTTTCTCGACCATGACTCGAAGCGCCGGTGGATGGCCGCGATCGAGGCTCGCGCGCAGGACGCGGCGGGCTCACGCCGGCAGTAGAACAACACGGTGGCCCGGCACAAGCTTTCGAGACGCTTCGGCCGCCGCGCCTTGGGAGAGAACCCTGCCGGCTATCGCAGCGCGCGGCCCGAATATCCAGAATGGGTGTTTAGTACTCTCTCCTCAGTATGCGGCTTGCGGCACGACGCTGCGGTGTTCTAGATCGGAGCCGGTACCGGAACGGCGACACGGCGGCTGTTGGAGTTCGGTGCCAGCTCTTGGTGGGCGGCGGTGTGAGTGCCGAGTTTCTGCCTGTGCTGCCGGGCTGAGCCGATCTGGGCTGCTAAAGCGATTGGTGGTCAGCGGCGTGCATGCCCTGGTCACGCTTTGCGGGTGGCCCTGGAGGCGGCTTAGAATGATACTGCAGCAGCAGCTGTCGCCTCTCCGGAGCGGTCAGCTCTCGCACCGCCAGTATCGGGACCCTGCCAAGGCCCCAGTGCGGTACTCGCAGGTAGTCCGTGGACCTACTGGAGCTGCTGCAGATCAACTCGACGTCGGGGGGGAAGGGTTCGAAGATCACGTGGCAACGGAGCTTGAACTTCAGATCGAACACCGGCGCCGACAGCTCGATCAGATACCACCGCGAAAGAACCGGATCGGGCACGATCAATTCGCGGTCGTTGAGCACGGCCCACGAACCGCCGAAATCCGCGACCCGGAAGCATGCCGGCTTGCCCGGCAGTGGGGCGGCGTTTCGGCCGGTAGGGGCGCTGCTCGTGGCATGGCCGCCGCCATTGACGGCGGCGCAGCCGAGGAGGGCTCCGGCCACGGCAGCGATCAGGACACTGGCGAAAAAGCGCCGTGATTGAGAACGCATGATCGGTATCCCGTCGATCGCTCATCTCGTGGTGAGCGCCAAAGCAACCTTAATCCTGGAATCCGTCAGGATCAAGGCGGTAACGAGCACATGCGGTGCTGGTGTGACCTGAAAATTGCGACCTTCGCGCTTC
Source organism: Steroidobacteraceae bacterium (assembly GCA_049579785.1). Taxonomy (GTDB): domain Bacteria; phylum Pseudomonadota; class Gammaproteobacteria; order Steroidobacterales; family Steroidobacteraceae; genus 13-2-20CM-66-19. The sequence continues at coordinate 10,983 of JBAUOO010000120.1, forward strand.
AGTATCAAAGTATAGTCACGGGACGGCTCGGATATCTCGATTCGTCGCGCAAGGTCACATGGCCTAAATCAACGCGATGTCGTTGCGTTTGGCCCAGGAACTCTCGGCTGAGGCGCTAAATCCGCTTCGTTCGTCGTAGTTGATAGTCAGCTCCGCACCCGCTGCGATTGTCTGAGCGGCAATGAACATCAACAAGTTTGTCGATCGCAGTCCAGAATAGGTTAGGTTCGCGGGATTGGCGTGGTTGTACATGCTTCCGTAGCCGAGTGGGAGGGCAAGCTGACCCCTTCGCTTGGCAATCAGGCCGCTCCAATCGAATGTGCGCCGCTTGAATTCCTTGGGCAGGACCATGAAGTCCTTTGCCTCGAAGAGGATGACCGGACAGCGCTCGACGAGCTCGCCTGCACTGAAGGGGCGTACTGCGAAGACACCAAGTCCCCGGACGGTCCCGGTATCCCTGACCACGATGCTTGGAGGCACTATTGGCTCGGTACGCATACGCTTCTTAATCCACGGCGAGCCACGATTTGAGCGTGGCCCGGTAACGCTCGGCGAATTGGTTTCGCCATGATCTGCTGGTACAGACTGCACGGTTACATGTCAAGCCCCCACGACGGAGGATGCCTTTCCGTGAATGCCCAAAAGCTCGAGCAGATAGAGACCAAGATCACCTTCCTGGAGCGCGCAAACGTCGAACTCAGTGACGTCGTCTTTCGGCAGCAGCGCGAAATCGAAACTCTGCGGGCGCGGATCGTCGGGCTGGCCGCCCGCATCGACGCCGTGCAATCGGACACCGCCGTGCGCACGCCGGAGGACGAGCGGCCGCCCCACTACTGATGACCGATTGCAACATACAGCCTCGGCCGTATGCCGCGGACTATGTCAGGTGTGCAGGCCGCCGGTGCCGAACAGTCCCACGAGACCGATTATGATGAGGTAGATCGCGACGATATAGTTGAGCAGTCGCGGCACCACGAGGATCAAGATGCCCGCGATCAACGCCACAACGGGCCCGAGCATCAGATGGAGATGAAGATTCATGAGTACCTTCCACTAAGTAGACTGCGGGCAAGGCCAGCGGGTCACACGGTAATGATGAGCAATTTCCCGTCCTGAAGCAGGTCGCGTGCTCGGGCGCGTGGTAGTTCAGGACCGCCATGGGCTGCAGTGGACTGGTCGGGTTGACAGTATATGAGCCTGCGCTGAGGCGCGCACGCCGTCGCCGCTATGCCATGCGGAGTATCTCACCGACAATGCGCTCCGCCGGCGGCCAAGGGTATTCGCTGACGGTGATTAGCATGTGACAAACACCATTCAGCGCACACACGAGGGCTTGCGCCCGGTTGCGCAGGGGATGCTCCGCGGCTCCCTCTTTGGCATAACCGTGGTGGGCCATGAGAAGCTCACTGAAGATTAAGTATCGCGTCATAATGGATGAGGTATCGACGAAGTATCGCTCCTCGTCCTCGACGGTATCCTCAATCAGAAACACAGCCCGGTACTCGTCCGGGTGCCCAATCCAGTAGTTCACGTACGCCGCGCAGGCCGCTTCGAGTTGCGACCGTGTTCCCTTCCGGGCGCCTTCGAGCGCAGCATGTTCCACTTCATCAAAGCATTGCGAAAAGAAGCGCTCCCACATGGCGCGAATAATCTCATTCTTCGATCGAAAGTAATCGTAAAGACTCATCGTCGAAACCTGCGCCTCCCGGGCAATGCGACGCATGCTGACGGCCTTCAGTCCCTCGTGGCGGAACAGGCGTGCCGCGATCTTGACTATGCGGTGACGGACCCGGTCTTGCTGCTCCGCAGTCAGCGGCGGGCGGCCCAGGGGCCCGCGTTTCGTTTGATTGGGGTGCTTCTGCATCATCAGCAATTGTACTGCTCCTGCGTGCACGCTTGACAACATACACGCGCTCGTTAACAATAAGCGTACGCGTACGGGAAATGCTACCGATGCGACGGGACGAGCGACTGCCCGCGCCGGAGAGAATTCGCCGAGCCGCCTGGGATATTTGCGAGGGGCCAATCGGGATATGTCTGACGATATTGGGTCGGATGATGGGAGGCGCGAGCGCCGTTCGCTGCTCTCCGAGATCGGTGGCGCTCCTTGGTTCGGACTCATAATCGGATGCGTGTTTTTGCCGTGTTCCTACGGCGTAGATAACGTTCCCGTCGCCGCTTGGTTGGCGCCCGTTTTTCTTTTGCGCTTCGCGCGCGAACAACGCTGGGCCGTCTGGGTCCCCGTGCTCTTCATCGTGGAAAGCGCCGCCGGAGCGTTCCAGTTCCGCGGCATGACGCTCTCCTCGGGTATTGGCTTCTGGATCACGGTCGCCCTGGGTGGCGCGGTGGCCCTTGTCCCGTTTGCCGTTGATCGTGCTGTGGTCGCTCGAGCGGGCTGGCCAACGAGGATCTTGGTTTTTCCGCTGAGCTGGACCGTATTGGACTACGCTAACTCTTTTGGTCCTTATGGCAGCTGGGGCGCGACCGCTTACTCTCAGTATGGCGAATTGCCCCTGCTGCAGATTGTCTCGGTCACTGGATTATGGGGCATCACGTTTCTGATCGGATGGTTCGCGACGGTCTGCAACGGGTTGCTGGAGGATGGATGGGTATCCCGTCGTGCACGAGGCGCTGCATGTCTCTTCGGCATAGCGATCGCGGCGATCTTGTTCGCGGGTGGCATCCGTCTTGCGGCATTTCCACCTATGGCTCAGACCGTGCGCGTGGCCTCGTTATCGGCCAATGACCTTCCGTCCAGGCCCAAATGGCCCGTTTGGCAGCGTCTTGTAGCCGGGAACTCCACAGTGGAAGATTTAGGCGAGATTCACAACTGGGCGGACCTTCTCGACAAGGACCTGTTGGAGCGTACCGGCAAGGCCGCAAAGAGCGGCGCGAGAGTCATCTTTTGGGGCGAGGGCAACGCCCAGGTACTGAAAGGGGATGAGCCGACCCTACTCGGCGAGGGCTCGCAATTAGCAATCAAGGATCACATCTATCTCGGGATGGGCGTGGCAGTGTGGACGCCCGGACAGACGAGACCGCTTGAAAACAGGTTCATCATGATTGAACCCACTGGCCAAATTGCATGGCAGTATGAAAAAGCGCACCCGGTGCCCGGCGCGGAAGCAGCCCTGACAGTACGATCCGATGGGCGATTGCGGGTGATCAATACTCCGTACGGCCGGTTGTCTGCGGCCATCTGCTTCGATGCCGATTTCCCCCGAACCATCGCTCAAGTGAGCGACCTAGGTACGGATATCTTGCTGAATCCCAGCAATGACTGGCGAGGCATCGACCCGTGGCACGCTGAGATGGCCAGCTTTCGTGCCCTCGAGCAGGGCGTCAGCGTTATCCATCAGGCGAGTCACGGACTGTCGGCCGCCTACGATTACGAAGGCAACCGGCTCGCAGCAGTAGATTATTTCCGATCGCACGGTGCGGCGATGGTTACGTATGTTCCGATTCGCGGCGTAAGAACGATCTACTCGCGCTTCGGGGATTGGTTTGCCTGGCTCAGTGTTGCCGGGCTACTTGCGTTTATGGCGATAGCACTTCGGTCTCGGCATTAGGTGGTCGAAGGTGCCCATTGTTCACGGGGAATCAGGTCGTAGCGTGTTAGCGGGGACATAAATCCGCGTAAATTTGGGGTCAAGAGGCGGATTGGGCGCGAGCGACATCGCATCGCCGGCGGAGAGGGCGGCGGTGGGTGTCGCTAAGGCTTAGAACGGCTGGTCATCGCTCGGAGTGCTTGCCGGCTGCGGCGGGCAGGAGGGCTCGAGCTGGTGGGCACGGTTGATGAGCAGTGCGCCGTAGTGGCGCTCGAGTGCCTCGGTGAGCTGGTAGAGGAAGTCGATGAGCTTCTCGGCCGCGTCGCCGGAGAGCTCCAGCGGCAGGCATACAATCGGCAGGTCATTGGGTTCCATGGCTATCGGCTCGCGGTGCGGGATTTCTTTGCGGCCGAGCGCGCGGCGGCGCGCTTCGCGGCACGCTCCTTGGCCTCCTTGAGCCTGTAGCTCTCGCCATCGATCGAGAGGATCTCGGATCGATGGACTAGCCGGTCGATGAGGGCGACGACACAGGTGGCATTGGGGAAGATCTGGTTCCATTCGCTGAAGGTCCTGTTGGTGGTCAAGATCAATGGACGGCGCAGCTGATAGCGCCGTGTGACGACCTCGAAGAGCAGGTCGGCATAGCGGGTGTCGTAGGCCAAATATCCAACTTCGTCGCAACAGAGTACGGCCGGAGTGGTGTAGCGGCGCAGCCGTCGGGCGAGTTGCGTGGAACTGTCTTGGGCGGCAAGGTCGTGCAGCATGTCGGAGGCGGCGGTGAAGCGTGCCGTGTAGCCGCGCAGCAGCGCCTGGTGCAGCAGGTTCTTCGCGATCATGCTCTTGCCGAGCCCGTTTGGGCCGACCACGATGATGTTGGCGGCCTGCTCGAGGAACTCCAAGGTGAAGAGTTCATCGAGGAGGGAGCGATCGAGTTGCTTCGGCCACTGGTAGTCGAAGTCGGCCATGGGCTTGAAGGAGCCGAGGCGCGCCCCATCGAGGCGGCGCTTTAAGCTGCGCCGCAGCCGCTCGCTCTCCTCGATCTCGAGCAGGCGAGCGAGCCAGGGCTCGTTGAGGAGCTCCTCGGCGTGGGCCAGCAGGCCATAGAGGCCGAGCTGGCGCAGGCGGCGCTTCAGTTCCTCAAGCGACAGGGTCGTTGCCGCCGCTGCTGTTGCCGTTCTTGTCGTCGTCGGGCTTGGCGGGCTCGGGGTCGGGGGACGCATCTGAACGTTCATCGGAGCTCTCCTGGGCGAGTTTTTCGTACTCGGCGAGGTCGTGTGGACGGACGGTGAGATCGCGCACGCGAGGATCGTCGGGCAGCGTTACGGGGATGGGCGGGGATGCTGCGCGTTGGGCCTGGTGTCGGTCGATGAAGTGCCGCACGGCGGACAGGTGCACGGCGTCCTCGGCGAGCGCGGCGGCGAAGGCCGCTTCGAGGGCTGCGGCGCCGTGGGTATCGAGCAGCTCGATGAGGCCTCGGGTGAGGGAGCCCAGATGCACGCCGCGGACAGCGGCGAGCTGGAAGAACCGCACGGCGCTCGGGGTCGCGTAGTGCAGCCGGTCAGTCGCGCGATGGGCGCGTGAGCATGATCGCGCTTTTTGATGGCGCGTCGAGCACGCTATTTGAGGGCATTCCCAGTTCCCGTTCCCACACGCTGTAGAGAGACGGGGAACGGGAACGGCGTGGGAGGTGTGGCTCCGGTCGCGACAGTCCGATTGAGGCTGTAGCGCTTGACGTGCTGCGGATCTGGCGAGGGCCGCCGATCCGTGAGGAAGCGACGCCGGCTCCCGGCCCGGCTCGCTGCCGCCCGTAGCGATCGAGGCTGAGGGCCCTGAGGAGCGTTTGTCCCGATCGGGAACGCGCTACTGGCGATCTTGCATTTCTGTTGTGTTGATACGCGCGAGGCGGTAGCCGTCGGTGTCGCGCACGAGATGACCGGCGCGGGTGAGCTCTGCAAGCCGCTCGTGCAGGGTGGCATTGCGGACGCGACAGAGCGAGCGGAGTTCTGCGAGCGGCAGCGGCCGATCGGCGCTCTTAAGCGCGCTGGTGATGAGCTGATCGAGGGAGCTGTGCGGTGCGAGGTCAGTTGGGGTGGGCGCGACGACGGCGAGCGCGAGCGCCGGGCCGTGTTGTTGCAGATCGAGTGGCAGGCTCGGCGGAGATGGGGCGGCGCGGTGCTCGACAGTGAGGGTGAGTTGCCCGGAGAGCTCTCGGCGCAGATACAGGTTCGAGTCGCCCCAGGCGTGGAACTCGGAGGAGCCACGCAGGGCCTGGCCGGCGCGTATGTGACCGGAGGTTTTCTTGGCGTGATGAACGAGGAGCACGGCGAGGGCGTGGCGGCGCTGCAGCTCCCGCAGGTACGCCAGGAGCGGCGCGACCTCGCCGCTGGAGTTCTCATCGATCCGGTGCAGCCGCACGAAGGGATCGAGGATCAGGAGTTTCGGCTTAAGGTCCGCGACGGTACGCTCGAGGGCATCGCGGTCAGCAGGTAAATCGAGGCGCACGGACGCAGCGGTGATGACCTGGATATCGAGGTCCTGCAGACGGCAGTCGGCCGCGGCGCAGATTCCCTCGAGCCGGGCACGCACGATGTGCAGGGCGTCCTCGGCGGCATAGAGCAGCACGCGCCCCGGGGAGGCGACCGGGAAGCGCCGCAAGGCCGGCGTCCCGGAGGCGACCGCGACGGCAAGATCGAGTGCGAGGAAGCTCTTGCAGCATTTGGGTTCGCCGCCGACGATGCCGACGGCCTCGCAGCTCCAGAGCCCGGTGACGAGCCAGCGGCTCTCAGGCGCGCGGCCCGAGAGCTTCCAGGCGGGTTCGACGGGCAGCGTGCTCACCGTTTTCGGCCGACGACTTTCAGTTGAGCCGGCGTCGAGGCGGCCACAGTCTCGAAGAACAGCTGCTCGTCGATCTGGCGGGCTTCCCGCTGCGCGGCAAGCGCCAGGAGCTCACCGGCCAGGTTCATCAGGGCACGCAGGTTTCCTTGCGCATGATCACAGAGCGTGGCGATGAGCTCCGGGGTCATGAGCTTCGGCGCCCCCGCCTTGGTGAGGGCGTGCTGCAGGCACTCGCGCAGCTCCTCGGGGGTGGCCCGATCGAGCGCGAGCCGCACGCGCATCCGCGAGTTCAGCGGCAGCAGCTCATCGCTCCTGAAGCGCTCGAGGAGCCGCTGGTCACCGGCGAGCACCACGGTCAAGAGCAGATGCGAGTCCAGGCGCGCCGAGGACAGCAGGCGCAGCTCCGCGAGCACCGTGGCGATGACCTCCTGAGCCTCATCGACGACCAACACGGGACGAGACAGTGAGGTATCGATGTGCCCCTGCCAGCGGCTGCGCAGCACCTTGGCGCCGGCGTGGCGGTTGTGTGGGTGCAGTTCCACGCCGAAGAGCTCGCCCATCTCGCGGTAGAAGTCGGCCAGGCCCGCCTGCGGCCGGGACAGTATCCCGACCTGCACGTCGCGCAGGTTCGAGAGCCGCTCGGCGAGCAGACGGAGCGTCGCGGATTTGCCCACCCCCGGCGAGCCGGTCACGAGCGCGAACCCGCCCTCGTCGATCAGCTGCTCGACGCGCCAGCAGAAGGAGTCCACGCGGGGGCTGACGTAGAGCGCATCGGTCGGGACCTCTGCGGCGAACGGGTTCCACTTCAGACCATAGAGTGACAGCAGTTTCTTGTTCATGGATCGTCTTTCTCCTCGGGGGGTTGTTCATCTTTGGGTAGGTACGCCGGCGGCAGCCCCGTGGCTGCCTGTTGGGCCAGGAGCTGCTCGAGCAGCGGGGCGGCGCCGGTGGCCCCCGCCGCGGCGGGGGCCGGGATCTCCTTTACCGCGGCGCCCCCGTGGGAGAGCGGCTCGAGCGGGGCTCGCAGCCCCGAGGCGTTGCGCTGCTTGTCCTGCGGGTAGAGCCGGCAGAGGATCTGCCCCGAGCGCTCATCGACGAGGTGCACCTGGGACAGATCCCAGTTGGCATAGCGCACGGTGAGATCACGCAGATGGCGGTAGCGGCTCGGGACCTCGAAGCGCCGGGCGTCGATGACGATCGTGCCATCGCTCAGGCGCTGCGTACGCTGCTCGGTACGGGTGAAGGCGAGCCGCAGAGCTGCACTGTCGGGGCTGCGCCGCAGGACATCAGCACCGGCGAGGAAGCGCTCGAGCGGGCTCTCCCCGGTCTCGGAGTGAGTGGAACGGTTGTACTCGTACTCGACCCAGGCCTGGGTGGCCTCGTTCAAGGCATCGAGTGTCAGGTCGGCAACGCCCTCGAGCATCGCCATGAGGCGGCCTTCGACCTGACCCCATATCACCTCGCACTTGCCGTTCTGATACGGGCTGTAAGCGAGTGTTGTTTCGTGGAGGATCCCGAGCCGCGCAAGCCCCTCGACCACCTCGGCGGCGAGATTGGCCGCGCCATTGTCGCTGAGCGCCGATCGCGGCAGCCCTCGCTTCAAAAACGCCTGAGTCAGGCCGTGCGCGACATTCTGCGCGTTTTCGACCAGGTACCACTGCAGATGACAGGCCACGCGCGAGCGGTCATCGATCACGCCGAAGAGCACGGGGGTGACCCACTGGCCGCGTGCGGTCAGCACCGGGCGGGAGGCGACATGACAGTCCCAGTGCCAGAGGGTGCCCACATACTCCGCCTCGTAGCTGCGTACCTCGCAGCTCATCAGGCGCGCCTCGGCGCGCCGCGCGCCGGCGGTGTCGCGCGTGGTCAGCCGCCGGCGCTTGCGCCAGCCTTGGGCTTCAAAGAAGCGCCGGATGCTCGAGTACGACGGTATGGGCCGCAGCGCCCGGTTGCGCTCGCTCTGAGCTCGCAAGTTGTCATATTGAAGTTGGGTCGACCAGCTGGGGTGAGCCGCGTACTGCGCGCGCAGCGCCTCGCGCACCGCCAAGCTCACCGAGTCCTGAACGCCGGCGTCCGAGCGGACCTTGCGACGCAGGATGCCGACCGGATCGCGGGCTTCGCGGCGCGCTCGCGCATACCAGCGCTCGATGCTCGAGAGTCCGAAGCGAACCGGCTTGCCGCTCACCGGATGGCGCCAGGTGCGCGCGGCGAGGGCTTTGAGCTCGCGCTGCAGCTGCCCGCGCTTCGGGGGCGCGGCCAGCAAATGGCCGATCACGGAGAACCGTAACCTCGCCCAACACTCGTGGACGGACGGATCTTTCGGCTTGCCCACCCCGGTATCCTCTCTCTGGTTCGGATGGGTGCACCGTAATCGGCACCGCTGCCGCCCGCGACGGGCATCCTCTGCGGGCGACAGTCGTCCCGTTATGCAGCGTGCACAGCGGGGCTCCCGGTACTGATCGGAGAGAGCCAGCGCAGGAGCAACAGCAGCCGCTCGGCCGAGGCACCCGCGAAGCGCTCCAAGAGCGACGCCGGCAGATCCGCAACGGTGACGGGCGGCATCAACGCTCCGGCAACGCCACGCCAGAAGCCTATCTCGGGCAGCATCTCGCACCACCAGCGCCGCCAGCGCATCACGGTATGCCGGCTCACCCCGACGAGCTCATGCAGATAGCTCATGCGCGCCGGTGTCGCTCCGCAGCGCATCGCCGAGATCAGTACCACGACCGCAAACGCGTATACCTTCGGGCCAAGAAAGCGCACCGAGGGCGGCATGCGCCGCTTACGACACTCCCGGTTCGCACAGCAAAAGCTGAAGCGCTTGCGATAATCCTCGCCTACCCCTGCCGGTACACCGCGAGGCTTGCGGGCAAAGTGCCCGACGTGCAGCGCCGCACCGCACACCCGGCAGCGCTGCCTCTGCTCGGCGGCGGCCATATCCTCATCCACCCGCAGCAATAGCCGGTAAAATGCCGCATCGTTCAATACCCTCTGACACATCGCCGCCCTCTCCCGCAAGTCATGACCAAGATCGGACGTAATGATCCCTGCCCGTGCGGCAGTGGGCAAAAATATAAGCGCTGCTGCCTGCCAAAGGATGAGGAAGCCGCGAGCGCCGCGCTCAAAGCGGCGGCTGAAGCTCGCGCCGCAGAAGCGGCACGGCACGCCCACGATCATGACCACGGCCATCACCACTGCGAGCACTGCGGCGATCTCATGGACGACGTCACCGACGAGCTGACCCGCGACTCCAACGCCGTGATCGATCTGGTACACGAAGGCAAGCTCGATGAGGCCGAGCAGGCCGCCCGGGCGCTTCTTGAGCATTACCCGGAAGTCCATGACGGATACGACCGCCTCGGGATGGTCTATGAGGCGCGCGGCGAGAAGAAGGCCGCCGCAGACTGCTACCGCAAGGTCATCGAGTTCGTCCGTGCCCACCCGGACCAGTACGAGTCCACCTTTACGGTCACCTTCGAGCAGATGGTCGACGAGCTCGACCCGTCCCCGGCCGCCTGATCGAACCGCCTCTGCTTGATCCACCTGGCTGAGGGCATCGCGCTCCGTTCCCTCACCAATCGTGATCAGAACGGCCCGGCTACGCCCTCAATTTGGGAGCGCACACTCACGCGCGCGGCGCGCTTATGGGCCTCGAGTGCCTTGATGTGGGAGGGCTCCTCGATCTGCGCGCCGCGGTCGTAGCTCCTCGGGTGCGTGGCGATGACCGCGTTGCCGTCAAGGACACGTACGGTCTCGACGGTCGCGAGCACCTCGAGGGTGCGGCGCACGTGGGTGGGGGGGACGGAGTAGTCGTTGAGATCGAAGCGTACGTAGGGGGTCTTGTGGGCGCGCACGATCACCCGCTCGGCAGCCGGGAACGGCTCATCGGGCAAGGCGAGCAGGTGCGCTCGCTCGGCCTCGAAGCACTCGCGCACCGTGCGGCTGCGATCCTCCGGGCAGGGGCGATCGGCCGCCTCGCCCGCGCACCAGGCGAGCGCCTGGGCGTTGAGATCCTCTAGATCGGCGAAGCGCCGCGCGGCGAAGAAGCGCTCGCGCACGAAGCGGATGGCGCGCTCGACGCGCCCCTTCTCGTTCCCGCGCGCCACGGCAACCGGACGCGGTGCGAACCGATACCAGGCCGAGAGCTCAAGCAGGGTTGGGTGGAAGCGGATCGCATCCGGGGCACGCTCGAGGTGCACCCGCTCGAGCACCGCTGAGCGCAGGTTGTCATACAGAACGGTACGGGGAACCGACCCGAAGGCGCTGAAGGCGCGCACATGGCCATCGAGGAAGGCGCTCATCGCCGCTCCCTGATAAAAGCGCAGGAACAGGTGCCGCGAGTACGACAGCACCATCACGAAGGCCATCAGCGGCCGCAACGCCTTACCCACGGCGAACCGGCCGAAGTGCGCCCAGTCGCACTGACCTTGGTCCCCCGCCAAGGTGCGCAACCGCAGATACGCCTCGGCGGGCGGCCGCGGCCGGTACCGGGCGACGATCGCGCGGAAGTGATCGGGCCGACCCGGATAGCCGCGCTCGCGCACCATGTCGTACAGACGCGAGGCCCGCAGAGTCGGATACCTGGCGAGAGTGTCCTGGATGAACGGCACGAAGGGGTCTGCCATCGAGCCGTGTGTGGACTGTGCTGCGGCGGGGATGCCCGCCTGCGTCAACACGCGGCGCACGGTGTCGTGGTGGATGTTGAGCTGACGGGCGAGCGTGCCGATCCGCCAGTGCTCGGCGTGGTACAGGCGCAGGATCTCGGCCTCGAGCTCGCGCGAGATCATCGCCGCACCCTCCCGTGTCGGGCAGGATGGGACTTATCCGCTCCAGCGCCATGGGTGAAGCCGGGCAAAGGGCGGCAATGGCCTGCCGCAGAACGCACAGCATGTCTGCAGGAGGCGCACGGGAGGACGGGGAGGCTCTTTGACATCAACATCGATCGACTCGCTCGTGCTGAGAAGATGTCGCGATACGCTGCACCTGCTCGTCACGAGGGGAAAGCCGTGATGCGTCACCTCTTGCTTTCGCCGCTCCCGGTAGCGCCGTTGTCGTTCAGCATGTCGGCGCGCTCCACGGGGGGTGCGTTGGTAGCGAGCGCCGGCGCGGCGTACCGACTCCCGGCGCGCCCGTTGCGGGCACTCTGCCGGGCAGTAGAGATTCCCGCAATCGCATTGCGCGCAGATGCACACCTGCATCCCGCAGCGACGGCAATGGTAGAGCCGGTAGGTCGCCGGCTCCTTGAGCAGCCCCAAGACCCCCTCCCCGACGGCGCTGGACAGCGCCGCGGCGGCGAGGCATAAAGGACTGGCAAAGCTGCCTCCGACGGCGCTGCGCACCGAGGGCCCGGGGTTCGACGCCAATCAAACTACCCGGGCCTTCGTCTATGTGCGTCTTTCGCCTTCAGCATAGCCGAAGCAGACAAAACCACCCGGGGCGCAGGTGCGGACACCCTCAGGCATCCAATCGCAGCGGTAGATCTCTGCCCGGCCTGAACGGCCGGTCAGACTCCGTCGCCGCTTCTCGGCGACGCGCAGAAGAACGAGGAAGAAGTAGAGAGGGCGGGAAATCGGATGAAGAGAGAGGCGGTGTCGACCGCCCTCGAGACTCAGGCGGTCATCTCAAAAACCGCGGCCCAACCCCAGAATCAGGCGGTTCCTGGCCACCGTTCACACGTAGCGTGAACCTGGTCACGAAGCGCTGGCTTGCCGAGCTTCCTGCAAATGGCATCTCATGAGATTCTATCGAGGGTTCACCACGGAAGAACACAAGCGGCGCCGTGACTAAGCATGAGATCGAACAACAAGAGCAAAGCTGGCCCCGTCCACAAAACCCCGCCGGACCTGCGCAAGGCCATCAACCTGGAAGCTACGACGCGGGCGGCCTGGAAGGACCTTACACCCCTGGCGAGGAACGAATGGATTTGCTGGGTGATCTCGGCAAAGCTAGAGGCGACGCGCAGCAGCCGAATCAGGCGCGCTGTAGAGGATCTCAAGGCAGGCAAACGCCGCCCTTGCTGTTGGCCCGGTTGTCACCATCGCCGACCCGCCGCAAGGAAGTGGTTTGAGAGAAGAGCGCGCTAACCTCGCCGCGCCGGTGTGAGCAAAGCCGGTGTTTTTTCGCCCCCCAAAGCGACCGTTTAGAAAGGAGGGACGTGGTCGGACACGTTCTGAAATTTGGATTATTCATCCAGCGGGTGCGAATCCCGCCCGGTCAAAGCATAGACCCGCGGGCCGGAGCGACTCGCGCTGCCGTCCCGAAAACCTCACTCGAGGGCGAGGGGTCGGGATGAGCTGAGGTCTATACATGTGGTGACGATTCTGTTGCGGCCAATTCCTGTGCATGTTTGCGTAGCGAGCGAAGCGCCGCGGGCAATTGCTTGTGCAACGTCCGTCGCACCACGAATTTCGGTATCCAGAAGCCCGGTTGCAGCGATACGCGATAGACGACAGTCGTCGTATCGATTGCCGAGGGAAGAAGATTCCAACTGCCGACCTCGTGCTTGAGGTTGCCGCCGATGCGGTGAAAGTCCATTCGGTAGGGCGGATGAAACTCGGCCCGAAATACAGAGTGCATCGTGGGTGTGAACAATGAGTACTGGATGATGTGCTCGATGTCTGCCCATGAGCCGTTCGGTGCTGTCTGGAGTGTGCGGCAGCGTTTCAGCCCCGGGATGAGCCAGGCAGCGTATCTGCATTGGGTAATGAGCGGCCAAATCTCACGCGCGCTCGCATGGATGCGGATCGCGGCTTCGATGATGTCGCGGGAGGGCTTACCGTTGACGATAGTGTGAACGGCGACCGCGCCGCTCGAGAGCCTTGCCTGTACGGCGCGGCTGTTGAGCCATGCGTCGGACGCGAGCCGCCGCGGCTCGCTGGTGGAGCTGCCGGCCGCATCGCCTGGCGTGTTCGGCCCCGCGGCTCCCGCTGGCGCAAGGTAAAGCAAGGAAGCGGCCAGAATGGGGCTTAGCATCGTGAGCCATTTGCTTCTCGCGCACACAGGGCACCTCGGCGTCGGTACGGGTGAACGATAACGCTTGGACACCGGAGGCGCGACAGCGTACCCGGCAGGTGAAAGAGCTCGGGATGAGCCGGAGGCAACAGTTCGAACGCCACAGGGCCGTCGGCGGCCGACATTTCGGCAAGATCGCCTTTTCACTGACAGATGCCTTTCCGTCGGGAGAGTGCGCCCGTGAGGGAACTCGCAGGGCTCATGGAGCTACCGCTGTTGCGTCAGGCGCGCGCCGGCAACCAGAATATCGACGAGCCTGCGGGCGCTTTGCCGCCAGTCGGGGCCGGTAGCGACATGGGCGACGCCGACGAGAGCCCGCAGGAGATCGCTCGGATCGAGGTCCGTGCGGATGTCGCCGCTCTGGATTGCGCGCTTCACGAGTGCCCCAATCGCCTCGTGAATGGCGCCATAGGACGCTTCGAACACTTTCTTGGGGTCGCCCACCAGAGCATTCAGCACGGGAGCGACGATTTGCTTCGTTTCGACGGCGTCGACGAATAGCAGCAGCCAGGCCCGCAGTGCTTCAACAGGGGACATGCGCTCGGCCAGTTCGCGCTGCGCAGCGGCGAGCTTTTCCATTTCGGATCGATAAACCGCCACGAGCAGCTCTTCGCGGGTTGGAAAGTGGCGATACAGGGTGCCCGGGCCGACACGAGCCCTCTTGGCGATGTCCTCCAGACTTGCATTGGCACCCGAGCGGGTGAATTCCTGCTTCGCAATGGTGAGGATGCGCTCACGGTTGCGCAGCGCATCGGCGCGCGGCTTTCTGTGCGTCACTTGAGGAGACTTCGTAATCATCAGAACGTGCGCACCCTTGAAAGCGGAGAGATCCTCCGGTAATATTGATTTATCTGGAGGGTTCCTCCGTTTTTAGCAGATGCGCGACAGCTCGTCAATTTCGGCGGGCGCGCGTATTGAGTGCAAGGAGATGTGATATGCGCATTTTTGTCACCGGAGCCACCGGCTTCATCGGCTCCGCCATCGTCACGGAGCTGACCTCGGCCGGTTACCAAGTGCTTGGCTTGAGCCGCTCGGACAAGGGCGCGGAAGCACTGGCTGCGGCAGGTGCCGATGTCCATCGCGGCTCCCTCGAGGACTTGAACAGTCTCAAGGAGGGCGCTGCCCGCTCGGACGGCGTCATCCACGCCGCTTTCAGGCACGACTGGTCCAAGTTTGCCGAAAGTTGCGAGCTGGACCGACGCGCCATCGAGGCCCTCGGCTCAGTGCTCCGGGGCTCCGATCGCCCGCTGGTCGTCACCGGTGGACTCGCAGTACTGACCCAAGGCGGAGCCGCAACCGAGGACGATCCGCCGCTGCCCGTCAGCGCCGCGTATCCGCGTGCTTCCGAAGCAACGGCTGCTGCGCTGCAGGCGCTGGGCGTCAACGCATCGGTGATCCGCCTCCCTCAGGTCCACGACCGCCTCAAACAGGGCCTCGTCACCTACCTCGTCGCCCTGGCCCGGGAGAAAGGCGTCTCGGCGTACATTGGCGACGCGCTCAATCGCTGGGCCGCGGTGCACGTGCGCGATGCCGCGAATCTCTACCGGCTTGTGCTCGAGCAACGTGAGGCCGGAGCCCGCTATCATGCGGTCGCGGAAGAGGGTGTGCCGCTTCGCGATATCGCTCAGGCCATCGGCCAAGTCCTGGACGTACCGGTAGTGCCCCTCTCTCAAGAGGACGCGACCACACATTTCGGGTTTCTCGCCCGGTTTGTGGGAATGGACCTGCGAGGTTCCAGCACCAAGACGCAGGCTCGCCTTGGCTGGTACCCGACCGGGCCCGGGCT
The DNA here is from genome assembly GCA_049579785.1 of Steroidobacteraceae bacterium. Taxonomy (GTDB): domain Bacteria; phylum Pseudomonadota; class Gammaproteobacteria; order Steroidobacterales; family Steroidobacteraceae; genus 13-2-20CM-66-19. The sequence continues at coordinate 26,163 of JBAUOO010000120.1, forward strand.
GATTGCCGATCTCAAACCATTGCGCCACGTCGATGCTGATGCGGATGGCGCGTCCCAGCCACTGCCGAGAGCGGCGGGCAGTTCGATGGAAATCCGCCGTTTGCCCTGAGGCTGCGGCGCAGGGCTCGCGCTTCATACGCAAGCCAGAGGCCGTTATCGATTCTCGCACGACACGCAGATTCGCAGTGCTGCGGTGCGGACCGTCGCAGGGTGCGCTCAGGCATCTGCCAGATCTGTGCATGCCGGGGCCCAGCGGCAGCGGCCGCACATCAATGCAAGAGAGGAGACTACGATGCAGGACAAACCAGTCGCCCTTGTTACCGGGGCCAATCAGGGGATCGGCCTCCAGATCGCAAAAGACCTGGCGGCGAAGAACTTCACCGTGCTCGTCGGCTCGCGCGATTTGGCGCGGGGACAGGAAGCGGCCAAGACGATCGACGGAGATGCGCACGCGCTGCAGCTCGACGTCACCGATCAGGCGTCGATCGCGGCGGCCGCGGGGCGCGTGCGCCGCGACTTCGGGCGCCTCGATGTGCTGGTCAACAACGCGGCCATCTCGCATACCGGGGGCATGGCGGGCATGTCTGTAGAGGAGTTTGCGAAATCGATTCGCCCAAGCAACGTTTCCCTCGATGAAGTCCGCACGGTGTGGGAGACCAACGTGTTCGGCGCCCTTGCCGTCTACCAGGCGATGCTGCCACTCCTGCGCGACGCGCCGGCGGCCCGTATCGTCAACGTATCGAGCGGCGCCGGGTCGCTGACGCGCAACGCAGACCCGAGGAATCCGCACCGCCCGATGTTCGGTCCCACCTATGCGGCGTCCAAGACGGCGCTCAATGCGATGACGCTCGCCATGGCGATCGAGCTGGAGGGTACCGGGATCAAGGTCAATGCCGCCTGCCCGGGTTTCACCAAGACGAACCTCAACAACTACGCAGGCACGCAGACGGTCGAGGAGGGCGCGCGCGAGCCGGTGCGGCTGGCCGCTGCTCGGACCGGACGGCCCGAGCGGCACGTTCTCGAACGCGAAACTCGGGCCGCTTCCCTGGTAGCGCTGCCTCGCATCGTCTTGAGGTGCAGTGTTGCTGGAGTTGGATCCGGTCGGTGCCGAAGCAGCCGTAACATCAGAGGGTCGCCCAGGGACTCGGCGGGGGTTGGGAGTATTCAGCGCTGGTCGCTCCTCATCCGCGTGGCCGGCGAGGGTGGGACCAAGGCGAGCGGGAAGCTCCTCTTGGGTGGCAAGCACCGAGTCAATCTTGGCCGCTATCCGGCGGTCTCGATCGCGGAGGCGCGTGCGAAGGTCGCCACACAGCCCGGCTGCCGCCGCCTCTCCAGTGATCGCCGACGATGGCGCGAGCGCAACACCTCCCCTGATGGCTACGCCCGCGCCATTTTTAGGTTCATACACTGTCAATTAGCCGTGCTTCTAATTGCAATTAGCCGCCATCCGAAATACGAACTGCCTCGATCTTCATTGGTGTGAACGTCGCGGTTCACGCCGTCACGGCCCTCTGGGCCGCCGCGAAGACATCACGTGCGGACGTCGTGCCCGCTACGTGCTCCGTACCCTCGACTCCGAGTGCCGTCCATCCCGCGTTCACGGCCTCAAACATTTCTTCGGCAGGTCCGGTGTGGCCCTTCGGGATGCCGAATTGTTCGAACGCTTCCGCCCAGCCCGCACGCGGGACTGCAAAGGCCTTCACATTGAGAGTCAGGACTTCACCCAATTGCTCCGCGACTTCATCCGCGCTGACCATCGAACCAAGCTCGACGA
>JBAUOO010000121.1:0-14451 GCA_049579785.1 Steroidobacteraceae bacterium
GAAGCGGACTTCTGCTTGGCTTTCATGAGTACCGGAGAGTTTGGCGGTGAGCGTTTCCTGGAGAACCCGCGCTGGCGAAGGCGGGGCTCAGATATCGATCCCCTATCTGCTGGCGACGGCAGGTCAACTCAAGGGGCGCCAAAATAAAGCCCGCAATTGTATGGGAGTGCATTCGAAATACCAAGCTGTCTTGCATTGGGCCGGCTTTAGGGGCGGCCGGCTTTTCTGCGTATAAGTCCTTGAAATTCCTTGAATTCAAGCTCATCGAGCTTCGCCGTCCGCATCTTGGCCTCCAGTGCCTCGAGACGCCGCTCGGCCGCTTGATCCGCGAGCCTGGCGAGCGCCGCCTTGAGCTCGAGAGCCGCCGCTTGGGCGTCGCCCAGGATCTCCTCTTTTTCAAGAAGTCGTCCCAGATGCTCTCCACCGCTCCTGTCGGCCCAGCGCTCCAGGACTTGAGCCGAGATTGCGAGCGGACGCACACGGAGGTCATCCAACAGCTCACGCAGCAGCTCGATGCCCGGCTCCCCGCAGGTCTCGAGGCCCGCGCGCTCGGCCTCGCTGACCGAGCCGGCGATGGACGGAAATCTCACCAGGCGGGCGATGGCCTGGCGTACGAGACTCCCGCGCCCGGCGCTCAGACGGACGCCCTGGCGGTGGCCGTCGATGTCGGCCGGGCCACCGGGCCGCCCGATTCCGGGCGAGCGTTCACCGCGTCGCGGCTCTCCCTGCTTCCCGGCCGCGCCGGCTGTGGGATCGCGATGCGTCCAGAGTTCCCGCAGCCGCTCGGACCCGAGCCCCACCACCTCGGCAACTCTGGCGGTCAGAAGTTCCCGGTAAACGCCTTCCGGTACTTTGGCGACGAGCGGCCGGGCGCTCTCGGCGAGTCGCGCGCGCCCATCGGCGTGGGTGAGGTCGGTTTGCTCGGACAATTCCCGCACCAGGTATTCCGAGAGGGGCAGGGTCGACTCGAGGCGTTTCTCGAAAGCCTCGCGGCCTTCCTCACCCACCAGGCTGTCGGGATCGTGACCCTCGGGCAGAAAGAGAAAGCGGATCTCGCGGCCTTCGCGCGCCTCGGGGAGCGCCTGCTGCAGGGCGCGCCAGGCGGCGGCGCGTCCGGCACGATCGCCGTCGAAAGCAAACACGACCTCGTTCACCAGGCGGAAGATGCGGCGGAAATGCTCGGGCGTCGTCGCAGTGCCGAGTGTTGCCACGGCGTAGCTGATCCCGGTTTGATGCAGGCGAACGGCGTCCATGTAGCCCTCGACGACCAACAGACGCCTGAGGCTTGCCCGGGCGCGCCGGGTCTCGTGCAGGCCGTAGAGCTCGCGTCCCTTGTGGAAAAGGACCGTCTCGGGGGAGTTGAGATACTTCGGCTCGCCGCGATCGATGACTCGGCCGCCGAAAGCGATCACCCGCCCGCGCACGTCCCGGATCGGGAACATGATGCGATCCCGGAAGCGGTCGTAGTGCCGCTCGCCGTCACGTCCTCCACCGGCAGAGACCCGCACCGTATCGCGCTCGATGATGAGGCCGAGGTCGGTGAGCGCTCGGCGCTCCGCTTCTCCCGCGCCGAAGCGCTTGAGCACCGCATTCCAGGAGTCCGGCGCATAGCCGATGCCGAACTGCGTCACCGTGTCAGGAGTCAGGCCACGGCGCGTCAGGTACTCGCGCGCCCGTGGATCGGCCGACAGCGTTTCGGCGTAGAACTTCGCCACCCGCGACATGAGCTCGTAGAGCTTGTCGGAGTCGCGCGAGGCGCCGGCGGCGCCACCCCCTTCGTGCGGCACCTCGAGCCCGAGCAGGCTCGCCAATTCCTCGACCGCCTCGGGGAAAGCCATGCGGTCGTGCTCCATGAGAAAGCGCAGCACGGTGCCGTGCGCGCCGCAGCCGAAGCAGTGATAGAACTGCTTCTCCGGGCTCACCCAGAAGGAGGCGGTTTTCTCGGTGTGGAACGGGCAGCAGGCCTTGTACTCGCGGCCGGCTTTCTTCAGCTGCACGCGCGAGCCGATCACCTCCACGATGTCTGCGCGGGCGATCAGCTCGTCGATGAAGCTCTGCGGGATGATGGGCGGATTCTACCCCAGCAATCGTCCGATTATCGGCCCGCGCTCGGCGCGAGCTTCTCCTTCACGCGGGCGCTGACGACCCCCATGTCGGCGCGGCCCTGCGCCTGGGATTTTACCAGCGCCATCACCTTCCCCATGTCCTTGGCGGAGGAGGCACCGGTCGAGGCGATCGCAGCGGAAATCAGCGCATCGAGCTCGGCATCGCTCAGACGGGCGGGCAGATAGGCTTCGAGAACGGAGATTTCCGCGCTCTCCTTCGCGACCAGGTCGGCGCGGCCACCGGCCTGGAACTGCGTGATCGCCTCCTTGCGCTGCTTGATCATTTTCTCCAGCACCGCGAGCACCTGCCCATCATCGAGCGTGATCCGCTCGTCGACCTCGCGTTGCTTGACGGCGGCAAGCGCCAGACGGATGGTGCCGAGACGCTCCTTCTGGCCGGCGCGCATGGCGCTCTTCATGTCCTCGGTGATGCGTTCCTTGAGGGTCATGCTGAAGATCAGCGGGAGGGACGCATGCCCTCGCGCGAGATGCGCTTCATGTGGCGCTTGATGGCGGCCGCCTTCTTGCGTTTCCGCTCCTGGGTCGGCTTCTCGTAGAATTCACGCCGGCGCAGCTCGGTGAGAATGCCGGCCTTCTCGCACGCGCGTTTGAAACGCCGCAGGGCGGCATCGAAGTACTCATTCTCACGGATACGGACGCTCGGCATCGAAACCTCAGGCCTGCGGGCCGGGACATGGAATAGGAAGTGAGCGGAAAAACGGGCGCGCAATTCTAGTTGAGGCTCATGGCAAAGGCAAAAAGTCGATTTCACCGAGACCCATGCGAGCGCAGAAGCCCCCGATAACGGTCCTCGCCATCGAGTCCTCGTGCGACGAGAGTGCGGCGGCGGTGCTCGATGAGTCCCGGGGGCTGCTGGCGCACGAGCTCTACAGCCAGGTGGAGCTGCACCGCACCTATGGCGGGGTCGTCCCGGAGCTCGCCTCCCGGGACCACGTGCGCCGGCTCCTGCCCTTGGTCGAGCAGGTTTTGGAGCGCGCCGGCACGGATCCCGAGCAACTGGCCGGGGTTGCCTTCACGGCCGGCCCGGGCTTGATCGGGGCGCTGCTTACCGGGGCCGCGCTCGCGCGCGCCCTGGCCTATGCCTGGGAGGTTCCTGCCATCGGCGTGCATCACCTGGAGGGGCACCTGCTGGCACCGCTTCTCGAGCCGGAGCCGCCCCCTTTCCCGCATGTGGCGCTTCTCGTCTCGGGCGGCCATACCCTGCTCATTGAGGTCTCGGGCATCGGCCGGTACCGGATCCTGGGTGACACGCGCGACGATGCCGCGGGCGAGGCGTTCGACAAGACGGCCAAGCTCCTCGGCCTTCCTTATCCCGGCGGTCCTGAGCTGGCGCGGCTGGCGCAGCGCGGCACCGCCGGCGTCTTCGAGTTTCCGCGGCCGATGCTCGATCGTCCGGGCCTCGAGCTGAGCTTCTCGGGCCTGAAGACCGCGGTACTGCATTCGCTGCGCGGGCGGGAGCTGACACCCCAGCTGCGGGCGGACGTCGCCCGCGGGGTCGAGGAGGCGATCGTCGGCACGCTCGCGGTCAAGGCGGTACGCGCGCTGGAGCAGAGCGGGCTTCAGACGCTCGTGGTCTCGGGCGGTGTCAGCGCGAATGAACGGCTGCGCGCCGTGCTCACCGCCGCAGTCGGCCGTCGGGGCGGGCGCGTGTACTATCCGCGTGTCGAGTTCTGCACCGACAATGCGGCGATGATCGGGGTGGCGGGACTCGCCCGGCTCGGGGCCGGCGAGCATGAGGGGCTCGCGATCCGGGCGCGCGCCCAATGGCCGCTCGAGACGCTCACCGCCGTGCCATTCCCACCTCACTTCGCGACTGACGCCGAGCACGCATGACGAGTCCGACTCCATCCGGCGACCGGATCTTCCTGCGCGGCCTGACGGCCCAATGCATCATCGGCTTCATCGAGTGGGAACGGCGCGTGAAGCAGACCGTGGTGATCGACCTCGAGCTGCCCGTCGACTGCCGCCGCGCCTCGGCGAGCGACGATGTCGCCGACACGGTGGATTACAAGAAAGTCGCGAAACGCGTGCTCGCCTACATCGAGGCTTCCGAGTTCAGGCTCGTCGAGACGCTGGCCCAGCGCCTGGCGCTGCTGCTGCTAGAGGAGTTCGGGATGGAGTGGGTGCGCATCTCGGTCAACAAGCCGGGCGCCATCCGCAACTCGCGCGATGTCGGCGTCTCCATCGAGCGCAGCCGCGCGGATCTCACCGCCGCCGCGGCCGCGCGCCTTTGATGTCCGCCGCCCATGCCCCAGGTCTACGTCGCCGCCGGCAGCAACATCGAGCCCGAGCGGCACCTCGCCATGGCCGCGCGCGAGCTTGAGCGGCAATTCCCCGGCGTGCGCTTCTCACCCTGGTACCGCAATCGCGCGGTGGGATTCGACGGCGAGGACTTCATCAACCTGGTCGCCGGTTTCGCGACGGAGCTGGAAGTCTCCGAGGTTCTCTCGCGGCTGCACGCGATCGAGGAGCTCTGCGGCCGGCCGCGCGAGGCGCCGCGGTGGGCGCCCCGATCCATGGACCTCGACGTGCTGCTCTACGGGGAACTCGTGTGTCAGGAACCGCACCTGAAGCTGCCTCGGCCCGACCTGCTGAAGCGAGCCTTCATGCTCGGGCCCCTGGCGGCGCTCGCGCCCGAGGTGGTGCATCCGACCGCGGGCGCGACCATCGGTGAGCTCTGGCGGCGGTTCGACCGGGACGCCCACCCGCTGGTGGAAATCAAGGGATGCGCCTGATCACCAGCCGATGCTTCTGCCGCCGTCGACCGCAAGGACCTGGCCGGTGATGTACGGCGCCTCGGCGGCGAAGAAAAGCACGGCGCGCGCGACGTCCTCGGCCGAGCCGCCGCGCTTCAAGGCGGTGCGGTCGATGATCTTATCGCGCAGCGCCTCATCGACCCCGTCTTCGGGCCACATGACCGGTCCCGGCGAGATCGCGTTGACCCTTACCTCGGGACCGAGCTCACGCGCCAGCGACTGGGTCAACATGATGAGCCCGGCTTTGGCGATGCAGTACACCGGGTGGCGGCGCAGCGGGCGCATGCCGTGAATGTCGGTCATGTTGATGACGAGTCCGCCACGCTCGCGAAGCGCCGGGGCGGCCGCTTGCGCGAGAAACAGCGGCGCCTTGAGGTTGGTGCCGATGAGATCGTTCCAATCGTCCTCCTCGATGTCTCCGAGCGGTGTCGGATAGAAAGAAGAGGCGTTGTTGATCAGGATGTCGAGTCCGCCGAAGGCGGCGGCGGCGGTGTGGGCGAGCTCCTTCACCGCGGCGGCATCGAGCAGATCGCATTGTGCGAGCCTCGCCGAGTCTGGTCGCTCGCTGTTGAGGTCGCGCGCCAGCGCCGCCGCTTCGTCGGCGGAGCTGCGGTAATGCAACACGAGGTTGGCGCCGGCCGAATGCAGCGTGCGCGCCAAGACGGCGCCGATGCGCCGCGCGGCGCCGGTGATCAGCACGGCCTTGCCGGTCAGCGGCGGGCGGTGGGCGATCGGTGGGGCGGGCTCCGGCATGAGGCGCCATTATGATGCCGCCGCTCTCGCCGGAAGAAGAGGCGCATTCGCGTGCCGTGGCGGCGCTCATCCGCGCGCGGGTCCGCGACCGCGGCGGCTGGATATCCTTCGAGCAGTTCATGGACCTGGCGCTCTACGCCCCCGCGCTCGGGTACTACAGCGCCGGGAGTGTGAAGCTTGGCCCGAGCGGCGATTTCGTGACCGCGCCGGAAGTGTCCGATCTCTTCAGCCGCTGCGTCGCGCGCCAGTGCGCGCAGGTGCTCGCGGGTGGCGGCGAGATAATGGAGCTGGGCGCCGGCACCGGGCGCATGGCGGCGGTGATTCTCGAGACGCTCTCTGCCGCAGGCGCGCTGCCGGATCGTTACGCCGTCCTGGAAGTGAGCGCGGAGCTCGCCGAGCGGCAGCGGGCGCGGCTCGCGCGATTGGCTCCGAAGCTGCGGGAGCGGGTGGTCTGGCTCGACCGGTTGCCGGAGCGGCCGATCCGCGGCGTGATCCTGGCGAACGAGGTGCTGGATGCGCTGCCCTGTCGCAGATTCACGCTCTCGATGGGTCGCGTGCATGAGCTCGGCGTGGCTGTGGACCCCGGCCGGGAGGATTCGGCGCAGGCTGATGGCCCGCCGCTCATCGAGGGGGCGGCGATGCCCGATGAAGCGCTGATGAGCAGCTGCTCGGCGCTGTTGCGCGAGCTCCCGCAATCGCTGCCCGACGGCTACTGCTCGGAGCTCTGTTTGCGGGTTTCGCCCTGGATCGCCGGCGTCGGAGACTGCCTCGAGCGCGGGGTGATCCTGCTTTTCGACTATGGCTTGCCGCGGGCGCACTACTACCATCCGCAGCGGATGAGCGGCACTTTGCGCTGTCACTTCAGACAGCGCGTCCATGATGACCCTTACATCAACATCGGCGTGCAGGACATCACCGCCTGGGTGGATTTCACGCGGGTGGCCGAGGCGGCCGTCGATTGCGGGTTGGAAGTCAACGGGTTCGCCACCCAGGCCGCATTTCTTCTCGCGATGGACATCGAGAAGCAAGTGGCCGAGGTGCCCGGTCCCATCGAGCATGCGCGGCTCGCGGGGGAGGCACGGCGGCTGCTGCTACCCGGTGAGATGGGCGAGGCCTTCAAGGTGATGGCGCTCGCACGAGGGCTCGAGGAGCAGCTCCAGGGGTTTGCGCTTCAGGACCTGCGCCGCTCGCTTTGACGCTGCGCTCACAGCGCCTTGATGGCGGTGAGGCGCTTCTCATGAAGCCTCTCGCCAATTGCGACACCCTGAAGTCCCTGGCGCTCGCTCTCCGACAACGTGACGGCGGCGGCGGCGGCGTATGCCTTGCGGAAGAGCTCGGCCTGCGGATAGGGGCGTGCCTCGAGGCCGGCGCGTCCGCGCGCATCCGCCTCGCAGGCTGACACCATCTCCTCGAACCTCTCCGGCCGGCGGAAGGCGTCCGTCGCTTCGAGCACCTTCAAGACCGTGGCCGGACGCAGCTCCTGCGCGCGGTGGACCACCGTGTGGTGACGCGAGGTGAGCACCGCGACATCGCGGAAACCGTTCGGAACCTTCAGCCGTGTGCAAAGCGCCTCGATCACCGGGACGCCCGCCTCTTCGTGTCCGCGATGGCTCGGCCAGTGCCCGGGGTCCGTGCGGGCCTTGCCGAGATCATGCACCAGCACCGCAAAGCGCACCCGCGTGGAGAAGCCGGCCTGTGCGGCATACCGCAGAGCCAACATCACATGAACGCCCGTGTCGATCTCGGGATGCCAACGCGGCGGCTGCGGAACGCCAAAGAGCGCCGCGATCTCCGGAAAAATGACCTCCAGGGCGCCGCAGTGCCGCAGCGTCTCGAAAAACACCTCGGGACGGGATTCGCCGAGCGCACGCTCAGCCTCCTGCCAGACCCGCTCCGGTACGAGCGCCGAGAGCTCGCCCGAGCGGGTCATCTCTCGCATGAGTGCGACGGTCTCATCCGCAACCCTGAAGCCAAGCTCGGCGTAGCGGGCCGCAAAGCGCGCGACCCGCAGCACGCGCACGGGGTCCTCGACGAAGGCCGCGGAAACATGCCGCAGCAGGCGCGCCTCGAGATCGCGTTGTCCGCCGGAGGGATCGATGATCTCGCCCGTCGGAGTCTGCGCCATGGCGTTGATCGTCAGGTCCCGACGGCGAAGGTCCTCCTCGAGCGTCACGTCTGGTGAGAATCGAGTGGTGAATCCGCGGTAGCCGGGCGCAACCTTGCGCTCGAGGCGCGCGAGCGCATACTCCTCGTGAGTTTGCGGATGGAGGAAGACCGGGAACTCGCGGCCTACCGGAACGAAGCCTTGGCTCTCGAGCTCCTCGGGGCGGGCGCCGACCACGACGAAGTCGCGCTCCTTCACGGGGCGCCCGAGCAGCCGATCCCGTACGGCGCCGCCGACCAAGTAGACTTGCATGCTCGCATGTTAACCGAGACCACTCGTGTGAAGCGCTGGATCCGGGCGTTGCGCTGCGCGATCCCCGCGGCGCGCAAAGCTCCGGGGTGTCCGTCCGTGGAGACCCGTGCGACGCATGCGTCGCACCCTGCCCGGCGGCGCGAAGCAGTGCTTCGCTGCAAGCACCGCCTCGCCCTGCGGCGGCGGGGCGCATCCCTGTGCCTGGCGGCCGTGGCGCTCACAATCCTTTCGGGTTGCGCCAGCACGATGTATCTGCTGCAGGCGGCCGACGGTGAATGGCACGTCATGCATGACCGCAAGCCGATCGTGCAAGTGATCGATGATCCGCGTACGCCCGAGCCGATCGTCCGGGAGCTGGGCGAGGTGCGCGCGGCGCGCCGGTTTGCCTCGCAGGAGCTCGGGCTGCCGGACAACGACAGCTATCGGACCTATACACAGATAGACAGGCCCTATGTGGTGTGGAACGTGGTGGCCGCGCCGGCGCTCTCGGTGGTACCCAAGCAGTGGTGCTTCCCGATCGCCGGCTGCGTGGCCTACCACGGCTATTTCAACGAGAAGCGCGCAAAGGCCTTCGCCGCGGGGCTGAAGCGCCAGGGTTACGACGTCATCGTGGAGGGGGTGCCGGCCTACTCGACTCTGGGCAAGCTACCCGATCCGGTGATGAGCACGATGATGCGCTACGGCAGCGATGAGCTCGCGGCGATGATTTTCCACGAGCTCACTCACCAGCTTCTCTACGTGCGCGATGATTCGCGCTTCGATGAGGCGCTCGCGGTCACCGTGGAGGATGAGGGGCTGAAGCGCTGGCTCGAGTACCGCGGCGAAGCGGATCGCATCAGCGCCTATGAGAAGGAGCGGGTCGACGACCAGCAGTTCGTCGAGCTTTTGCGCCGCACGCGCGAGCGGCTGGCGAAGGTCTACGCCTCGCAGGCACCGCGCGCGCAGAAGCTCGAGAAGAAAAGGGAAACCTTCACGGCGCTGGCGCAGGACATCCGCGCACTCGAGCACCGGCTTCAGGTGCGCTCGCCGCTTTACGATCGTTGGATCGCGAAGGGGCTGAACAACGCCGACCTGGCCTCCGTCGGGACCTACTACGATTGCGTTCCGGGCTTCGAGCGAGTGCTGGCGAAGGCCGGCGGCGACCTGCCGCGCTTCTACGCCGCGGCTCGCCGGCTCGCCCGTGAGCCGAAGAGCCTCAGGGACGCGCAGCTCTGCGGGGGATCCGCCGCCACGGCGGCCCGTTAGGCCCGCGTCGCGATACCGATCTACTCCTCGTTCGTCCTGCGGTAGGCGTCGAGCTCGGTCGGCGCCGTGAACGGGCCGAGGTAGAACGGCAACACCCCCATCATGTGCCGGGGTGTGATGCCAAGCTGCGCCAGCCCATCCTGCGTGCAGAGGCTGTCGATACCGAGCGAGCGGAAGTTGTCGAGAGAGAACGGCTTCCCGGGTATGAGCCCGAGCAGTGCGGCTTGCAGGAAGCCGAGCGCATCGGGGAGCCTCAGAATCCGGCAGGGCAGCTGAGCCACGGCCGCGGTGAGGCGCACCAGCTGCTCGAGCGTGAGGACCTGCGGGCCGCAGAGCTCGTAGGTCCTGCCGTGGGTGTTCGCATCATCGAGCGCGCGCACGAATGCTTCCGCGACATCGCCCACGTATACCGGCGCGAACCGCGCCTGCGAGCGCGCGAGCGGCAGAAATCCGCCGGACAGGCGCAGCAGCGAGGCGAAGCGGTTGGTGAGAGAGTCGCGCGGGCCGAAGATCACCGACGGACGGAAGATCGTGAAGTCGAGGTGCGCGCCGGCGCCGTGGATGTGCGCTTCGGCCTCCCCCTTGGATCGCAGATAGCGGCTCGGGCCTCGCTCCCGGTCGGCGCCCGCCGCGCTCATCTGCAGCAGCCGCTGGATTTTCGCATTGCGGGCGGCGGCGATGACTTTGGCCGCCAGATCCGCGTGCACCGACTGGAAAGTGGCGCGGCGGCTCTGATTGAGGATACCGACCAGGTTGATCACCGCGTCCATGCCCTTAAGGAGCTGGCCCAGAGTGCGCGGATCGCGCGCGTTCGCCGTGACGAGCTCGACGGTGGCCAGCACCTTGAGGTGCTGGCCGCGACCGGGGCTGCGCGTCGGCACGCGCACCCAGTGGCCATCGTGGACCAGGCGGGTGACGAGCTCCGTGCCGACGAAGCCGGTGCCGCCGAGTACACAGATGTTCACGGGCGATGTCATTTCAATGGCGGAGTCCGACCGGCGATCCGCTCGGCTTTCGGGTCGATGCGTGGGCCGGAACACGCACCAGAGTGTCGGCGAGCACCGCGCGCCGCTGCTCGCGCCGGCCGTCCCGCAGCAGATCGATGCTCACGGGGTCACCGATCCGCAGGAACCCGAGCGCATCGCGCAGGTCGGTGTTGGATTCGATCGGGTGGCCCGCCACGGCGGTGATCACATCGCCGGCGCGAACGCCGGCCTTGTCGGCCGGAGAGCCCGCAGCCACCTGCGCAACGAGTCCGCCCGTCGCCTTGCGAAGTCCCAGCGAGCGCGCCATCTCCGCAGTGACCGCATATACGCTGACACCGAGCTGGCCGCGGTCCACGGCGCCATACTTGATGAGCTGGCGCATCACGCGCGCGGCGGTGTTGACCGGGATCGCGAATCCGATGCCGATGTTGTCGCCGCTACCGGAGAGGATGGCCGTGTTGATGCCGACCAGATCGCCGCGCAGATCGATCAGGGCGCCGCCCGAGTTGCCCGGGTTGATCGAGGCGTCGGTCTGGATGTAGTCCTCGTAATCATCCGGACTGAACCCCGAGCGCTTCAGGCCGCTGACGATTCCCGAGGTCACGGAATGCGGTAGCCCGAACGGGTTGCCGATCGCCACCACGAAGTCGCCGACCGCGAGCCGCGCGGAATCGCCAAGGTGGATCTGCGTGAGGCCGTGGGCATGGACCCTCACGACGGCGATGTCGGTGGGCAGGTCGGTACCGATGAGCTTGGCCTTGAGGCTGCGCCCGTCCTCCAGGGTGACGGTGATGCCGGTGGCGTGATCCACCACGTGGGCGTTGGTCAGGATGTAGCCGCGTCTGGCATCGACGATCACGCCGGAGCCGGCGGCGGCGAATGGCTGCTCGTCGGGGCCCCTGCCGGGAGGACTATGAAAGAAGCGGTTGTAGAACGGGTCTTCGCGCAACTCCTCGTCCGGGCCGTTGCCGGAGAGGACACCGCGCGTTGCGATGTTGACGACCGCGGGAGAGACCTTGCGGATCATCGGCGCGAGCGAGGGCACCCCCATGCGGCCCACGATCGCGGGCATCGCGGCGCACGTGGACGCGAAAGGCATTGCCGCCACCGCCGCGATGAGCAGCGCGCTGCAGGCGAGATCCCGGGGATTCATCGAGAGTTCCGAGCTACGGAGTCACGATTCTACCCGCGGGCCCGCAACGAAGTCCGGAAAAATCCCGAGAGCGGCCGGGAGCCGGGCTCCCCGCCGCTCCCGGGATCGCGGTCTCAAGCCGCCGCGACCTCGATGCGTCGCGGCTGCAGTTTGGCCTGTTTCGGAATGGTCACCTCGAGCACGCCATGCGTGTGCTTCGCGGTGATCGAGTCCGTATTGGCGCTCTCCGGAAGAGTGAAGCGTCGCAGGAACTTGCCGCTGCGGCGCTCGAGCCGGCGATAAGCGCTCGACTCTTCCGCGGTGCGCGCGTGGCGCTCACCGCGGATCGTCAGAACGCCTTTCTCCGCGGTGATCTCGATGTCCTTCGGCTCCACACCGGGAACATCGACCAACACCGCGAAGCGCTCGGGCTCTTCGTGGACATCGACCTGCGGAATCCACCACGCGCCGTCGGAGTCGGGCGCATCGGCGGTGCCGGAGAATGCCGCATCGAGCTGCCGATGCAGGCGGTTGACGAGCGATAAGGGCTCGTAGCGGAGAATGGTCATGTTGCAAACCTCCAATCGAGAATTGATGTCAGGCTGTCACGCCCCAAATATCGTTGGAAGCAATTTGCGGGCGGGCGGTGAAAGTTCAAGTGTTGGGTGAGGGCGGTGCCTGGGCACGGATGCCCAGGCCGGGGCCCTGCCGCCAATGACGGCCACCGGCACGGTCCAAGCCTCCGGTTGGCGAAGCCTCAATCTCGGCGTGTGAGAAGGCTGTGCAGAACGTGTGAATCACCTGGGCACAAGATATTGGGGTCGGGGTGGGGGCGGGGAAGGCCCCTCGCGATAAAAATTATGGTGGGTCTGTCACGGCGGATATTGTTATAACATACTGTTTTTATGGGAAAAAATTTGCACGATGAAATATGTCCGCGCATATTGACGCCTTCGGGAGTGCTCATTAGGCTGTTTACCCCGACACAAGATCTTGTGCCCGCCAAGCGGCTCCACGAGATCGCGCGTCGGGGAGGTTCAGGGGGTACCGGCTGTGTGGGCAGCGTGCTGATGATCCCGGCGCGCACGGCTCCGCGCCTTCCCGCGCCGGCCCGTATCCCCTGTGATCCGTTGGACAGGCGTGCTAATGAAAATCGGAGCGCCGCGGACACATGAATACCGTCGTGAAGATCGAGCCGAAGGATGTCGATGCCATTCCATTCCAGGAGGCATCGCTTGATATCTGGGACAAGAAGTACCGCCTCACCGCCAAGGACGGTACGCCCATCGACAGGACGATGGACGATACCTACAAGCGCGTCGCGCGTGCGCTCGCCGACGTCGAGCGGGAAGAGGAGCGCGAGCAGTGGTACGAGCGCTTCCTCTGGGCGCTGCGCCGCGGAGCGATTGCCGCCGGCCGGGTGACTTCCAACGCCGGCGCGCTCGAGCACAAGCCGGCGACCTCGACGATCAACTGCACGGTGTCGGGGACGATCCGCGATTCCATGGACGACATTTTGCGGAAAGTTCACGAGGCAGGCCTGACTCTCAAGGCGGGCTGCGGAATCGGATACGAGCATTCGACCCTGCGGCCGCGCGGCGCCTATGTGTCCGGTGCCGGTGCCTATACGTCAGGTCCGCTGTCGTTCATGGATATCTACGACAAGATGTGCTTCACCGTCTCCTCCGCCGGGGGCCGTCGCGGCGCGCAAATGGGCACCTTCGATGTCGGTCACCCCGATGTGATGGAGTTCATCCGCGCGAAGCGCGAGAGCGGCCGGTTGCGGCAGTTCAACCTGTCGCTACTCATCACCGACGAATTCATGGCGGCGGTGCGCGAGAACCACGAGTGGAAGCTCGCGTTTCCCATCAACCGCGCGGAGATCGAGAGCGAGCGGCCGAGCCTGGACGACGCCAGCAAATTCGTCTGGCGCGAGTGGCCGGTGCACGACGGCTACGTTGTGAACGAGGAGGGCCTGGTCGCCTGCAAGGTGTACAAGACCCTGCCGGCGCGGCGCATGTGGGATGTCATCATGACATCCACCTATGACTTCGCCGAACCCGGCTTCATCCTGATCGATCGCGTCAATGAGATGAACAACAACTGGTGGTGCGAGAACATTCGCGCGACCAACCCGTGCGTCACCGCCGATACGCGGCTGGCGACGCAGTACGGGCTCGTGCGGATCGGCGATCTTTATAACGCACGCGTGGACATTCAGGCGACGGTCGACGGTCGTACCCTCGGAGAGGGCAAGGGCGCTACCGTGCGCCCTGCAGTTCCCGCGTTTATGAGCTCCCCTTCGGCTGATGTCTACCGCGTCGTAACGGAGGCCGGGTACGAAATAAAGGCCACGAAATGGCATGATTTCTATACATCGCGTGGCAAGATCAAACTGAAAGACCTGAAACCAGGCGATGAGTTGTTCATTCAATCGGGAAAGGGTCAGTTCGCCGGATGCGGCAACGAAGAAGTTGGTCTGCTGCTCGGGCTGATCACCGGCGACGGACACATCACCAATCGCGGCAAGGGGAAGCAGGCGGCCGTCGTGAATCTCTGGGGCGCGGATCGCGAATACGCGGATGTGCTCGTTTCCTACATCAACAGCATGATCGCGGGCTGGTCGGCCGGGCGCAGGCAGTACCGCGTGAGCGCGGTTGCGGTTCCCGAGCGCAACCTGATCATGATTCGCTTGGTGATTCTCATGCGCTATCTCAGGGAGTTCTTCGGGATCGGCACCGAGTGCAAGACAGCCGTGCCGGACATCATCTGGCGCGGCAACGAAGCCTGCGTGAAAGGTTATCTGCGCGGACTGTTCCAATCGGATGGGACGGTGCAGCGCGACGACAAAAACGCGTATTGCACGATCCGCCTCGCATCGAGCCGGCTTTCTCTGTTGAAGGACGTGCAGGTCCTGCTGGCGAATTTCGGCATCTTCTGCAGAATTCTGAAGCGCCGTGAGGCGGGACAGAGATTGTTGCCCGACGGCAGGGGAGGAAAGCGGCCTTACGACTGCAAGGCGGATTATGAGCTGATC
>JBAUOO010000122.1:0-6471 GCA_049579785.1 Steroidobacteraceae bacterium
CGGAGATTCCCTCCGCAGGGGTTCGATGTCCCGAACCGAAACCGGAGCGAGCGAGAAGGTTCAGCGCCGCATTCACATCACGATCATGCGTCACTTCACACTCACTGCACGTCCAGCTTCTGATTCCAAGGTCTGCGATACCTTTCGGCCTCGACGGCGGCATGGCACCGCACGCCGAGCAGACCTGGGTGGAGAATCGTTCTTGGACTTCCCTATACCGCGCGCCATGCTTAACAGCCTTGTACGCGAGCATCTGACGGAAGCTCGACCAGCTTGCATCGAGGACGGACTTCGCCATGCGGGTCCTGGCAAGTCCGGCGGCGGTGACGTTACCGACCGCGATCTCATCAAACTCCCGCACGATGCGGCTCGAGAGCTGATGCAGAAAGTCGCGCCGCGCGTTGCAGATGCGCGCGTGGATATTGCGGGCTTGGCGAAGCTTGCGCGCCCGCTGCGCTCGGGCCAAGGCCGACTCGAGGGTGGCCCAGTGGCGCGGATTCTCGATTCTCTCTCCGGTGGAGAGCGTCACGAGGTTCTTCAGTCCCAGGTCGATCCCCACCGCACGGTGGCCGGTACGCGCGGAAGCTTCCGACGTGTCGAGCACGATATTCAGGTACCAATTGCCGCGCCGATCACAGGAGAAGTTGCTGCCGTCCCTGATCTTGCCTTCCGGGAGCGCTCGGGAGTGAAAGACACGGAAGGTGTGTCCCGCAAAGCGAAAAGCTTCGCCCTCGCGCTTGAGATCACGACCCTTGAGCGGCACCCAGGGCAGGCATTTCCTCCCGCGGTATCGCAGGTAAGGGCGCCGATGCTGGCGGCGGGATTTGGCGTACTGCTCACACACGGCATTCACGGTGCCCGAATGCAGCCCCAGCTCCTTGCTGCTGCCGGTGGTGAGGACGTTCAGGTCAAAGCCGCTCGGCCACTTCTTTTCCCACTTGAGGGCAGATTTCTGCGTATCGTTACAGAAGTTCCACACGAAGTTCACCGCTCGGCTCTGTCGATTCAACAGGCCGGTGAGGGACTTCACGCGGTAGCGGTACACCATCGGCATACTGGATATAATACCAGTTATGCTGAGTCTGTAAACCACTCCCGGAGGCAGCGCTTCCTCCCCGTCCTGAACGACGGGGTTTCCGCGCTGAGGATCGGATGACTGCGATCTATCCTGACTTGAAAGGGAAGGTGGCGCTGGTCACGGGCGGCGGCTCGGGGATCGGCGAGTCGATCGTGCGGCACTTTGCGGCGCAGCAGGCGAAGGTCGCCTTCATCGACATTGCGGTGGAGCCCTCGCGCGCGCTGGTTCGCGAGCTCGAGACCTCCGGCATGCCGGTGCATTTCGAGCCCTGCGACCTCACCGACATCCCGGCGCTGCAGCGCTCGGTCGCCGCCATTCGCAAGCGCCTCGGACCCATCCAGGTGCTGGTCAACAACGCCGCGCACGATGAGCGTCACGCGACCGAGGAGGTGACGGAGGCGATCTGGGACAGCCGCATCGCGGTGAACCTCAAGCATCAGTTCTTCTGCGCGCAGGCGGTGATTCCCGACATGAAAGCCGCGGGCGGAGGCTCGATCGTCAACCTCGGCTCGACCTCCTGGATCATCGGCCAGGGGGGGATGGCGGCCTATACGGCCTCGAAGTCGGCCGTGTTGGGTCTGACGCGCTCGCTGGCGCGCGATTTTGGCGTCCACGGGATCCGGGTCAACGCCGTCGCTCCCGGCTGGATCATGACCCGGCGCCAACTCGAGAAATGGGTCACCCCGCAGGGCGAGGCCGAAATCCTCGCGCGGCAGTGCCTGAAAAGAAAGCTCGAGCCCGCCGAGGTGGCGAGGTTCATCGTCTTCCTCGCCTCGCAGGAGGCGAGCGCCTGCACTGGCCAGCACTACATCGTCGACGGCGGCTGGGTGTAAAATACTCGCTTGCCCGAGGCACACGACATAAGTCCGCGGACCGCGGCGCTGCTGCGCTCGACGGTCGTCTGGGACAACCACGGCTGCATGCCGCTGCGGCCCGATGACAGCTTCCTGCCGCAACTCGAGCGCTACCGCCAAGCGGGCGTGACGGTCGCATCGCTCAATGTCGGCTTTGCGAGGATTCCCTGGACCGAGCACCTGCGGGTGCTCGCGTTCATGCGCCAGTGGATCGCTCGCCGGCCCGACCGCTACCGGCTGATCGCGACCGCGGGGGATGTGCACCTCTGCCGCAGCGAGGGCAAGCTCGGCATCGTCTTCGACGTCGAGGGCATGTGTCCGGTCGAGGACAACCTGAGCTTGGTACAGACTTTCTACGAGCTCGGCGTGCGCTGGATGTTGATCGCCTACAATCACACCAACGCCGCGGGCGGCGGCTGCCTCGAGAAGGAGGATCCGGGTCTCAGCGCGATCGGCCGCGCCATCATCGATGAGATGGAGCGGGTCGGAATGGTGCTCTGCCTCTCCCACACCGGCGCGCGCACGGCCGCCGAGGCGCTGGAGTATGCACGCCAGCCGGTGATCTTCTCCCATTCCAACCCCAACGGGGAAACGCCCCAGCCGCGCAACATCTCCGATGATCTGATCCGCGCCTGCGCCCGCAAAGGGGGTGTGGTGGGGCTGAGTGGCATCGGCGCCTTCCTCGGCGCCACGGACGGACTCGTCGAGAAGCTCCTGCGCCAGCTGCGCTATGTGATCGATCTGGTGGGCCCGAGCCACGTGGGCCTGAGTCTCGATTACGCGTTCGATCGCGCGGAGCTCGATGAATTCCTGCGCCACAACCCGACGCTGTTCCCCGCGGGACTTGGCGCGGCGAGCGGCATGCCGATGCTCGAGCCCGAGGCGATGGGGCGGATCGCCGAGGGACTCGCGCGCGAGAGCCTCTCGGATGAGCAGATCCGCGGCATCCTCGGCCACAACTGGCTGCGCATCGCGACGGAAGTCTGGAAATAGCGCAAGTCGGCCCATCCATGAAAGCGCTCATCATCGGCAGCGGCCTGATCGGGACGAGCTCCGCTTACTTCCTCGCGCGCCGCGGCTGGGAAGTCACCGTGCTCGATCGCCAGGAGGGCCCCGGGCGGGAGACGAGCTTTGCCAACGGCTCGCTCCTCACCCCGAGCATGCCGGAGCCCTGGAACGCGCCCGGGAGCTGGCGGGTGCTGCTGAAGTCGATCGGCCGCTCCGACTCGCCGCTGAAGCTGCGCCTGAAGGCGTTGCCGCAGCTTGCGCACTGGGGAGTCGGGTTTCTGCGCAACTCGAGCCCGGCGCGCTACCGGCGCAACTCGGTGAAGAACCTGAAGCTCGCGCTGCACTCCATCGAGGTGATGGCGCATCTGCGCGAGGAGCTCGGCATCGAGTATGGCGGCGCCTCGCCCGGGACACTGCGCGTCATTCGCGATCCCGCGGCGCTCGCGCGCGCGCTCGAGTGGGCGCAGCAGCTGCGGGCCGAGGGACTGACTTATCGGCGCCTGAGCCCCGAGGAGGTCGTGGCCCTGGAGCCGGCGCTCGCCCCGATCCGCGGCCGGCTCGCGGGCGGCATACATTATCCGGTCGATGAGATGGGTAACGCCTACAAGTTCTGCGTGGGCCTTGCGGATCACGCTCGCCGCGCGGGCGTCGACTTCCGCTTCCAGACGCCGGTCACGGGCATCGAGGTGCATCGGGGGAGCGTCACGGCGGTGCGAAGCGGCGATCAACGCTTCTGCGCCGATCGTTATGTGGTCGCGGCCGCCAGCTACAGTCCGCTGCTCCTGAGGGCGCTCGGGCTTAAGGTGCCGGTGCGCCCGGCCAAAGGCTATTCGATTACCTTCGAGCGTCCGCCGCTTGACCCGCCGTTTCGCGTGCCCGTGGCGGATGATGATTTCCACGCCGTGGTGGTGCCGCTCGAGAACGTCATCCGCGTGGCGGGGACCGCGGAGTTCACCGGCTACGACCTCTCCTTGCCCGAGGCGCGCATCGAGAATCTCCTGACTCTCCTCCGGCAGGTGTTGCCGAACGGCGGTTTCGAGCGGGCGGGGGCGCAGCCCTGGTGCGGCCTTCGTCCCATGTCGGTCGATGGCGTGCCGATCATCGGCCCGACGCCGATCGCCAATCTCTGGACCAACACCGGCCACGGCCCCCTCGGATGGACCATGGCCGCGGGCTCGGGCCACCTGCTGTCGCAGCTCCTCGCCGGAGGATCACCGGCGGTCGAGCCCGATGACTACGCACTCGCCCGATTCGAGGGCGAGAGCTGACGCACAAGGCTAACAAAGAAGGGGAACGCGCGTGCAAAGAGACATCCGTGAGACGGCGCTTTATCGGGAGGCCGAGTCGCTCTATGGGAGCTTTCGCCGGCCAGGCAGCGGGCTGATCGTCGATGCGACGGAGCTCTCGGCGCAAGGCAACTGGGCGGTCTTCTCCGGCACGCTGGTCGACTCCGGGAATGAGTCGGTCTCGCGTATCTGTCTCACCGATCTTGCGAGCGGCGCCACCCGGGTGCTGACTTTCGGTCCCAACACCGACCGCGCACCTAAGCTCTCTCCCGATGGCCGTCACGTCGCCTTCCTCTCCGACCGGCGCAGGTCGGGCGACTTTCAGCTCTACCTGCTCGATCCCGAGAGCGGCGAGTGCCGCGCCACTCCCGCGATCGAGGGCTGGGTGGAGTATCTGCATTGGTCGCCGGACGGCCGCCGTATCCTGCTCGGAGTCGCCGGCCACGGCGCGGATCTCGCCGCCGCGCAGGGCGCGGCGAGCAGCAAGACCGCCGCGCAGGATCTGCCGGCGTGGATGCCGCTCATCGATACGGGCGAGGAGTCCTACCGCTGGCGCTGCGCCTGGGTCTATGACCTCGAGCAACAGCGCGCGAGCCGGGTGAGTCCCGCCGACAGCAACATCTGGGAGGCCGCGTGGTGCGGTAATGAGGCCATCACCGCCGTCGTCTCGCCGGGGCCCGGTGAGGGACTTTGGTATACCGCACGCCTGCAGCTCATTGGCGCCGGGGCACGGCAGGGGTCGGAGGCCACCGGCCGCGATCTCTTCGTGCCGCGCGATCAGCTCGGTTGGCCGAGCGGCTCGCCCTCCGGTCGTCATGTCGCCGTGGTCGAGGCGCTCTGCAGCGACCGTTGGATCGTCGCGGGTGATCTGAGGCTGATCGATACGCGCAGCGGCGAGGTCCGCAACATCGCGACCCACGGCATCGATGTCAGCCATACGGAGTGGCGCTCCGACCGAGGGCTGCTCCTCGCCGGGCACCGCGGATTCGAGACCGTGGTGGCGCTCTACGATTGCCAGGCGGATGAGCTCCAGGAGCTCTGGCGGAGCGAGGAGCTGACGACCGGCGGCTTCTACACGGCGGTCGCGGGTTTGGGTGAGAGCGGCGATTGCGCGCTCATCGGCGAGGGCTTCCGGCGCGCGCCGGAGATTGGCCTCATCCGCCGCGGGAAGTACCAGGCCGTCAGATCCTTCGACGCCGGCACCGAGGCGGCGCTCACCGTGCTCGGCCGCATCGAGGCGGTGAAGTGGCCGGCGCCGGATGGACTTCAGATCGAGGGGCTGCTGTTATTGCCCGCCGCGGGCCGCGCGCCGCATCCGCTCGTGATGATGGTGCACGGGGGGCCGGTGTGGCACTACCGTCCCTTCTGGATGGGCCGGCGCAGCATCGGGACCCTGATGCTGCTCAAGCGCGGCTATGCCATCTTTCTCCCCAATCCGCGCGGCAGCACCGGCCGCGGCCAGGCATTCGTGCGCCCCGTGCTCGGGGACATGGGCGGAGCCGACACTTACGATTATCTCTCCGGGCTCGATCACCTCATCGGGCGCGGGATCGCCGATCCCAAGCGGCTCGGGGTGACGGGCGGCAGCTACGGCGGCTACATGTCGACCTGGCTCATCACGCAGGATCCGCGTTTCGCCGCCGCCGTGGCGGTCTCACCGGTCACCAATCAGGTCACCGAGCACCTCATTTCCAACATCGGGCATTTCGTGGCGCTTTTTCTCGAGGACACCTATGCGAATCCGGGCGGCAAGTATTTCGAGCGCAGCCCCGTCATGCATGCCCATAAGACCAAGACCCCGACGCTCTCCACCTGCGGCGTGCTCGATCGCTGCACCCCGCCCGAGGAGGCCGTGCAGTTTCACAACGCGCTGCTCGAGAATGGCGTCAAGTCAGCGCTGGTGACCTATCCTCAGGAGGGCCACGGCGTGCGCAAGTGGCCGGCGACGGTCGATTACGCCGCGCGGATGGTGGGCTGGTTCGAGCAGCACATGCCGGGGGCGTAACCCGGACTCAGTGGTTGTCTCGGGGAATGCCGAAGGTCTCGTCGATCTTCTGATACTTCACCGCGGGCTTGAGCACCATGCCGTCCGCGAGCTGCTCCACCATGGCACGCTGGATCTCCTGCCACGGCGTTTGCGAGGGCGGGAATCGATAGCCGTGGGCGGCCTCGAGGGCTCTGCGGCGCGCGCCGAGCTCCGCCTCCGGCACCCGCATGTTGACCTCCCGCTTGCGCAGATCCACGC
>JBAUOO010000123.1:0-73890 GCA_049579785.1 Steroidobacteraceae bacterium
CACAATTATCAAAGGATTCAGAAAACGATGAGTAGCGACGAGGGTTTCATCCCGTATCTAGTGCTCATTCGCTTCGACAGGGGCGAAGACCTGCGCGACCGCCTGCACGAATCTCTGTCATTGCTACAGGCGGCGCTCGCTGAACTCGGTCCGGTGGAACCGGTAATGTCATCTTACGACGGGTCTGCGGTGGCATACTTGCTGGAGGCTAAGGCGACCATCCAACCGCAACAGGTCGTGACTCAACTTCAGTCTCCCAAGTCACATAAACCGTCGCCACTTAAGACTCACGACAAGCTGCTGGTCATCTCGGTAGAACTTGGCGTTGCCATGCGTATGGAGCGCATCACCGATTGGCTTCGCGAGCACGACGCATTAGCGTAGAGAGGGTCACATCGAAACAGTCGTCTTCCTATAAGGAGTGTATGCGCACGGCCGCGACGCAGTCGGCAATGGATCTGTGCGCGAATCAAGAGGCCAGACGGTCGGAATAAGGAGCTCAATCAGACCTATCGCAAACTGCTATCCGAAGCCGAGAATCAGTCGGGTGCCGCCGCGAAAGTTGCGGCAATGGAGAGAGCCTGGGTTACTTACAGAGATCGGTACATGGCGGCAATGTACCCGGCAAAGGATAAGCAAACCGAGTATGGCTCGGGCTATCCGATGGAGGCGGACCTGCTGCTCGCACAACTGACGGAAGTTCAGATCAATGCGCTGGAAGCACTGTTGAAGCAATATGCGCCTGCCGCTCACTGAAGGCGCACGGGATTGCCCTATACCGGACCCTTGCGGTTTCCGCTCAGGGTCGATCTCGACTTCGGCTATCTGACTGCCGCAAGATCCACGCTGGCCCGGTTTCCACAACCGGTGCCCGCACGATCGTAATGCAGCAGAAAACACAGCGATCTGTGCAGTTCGAGATCGCCGAGTAGACACGGGAGGCCCCGAGAGTACCGTCCGGTATCTTGGTATCGAGGTCGACGATGCGCTGGCGATGGCCGAGCAAACGGAAGGATGACGAGAGTGCCGGTCAGCGGCTGTCTTTCGGTTTGCTGGCCGGCGGCCCCGTCTATGCCCTTTTGAAGAGCCCCTTGAGTTTTCTGCTGTAACGCGTTACGGTGCAACGCGTTACTCCGGAGGAGACAACCATGGCACAAGCGGCGGAGCGAATGCGGGCTATGCGTGAGCGACGCCGTGTGAAGGGGCTTCGCGAGTTACGGCTGGTCGTACCTGATCCCCATTCAAGGGCGGTTCGGCGACGGGTGGCGAAGGAGGTGGCAGGCTTGGATCAAGCCGCAGAACGTGAAGCGATGCGATGGATCGAAGCCGTATCGGATTTTGACGCCCAGTGAAGCGCGGAGACGTCGTGACGGTCGCCGCATCGGGTGACTACGGGAAGCCGCGACCGGCGGTAATCATCCAGACGGCCGCTCTACCGGCAGAACATGCATCTGTGATTGTCTGCCAGATGACATCGGATAACGTAGACGCGCCCGATTTCCGCGTCACAGTCGAACCCACCGAGAAGAACGGCTTACTGACGCGCTCGCAAGTCATGGCAGATAAGCCCGTGACAATCCGCCGTGAGCGCGCTGGGCGCAGAATCGGATCGCTTGACGAGAAAGATCTCGCTCGGCTGAATGTCGCACTGGCGTTCGTCATGGGACTTGCTGACTGACTGTCCTTGGCAGTCTCGTGCTGGTCGGAGAAGTTTAAGGAAGTCAGGCTGTGGGCCGGTGCGACCACCCGCCGGGCAGCTTGGTCGATCTCGCGGTCGATCTGGGCGCCGCCACGAAGGGGTGAATCAACTCTCGTCAGCTCTCGGTAGCGCTCCTGAGCGTATTGGTGCCGCGGTCCGTGACTGGTGAAGTCATGGCGGCAAGTGATACCGCAGGATCGTACCACGCCGCCGGCATCAGTGACTTTCGCTTCCATGACCAGCGCCAAACCACGGCCTCGATGCTCGCGGCGCAGGGCGCCTCGCTCCTCGAGATCGCCGACGTGTTGGGACACAAGACGCTCGCCATGGTGAAGCGCTACTGCCGCGGCACGAGCTTGAGTCGAGGTTCGACGGTGGCGAGGTGTTCAAAATCACTGTCGTCGTGTAACAACGGCACGTGCTCCTCAACTGCCGTGACAGCGATCAGGCAATCGTGCGGGCTCCGCGGCGTGATTCCGCGCCAACGGGCGCGGGCATAGAGCTCTGCTGCCGCGATGTGCAGCTCGATCATTCGGTGAGCGCCCAGCAATGGAATGCCCGTGAAGTACTTGCGCAGTTTGCTGAAAGCCTGCGGATTCGCCGCTCCCTGGAGAACCTCTTGCGCGATAACCGGTGAAGCGGCGGCCTCGCCGAGCTCGAGGAGTTTGCGCAGCCGCGCGCGCGGCATCGTCTCGCGGTTACGCAGCAAGTCGATCCAGACGGTCGAGTCAACGAGGATCACTGGTCATGCGCCGCCGCACGGCGCGAACGTCGTAGTCCGGCGCAATCAGCCCATCCTGGAGCAGATCCAGAATGTCTCGCTGCTTGCCGCGCGAGACGTACTCTCGCAAGGCGAGATCCACGGCCTCGCGCTTGGTTCGCACCTTCGACAGCCGCATCGCCTCTTTTACGAGCCGGTCATCGAGCACGATATTGGTACGCATCTATACACCTCCTGATGTGTATACTAAATCGATCGGTCTTGGATCACAAGACCGGCCGCCGAACTTCGGGCTATCGGGAAGGATTGCGATTTCGCTCTGTTCGTGAATAGTCAAGACTAGAACGCGAAGGCGTACACAGTGTTGTCTGCGCCCACGTACAACCGATGCTGCGTGACGATGGGTGTCACGAATTCCCGCAGACCCGGCAGGATTTGCGAGACGTAGAGCGCTCGGCCGTCATCGCCCCGGAAGCCGTGCAGGCGCTCATCACCCTGGGCACCGAGCACCCAGACGATCGGATCATGCCTGCCGTCGGTGCTCGTGACGATCGGCGCTCCACGACCGCTCACGAGTCCGCACCAGGCGGTGCGCAGCGCCGGATGGGCGCCCGGGGATACCGCGATGACCGTGAGGTCACCCTGCGCCGCCGGTGTGGGGCAGTCGATGCCGGGCGCCTCGAAGGCGATCATCGCGCCCCCGGCATCCGGATACTCCGCCGCCGCGGTGATGATGCGCCAGGTCGAGACGCGCTCGTTCACGAGGCTCGCGCCGAACCCGCCGAGATCGTCCCGATCGAGCAGGTAGGCGTCGCCGTCCTTGCCGAGCGCGAGGGCGTAGCGGCGCTCCCCGATATCAAACAGCACCGGCGCGGTTCCGCCGAGATCGGCATCCTCTGCATTGAGCTGGCGCCAGTTGCTCGCCGCGAAGAACTCCCCCGGAGCGCCCGAGAAGTCCAGAGAGGCGGGCAGGCGAAACACCGCCTCGCCATTTCCCCAGCTGTGCGCGTCCATGGTGTTGCCGGTCGCGAAATAAAGCACCTGGCCGTCGGAGGCGATTCCGCCCGGGGCCCAGATGCCCCCGCCCCGCGCCGCCGTGTGCCAAATCACCGACTGCCGCGGATTCTCGAGGCTCACGCCGATCACCCAGCCGTGATAGCGGCCGCAATCGTTCGAGTTGCCTCCGTAGGGCACGTACACCCGGTCGCCGAGCGCGATGAGCGCGCCGCGTTGGTTTTGCACGCTTGGATCGAAGGCGAATCCCTGCCGCTCGAGGAGCACCGTCACATCGACCGGCCATCCCGGCAGCGTCGAGCCGTTTTCGAGCGAGAGTGCGAACAGTTCGTGGGTGGGCGCGCCTGAGCGCGGATCCTTCACCATCGCATCGAGGTAGACCGCGTGATGCGCCGCATCGATCACCGGGGTGCCCGTGATGCCGAGCGGGTTGATGTTGCCGCACGGGAGTGAAGCGAGCCTGACGGGGCGGCCGAGGGTGCGTTGCCAGAGCGTCCTGCCGCTTGCCGCATCGAGCGCATAGACCGTGTCGCTTTCGGTTGCCACGAGAAGCATCGGCCGGCCCGATGCGCCGCGCACATAAAGCGGTTGCGCGTAGACGTGCCCGGCGATGTGCGGCTGAAAGCGCCGATCGAGGTATAGACGCCGTGCTCGGCTCAAGCTCAACGCCGGAACGACGAACTCGCCGCGCCGCGCGGAGTCTTCGTGGTAGGTGAGCGTCTCCCGCGTCGGTGAGGCGGCCTTTGATGCGAGGCTCGCGAGCAGCAGCGCAACCAGGGAAAGGGGCAGATGCGCGTTTTTCTTCATGTGCGGCCTCACGTGAGGGTCCGGCGCGGTGACCGGTGCAACGCGCACCGCATCCCCGGCCGGCATTGCCGCACCACCGGACGGCGACCCAGATCGCGGAGTTTGACACTACGATACACAACGTCTTGCATATAGTTCAAGTCGACCCTCGACCGCAGACCGGGAGTGTCAGACCAGGCCCAGGTGGTGGCGATCTCGCCTAACAGCCAACTCCAATCCAGGGGCTGTCACCGCTTTGTCACCTGGCGATAACCGGTCCGAGACTGACGCGGCGAGACCCCGCCGGTACGATGCCCTGGCGTGTCCATCACTCTCGATCAGCTCACCAAGCGCTACCAGGGCGTCCCGGTCGTCAACGACGTCTCGCTCGAGATCGAGGACGGCGAGTTCTTCGTGCTCCTCGGCCCAAGCGGTAGCGGCAAGAGCACGCTGCTGCGCGCGATAGCCGGTCTCTGCGGTCTCGATCACGGGCGCATCGCTCTGCACGGCCGCGACGTTACGCACGTTTCCGCCAGGCGCCGAGGCGTCGGGCTGGTGTTCCAGAATTACGCGCTCTTCCGTCACATGACGGTCGCGCAGAACATCGAGTTCGCTTTGCGCGTGAGGCGCACGCGCGCTGCCGAGCGTCGAGAGCGGCGGCAGGAGTTGTTACGCCTAGTGGCGCTCGAGGGAATGGACGATCGACTGCCGGCGCAACTTTCCGGAGGACAGCAGCAGCGTGTTGCCGTCGCGCGGGCGCTCGCGCATAAGCCCGAAGTGCTGCTGCTTGATGAACCTTTCGGCGCGCTCGATGCGAAGATCAGAGAAGGGCTGCGGCGCACCATCCGCGAGGTGCAGCGGGAGCTTCGGATCACGACCATTTTGGTGACGCACGATCAGGAGGAGGCATTCGCGATGGCGGACCGAATCGGGGTCATGAATCTCGGACGGCTGCTCGAGACCGGCCGGCCAACGGATCTCTACACGCGGCCGGCCACGCGATTCGTCGCGACGTTTCTCGGTGCGGCCAATCTCCTGCTCGCGCGCCAGACGCCGGAGGGGATATTGTGCGGAGACAGGCAGATCACGGCGCGCGGAGCCAGTCCCGGCGCGAGCGGCCGCGAGCGTGAGGTCGTCGCGGTCGTGCGACCGGAGGAGATCGAGATCGCGCGCTCGCGGGAGGGTCTCTCCTGCGGCTATCTTGCTCAGGCAACTGTTACCGAGGTGCTCTTCACCGGCCCCATCGAGCGGGTGCGTGTTCATCTCGAGGACGGACCAGACGCGCCGCTCCTTGCGCAGCCGGACCGGGACGGCGGAACATCCCTGGAGGCCACGCGCGCGCAATTCGAGCAGCGGGCGTTGGAGCTTGCCTCGGGCGACAGGGTTGCGTTGGGCATTCGGCGCGTGCATCTGCTGCCGACACCGCTATCGAGCTTTACGATCTGCGCTAAAGGCGAGGCGGCTGCCGCTGCCCTCGCCCGCAATCCGCTGCTCGCTGATCTGTCTTCCCGGATGAAGGCTCGCATTCGCACGCGACTCGAGCCGCTGCTTGGCGATCATGCGGCCGACGCCGCATCCACTACCCCGTTCCTGGGCACGACCGTCGTCGGCGCAGGCTCGCGCGGCGCGGTTGAGGTGTCCTGGCTGCTCGAGCACGGGGCCGAAGAGATTCTGGTTCTTCCGGAGAACGCGGCGATTCCCCACCGGGTCCTCATCCACTGGGCGGGGGATGCCGCGCGCCGACCCACGCTCGCCGTTTCCGCCAGCGTCCTGCGCCAGCTCGCCGCGGAAGCGGTCTATATCGATGTGATAGCCCAGCAGAGCGTCACGGGGGCAAGGCCGCTCGGGATCCGCGCTCTGCTCGATGCGCGCTCGGAAGCGCGCACGGCTCACGGCCTCGAGTTGAGAACGGAGCTGCGCTACGGCGAGGCCGCCCGTGAGCTCGCTCAGCAGCTCGAGCAGTCGCCGGCGCAGATGCTGATCATCGGCTTGTCTCACCCGCAGCAATTGTCGGCGCGCTTCGGCCCACTTCTCGCCTCGCCGCGCTGGCCGGTGCTCATCGTGCACCGGTTCCGCGAGACTCCTGCGCACAGCCGCTCCGCGGCCTGAGCCGCCCGCGATGACCGACACGCAGCCCACCGTCCTTCCCGGGTTCGGTCTCACCCTGGGAGTCACGACGTCCTTCCTCAGCGCCATGGTGCTCTTGCCGCTTGCGGCGCTCGTGGTGCTCACGGCATCGACCCCCGTCGCTCACATCCTCCAGGTGGTCGCAAGCCCACGAGCCCTAGCTTCCTACCGGCTCTCTTTTGGCGGCTCACTGCTAGCGGCGGGAGTCAACCTCGTCTTCGGCTTTATCATCGCCTGGACGCTGGTACGGTACGAGTTTCCGGGGCGGGGGCTGATGGATGCCCTGATCGACATGCCGTTTGCCCTGCCGACGGCGGTCTCGGGGATTGCCCTCACGACCGTCTTCTCCCAGAGCGGCTGGTTGGGGCACTACCTGGAGCTCGCCGGCGTGAAGGTTGCCTATACGTGGATCGGTGTAATCCTGGCGATGACCTTGATGGGGATGCCGTTCGCGGTGCGCACCATGCAACCGGCGCTCAACGAGGTGCAGCGCGAGCTCGAGGACGCGGCCGAGACGCTGGGCGCAGGCCGGTGGTATATCTTCCGCCGGGTCATTGTGCCGACCGTGCTACCTGCGCTGCTCACCGGCTTCACGCTTGCTTTCGCGCGCGCGCTCGCCGAGTACGGCTCGGTGATCTTCATCTCAGGCAACCTGCCGATGAGGACGGAGATCACGCCGCTCCTCATCGTCATTCATCTGGAGGAATTTGATTACCGCGGCGCAGCGGCGCTCGGCTTCGTGATGCTCGCGGCCTCATTCAGCATCCTGCTCACCCTCAACCTGCTGCAGGCCTGGGGACGGTGGCGCCTCGTGCGGGGGACCCGCTGATGGCCGACCTATACGTTGGCACCGTCGAGGAGCTCGCAAGCCGCCCGGGACGGGACACGATCTTAAGCACGCTCGTGCGCCGCTGTCTCATCCTGCTCTCGGTCGCGTTTCTCGCGGCGCTGTTGCTGGCGCCACTCATCGTGGTGTTCGTCAGCGCATTCGGCAAGGGCGTGCAATCCTACTTCGCGACCTTTGCCGACCCCGATGTCCGCGCAGCGATTCGCTTGACCCTGCTCACGGCGTCCGTCGTGGTGCCGGTCAACACCGTGTTCGGGCTAGCCGCCGCCTGGGCGATCGCCAAATTCGAGTTTCGCGGCAAGAGCCTGCTCCTCACGCTGATCGATCTGCCGATCGCCGTCTCGCCGGTGATCTCGGGGCTGCTGTTCGTGCTGGTCTTCGGCATCAACGGGTGGTTCGGCTCCTGGCTCGCGGATCAGGGCATCAACATCATCTTCGCCGTTCCGGGTATCATGGTCGCAACGCTGTTCGTGACTTTCCCGTACGTCGCGCGCGAGCTAATTCCACTCATGCAGCAGCTCGGAAATGACGAGGAGGAGGCGGCGATCACTCTCGGAGCGGGAGGCTGGATGACCTTCTTCCGGGTAACCCTGCCCAAGATCCGTTGGGGTCTGCTCTACGGCATCATTCTCTGCAATGCGCGTGCCATGGGAGAATTCGGTGCCGTATCGGTCGTTTCGGGGCACATCCGGGGCCTGACCAACACCATGCCGCTGGCCATCGAGGCGCTTTACAACGACTACGATTTTACGGGCGCGTTCGCAGTTGCCTCGCTCCTCACGCTGTTGGCGCTCGCGACCCTCGCCCTTAAGTCGGTCGTCGAGCGGACCGGGTATCGCGGGCGTTGACGCGATGCGCGCCTCGCTGCCGTTTCGGCTGAGCTCACTTTGGCCGGACCCGACTGACGCCAGCCTCGGCTGGTGGATGATCAGCGCGCACGTCGTGATCGTTCTTCTCGTCGGTATCGGGCTCTCGGCCGCCGCCGACGGCATGCTGCACAAGCTCGCCGACGAGCAAGGCAAGGCTCGCGTGCTGCTCGCCGGCGCGGCCGCGCACGAGGACGTGCGGCGGATGATGGAAGATGCCCTGACCTCGGCGCGCATTCTCGCGCAGCGGCCGACCTTGCAGCGGCTGCTCCATGATGGGCGGGACGAGGCCGTGCAGCCGTTCCTGGGCCGGTTCTGCGATACCTCGCAGCTTGATGCTTGCGCGGTGCTCGCCGGCTCGAAGGTGCTGGCGGCGATCGGGCCGCCGCTCGACTGGCAGGGCATCGTCGCAGAAAGCGCCGAGCAGGGTCCGTCGTTTCTCGCCCTGCCGACCCATCGGCGTGTGCCGGTTCTCGGCGCTTATGCGCCGCTTGCGGGACAGGCAGACACGAGGGTCTACGTGCTGCGCCTCATGGATGATCGGCTCGCACGGGAGCTCACCCGCCGCGTCGGCATGCAGATTCGATTCGTCGATTACCGCTCCTACACCAGCGGTCCGGTCGATGCCTTCACGCCGCTTTACTCGGCCGCGCTCGCCGACGGGCACTCCGCGGTCCTGCGCATCAATTCCGTTGGCCTGTACGCTGCGAGCGTGCCGCTGTTCGCCTCGAGCGACGAGGCGATCGGCTTCATCGATGCCGTGCTGCCCGCGGCCGTCGTCGACAGCTCGACCACCAGTCTGATCCGCCACCTGGTGCTGACGACGATGATCCTCGCGGCTCTCGCCATCCTTGCGGGAGTCATTCTGAGCAATCGGGTCGTGGCGCCGGTGAAAGCCCTCACCGAGGCCGCAATACGCATCGGACACGGAGATTTGTCGGCCTCCATTCCTCCCGGAGGCGCCGCCGAGGTCGGCGCGCTCGCGCGCACCATGGAGGACATGCGCCGCAATCTCCTCGAGCTCACCGAGACGCTGCGCCAGCGCGAGGCCGAGGCTCAGGCGGTGCTCGCCGGCATCGTCGAGGGCGTGTACGCCGTCGACCGTGATCGGCGGATCCGCTATCTCAACTCCCAGGCCGCGCGGCTGCTGAAGATCGATGCCCGTCAGGCCGTGGGGCGCTTCTGCGGGGACGTGCTGCGGCCGCGGCCGGTCGACGGCCGCCGACCCTGTGAGACGCAGTGCCCCATTGTTCGCGCGCGTCTGGAGGGCAATGCGCACGCTATCGAGCACCTCGAACCCGTGCCCGGCGAGCCTCGGACCGCCGTCATCACGAGCGCCGGCGCCGCCGACGGTCTCCAGGTCCAGGTAATCCGCGACGAGACCGAGCTCGAGGCCGTGCGCCGGGCGCGCGACTCGGTGCTCGCCAACATCTCGCACGAGTTCCGCACACCGCTTGCCGCCCAACTCGCCTCGATCGAGCTGCTGCTCGATAACCTCGAGAGTATGCAGCCCGGCCAGCGCCGCGAGCTGCTGGAGTCGCTGCAACGTGGGGCGCTGCGCCTGACGCGGCTCATCGACAATCTGCTGGAGAGCGTGCGCATCGAATCCGGCCAGCTCGCCATCCGCCGCCAGAGCGTCGAACTTGCCGAAGTGGTGGAGGATGCGCGAGCACTGCTCGGATCGCTCCTTGCCACGCGGCGGCAGAGTCTCGAGATCAGCCTGCCCGATGATCTGCCGCCGATCGAGGGCGACCGGCATCGGCTCACGCAGGTGTTCGTCAATCTGCTCGCGAATGCCAACAAGTTCGCGCCGGAAGGCAGTATCGTGCGGATCGGTGGCGGGGTCGACGACGGCAGGCTGGCCGCGTGGGTGGAGGACGAGGGGCCAGGCCCGGACGCCTCCGAGGGGATCTTTGCCCGCTTCCGTCGCGGTTCTGATCAGGAGCCCGAGCCCGCAGGGCTCGGGCTCGGACTGTGGATCGTGCGCTCGATCGTCGAGCGCCACGGCGGAACGGTCGCTTTCGAGCGCACCGATCATGGGCGGACGCGGTTCATCCTGATGCTGCCCCTGGAGATCACCGCTTGAAAGTCCTGGTTGCGGACGATGATCGGGATCTACGTGATCTCGTGGCCTTCACGCTGACCCAGGCAGGCTACCTCGTGCTGAAGGCGCCTGATGGGCCCGCCGCCCTCGAGGCCGTGGCGGAGGAGTCTCCCGACCTCGTCATCCTCGACATCAACATGCCGGGCGCGAGCGGATTTCAGGTCTGCGAGTCGATTCGGCATCACTCGCGCGTGCCGATCATGATGCTGACCGTGCGCGGCGAGGAGGAGGACCTCGTGCGCGCCCTGGAGCTCGGCGCTGACGACTACCTCACGAAACCCTTCAGCCCGCGCACGCTGCTCGCACGCGCCAAAGCGCTGCTGCGCCGCGCGGGCACGGAAGGCTCCTCGCCCCTCTCGGCGGGCAGGGTGAGCCTCGATGCCGCCGAGCACCTCGTGCGGATCGGCGGCTCCCCGCCTGTTCGCCTGACCAAGCTCGAGCTGCGGCTCCTGCAGCTCCTGCTCGCCAACGCCGGGCGCACGGTGAGCTCCGATCGCCTGCTCGTGCATGTCTGGGGTCGCCGTGGCTCCGGCGACCGGCAGCTGCTGAAGCAGCTGGTGCATCGGCTGCGCCAGAAGATCGAGGCGGATCCTGCCGCGCCGCAGCTGCTGCAGACCGCATCCGGGGCCGGCTACAAGCTCATTCCCGACTGATTCGGTGGCGTTCGGAACCGCCCTCGGGTGGCCCGCGTTCCGACACCTTCGGGGCGCGTCTCTTCAATCGCTCAGGTCAGAACACGATCTGCGCTCGCGCTGCGAAGGTGCTCGGGCTGTCGGAACCGGCCCGGCCGAGATCGGCCGTCCCACGCTCGTAGTCGAACATGAAACGCACCCTGGCGCTGGCGTAGTAGTTGAGTCCCACGGTGACCATGGACACCTCATCGAGTGTCGCCAATGTCGCCTTGGCTCCGGCGAGCGCGAGTCCCGTGAAGACTCCGTTGTTGCCGTCGTTGCGCGCGTGATCGTAGCGCAACGCGAGCTCCCACGCGCCCAGGCTGCTCGCCGGCGTGATGGCTCCGTAGGTCGCATCACCCACCCTGTAAGGTCGGGTCTCCCCGGTTAGGGTGTAGGCAGCCGTCACCGAATACGCAGTCACGGTGTTGTCGGGCTCACCTGCCTCGTGAAAGGCCGCATCGTCGTACTCGGCCTGCACGTAAAGCGGCCCGTACGCGCCGGCGAGCTCGGCGCCGAGGGTGTTCGCGTGCGGCCGCGCGCCCTTCGACGACACCGGGTAGTCGGCCAGCGTCAGCTTCTCGTCGCCGTCGAAGTGATTGCCGTAGACATAGCTCGCGAGCAGCGCGTTCGCGCCTGCCGTAGTGCTGCCCGTATCGGCATTGGCATTGATGAGCGACAGCCCGAGATGCAGCCAGCGATGCTGCTCCACGATCGGCGCGTAGGCGATGCGACCGTTGAATGCCGTGCCCTGGGTGCTCGTATCCGTGTTGCCGGACTGCTTGTGCAGAGACGAAGCCGAGAGGCCGAGCCACAGGCTGTCCGAGTTGGACAGCGCGTGGGCCTGCCAGTCGTAGAACAGGCCCTGCGCGTAAGTGGCCGCCGAGTTGACGCCGCTCGCCGAGGCGATGTTGCGCTCGAGGAAGGGGGTATCGGCGTTGCTCGCGATCTCATCCATGCTTGCCCACGGCTTGTCCTGTCCGATGTAGAGCGTCCCGTGCGCCAGCAGCCCGTGCGAGAGCCACGCTCTCTGCAGGGCGCCCGAGACGAAGTCGTAGTCGAGGTGGTAGTCGAAGTCGTAGACCTTTCCGGTCAGCGTTACCCACACGCGCCGGAAGCGGAAGCTGCTCGCCTCATCGGCGTCGGGAACGCCGCTGCCGATCGTGCTGCCGCTGTCGTTGTGATCCACGTAGCCGTCGAACTGCAACCGTCCGCCCACTTGTGCGGAGAGGTTGCCGTCGGGCGAGTCGAGGCTGGCGAGGCCTCCGGTTGCCGCTGCGTCCGCGCGGGTGGTACCAAGCGCCAGCAGCACCCCGGCGCCGGCCAGGGCAATGAGGAAACCACACTTCGTTGACTGAGTCATTTTCGATCTCTCGGGCGCGTGCGCCGTCTGTAGTTGTGTCAGAGCGCGGCATGATGCCGTGAGCGATCGATACCGCCCAACATCGCCGCGCGATCCTTTTATAACATTCGAGATGTGAGAAGGCGGTGCCGGGAGGGTTACAAGTCAGTGATAGTCACCATTCTCAACGCTCGGCCGCGCGCCCGGCGCGCGTCACCCAATCGTCACCAGCGCTCGACGGACTTCATACCGCCGTTGCGGCATGATTCATCGCTCCCACGCCACCGAGTAGGGGCGAGCGCGACGGAGGCTTCATGAGCGGATGGGTTTTTGCGCGCAGCCGGTACACGCTCCCTGGGGATTGCCCGCCTGACGCGATGCGGCCTCACGGGCGGCGCGAGGACCGCTGGGCGATCCTCTTCTCGCATCCTCAGGATTTTCTGCAACACTCTCTCGAGATGGACCGCTGGATCAGCGTGCTCTCGCGCAGCTTCGCGGAGCATCGGGTGCGGCCGCTTGCCTGCGGCGGCACTCAGGCGAGCGAGCAGGCTGGACTCGGTTGGTTGGGCGCACTCGTGGACGCGTCGCCAGCCGTTTTGACACTCGACCTCGCGCCGTCCGGAGCTGCGGCCGATCTGACCGTGCCCGCGCTGCGCGCTGCCATCGCCGGCAGCGGGCCACGGTTCGTGATAGCAACTGGCGCCTGAGACGGCTCGGCTTCGCTCGCTCGCGCAAGGGACAATGCGTACGGTCTCAAGAGCGCGCTCGCAAGCGCAGGCCGCAGCTCACGGCGGCCCTGATCGAGTGGCTGACGCCTCAACGGCCCTGTACGTAGATCTGGTCGAAGATCCCGCCGTCGTCGAAGAATTTCTTCTGCACCGTCGGCCAGCCGCCGAACTCGGCAATGGTCGCCATGTGGATTTTCGGATAGCGAGAGGCGAATTCGGCCGCGACCGCCGCATCGCGCGGGCGGTAGAAGTTTCGCGCGATGATCTGCTGCCCTTGCTCGCTGTAAAGATATTCGAGGTAGGCAGTGGCGAGCTCGCGCGTTCCATGCTGCAGCGCGACCTGCTGCACGACCGCCACCGGTGGCTCGGCGAGGATGCTGACCGAGGGGTATACGATCTGGAAGTTGTCGCCGCCCTTCTCCTTTATGGCGAGCAGCGCCTCGTTCTCCCAGGTGACCAGGACGTCCCCCAGTCCGTGCTGCACGAAGCTCGTGGCGGCGTGACGGGCGCTCGTATCAAGCACGGGAACGTGCCGGTACAGCTCGCGCAGGAAGCGCATCGCGCTCGCCTCATCGCCTCCGGGCTGCTTGAGCGCCCACGCCCATGCAGCCAGGAAGTTCCAGCGCGCCCCGCCCGAGGTCTTGGGGTCCGGCGTGATGACCGACACGCCGGGCTTGATGAGATCGCTCCAGTCGTGGATTCCCTTCGGATTGTCTTTGCGCACCAAAAAGACGATGGTCGAGGTGTAGGGCGAGCTGTCATCGGGTAGCAGTGTCTGCCAGTTGAGCGGCAGGAGCTTGCCTTGGCTGGCGATCGCATCGATGTCGGCCGCGAGAGCGAGCGTCACCACGTCGGCCCCGAGTCCCTCGATCACCGAGCGCGCCTGGGTTTCCGAGCCGCCGTTTGACATCTCGATGCGAACCGTCCGGCCGGTCTTGGCCTTCCAGTACTTCTCGAACCCGGCGTTGTACTGACGATAGAGCTCGCGGGTGGGCGAATACGAGACGTTAAGGAGTGTCAGGGCGGCGGGGCTGTGCGAGGAGCAGCCCGCAAGGAGCCCGCTGGCCGCGAGGGTCATTGCCGCCGCCGCTTCGAGCAGCCGGACTCTGATCTTCATGCGCACTCCTTTTGAGCTGACCACTCATGCTAGCGGAGGGGCGGTTACAGCGTCAGTCGCCAGGCGGTGACAGCGCGGTGACGCTAGGGGAAAACCGGCAAGCCTCGGTTGCTTGTGGACGAGCTCAGCGTCCTCATGCCCAGCCAGCGAGCCGCTGACGGCTCGCTGACCGGGGTGCCCGACTACACCTCAGTCTGTTCGGCCATTTCGAGCGCGCGGATGCAGTTCGATACCAGAGAGGGTCCCCTGTAGACGAGGCCAGTATAAAGTTGAATCAAATCGGCACCTGCGGCGCGCATGGCAAGGGCTGCCTGCGAGGAATCGATGCCGCCGACACCGACGATCGGGAACCGGGGTCCCAGGTACGCGCGCAATTGAGCAACGGCACGTACTGCGATCGGCTGCAAAGGTCGCCCGCTGAGGCCGCCGGCCTGCGCGTTCGGCGCCAGCCGGGCGCCCGCGGAACTTGCCGTGGTGTTGGTCGCGATCACCCCGTCGATGGCCAACCTCTTGAGTAATGCGGCGATGTCCCGCAATTCATTGGACGACAGGTCGGGCGAGATCTTTACGAGCAGTGGAAGTCTATGTATCGCAGCCGCCGCACCACGCGCCCTCTCCTCCAATAGTGCGGTGAGCAAGGGTTCAAGGCGTTCGCGGGATTGCAACTCGCGCAGGCCAATCGTATTGGGAGATGAGACATTCACCACTAGGTAATCGGCGACGTTTCGAACCGTGCGCAGGCAACTCACGTAGTCGTCAATCGCGCGCGCAACCGGCGTATCCGCATTCTTTCCTATGTTGACCCCAACAATGCCGCGATATCGCCGCTGACGCAGGCGAGACGCGACCTTCTCCGCCCCATCGTTTGGAAAACCAAGGCGATTGATCAACGCGCCCGCCGCCGGGAGCCGGAATAGGCGGGGTCGTGGCTGGCCGGGCTGCGCACGCGGTGTGACGGTACCCACTTCGATAAAACCGAATCCCAGAGAGCCCAACCCGTCGACGGCCACCGCATTTTTGTCAAAGCCGGCTGCCAAACCCACGCGGTTCGGAAAGCGCAAGCCCAGACACTCGATCGGCGCGCCCGATCGCAGCCGCAACGCGCGTTTGCCTGCCAGGCGTAGCGCATCAAGCGCGAGCCGGTGAGCCCGCTCGGCATCGAGCGCAAACAACGCAGGCCGAATGGCCCAGTACCACATGGACAGTCAGTATCGCACGAAACCGTGGATGTCGATTCCGCGCGAGCCTAAGGCGGAGGGCCCGACCGGTTGCCGGGAGGGACCGCTCTTGGGCCTATCTCAAGAGCGGGTGTCCATCAGGCAATTGATGTGCGTGCCAGGTCGCGAGGCGGTGGCGAACGGTCTTCTCGCTGACTTGGTCTTCCGGCATCGGTGCGATGACCTTGTCGTGCACGAGTAAGCGATAGACATATAGTGCTTTGTCGGCCATCGAGTCGGTGGCCTCAAATTCGACCGCTTTGCGAGCTTCCGCGTAGCGAACGCCGGCAAGCAAGGCTGCTTTGAATAGTTCCGCCTCGTGCTTGAGCTTCTTCATGCGCCATTCTCGAACACTGGCGGTGAGAATGCGAGTGCGCGAGGTATCGCTCAGCGTCAGAAAGCCATCCACAGCCGTCACCTTTTCCTGGACCGGGCGAGCCACTTATCAAGATGGCTCGCGAAGGCGTTGCGATCCGCCTGCGTGAGCGCCGGCGGACCGCCGCCAACGTGGCCGCTCGCGCGCATGGTGTCCATGAAATCACGCATCGTGAGTACGCCTCGAATGGTGTCCGGTGAGTAACGCTCACCACGCGGGTTCAGCGCTTCTCCGCCTTTCGCGATGATCTGCGCGGCAAGCGGAATGTCCGCCGTAATGACCAGATCACCGGGTCCCATACGCTTGACGATCTCGTTGTCGGCCACGTCGAAGCCGGCGCTCACCTGCAGCATGCGCAGACTCGGGACTCGCGGAATGGCGAGGGGCTGATTGGCGACCAGCGTCACGCTGACACCGGTGCGCTCGGCGGCCCGGAAGAGGATTTCCCTGATGACCTTCGGACAGGCATCGGCGTCGACCCAGATGCTGGCAGACGCCACGCGCGCACCCATTTCTCGATTCGGTTGCGGGACCACGATATACGCAGGGCTCAGTAAGCCAACTGAGGCGCGCGCCTGTGAAGCGCCGCGAGGAAACCGGCCTTATCCTCGGGGGAGATGAGCAGGACGCGCCCTCCGTCCCAGGCGACTTCCAGGCGGTCCATCGAGAGTGCCGGACCCGATCGCACGCTTTGCGACTCGCGTACGCTGGAGATGTCCTTGAGCGGGATACGCCAGCAGAAGGGGCCGGAATGTGCCACCAGCAGCTCGCCGGTGAGTTCATAGTAGGTCGACAACAGCATCCAGGCGATCACCACCGCAACCAGGGCCGTTATGATTGCGAGCGGCAACAGCCCGCCTTTACCGCGTCCCGCACTCGTGCCGATGGCGACCAACGCCACCAACGGCATCGCGCACCCGAGCATCGTGAGCTTAGGATCGACCTTCGAGCGGAACGTGGTGCTCATGCTGTCTTCGTTTATACCATCGTGTTCCCGGGTGCGGAGTGCTGATCGCGTTGCGCGGCGGATTGGTGGAGTCCCGGTCATTTGCGCTATCCTTTTCTTCACGGAAAACCGGAGTCGTAACCGATGAAAACCCAGATCAAAGGCAGCACGATGCCCGTGCTCGAGATCGGCCTCGAACCGACCGATCGCATCGTCGCCGAGCCGGGCGAGTTCTCCTGGATGACCGAGGGGGTGCAGATGCGTACGACCGCCTATACGGCGGGTGCGCGCGGTCTCTGGGGCGCGATCGGGCGCGCCTTCTCCGGCGGCGGGCTGTTCATGACCGAGTACTCGGCGCCAGCGGGCCGAGGCGTCATCGCCTTCGCTGCGAAGGTCCCGGGCTCCATCCTGCAGGTCGATGTGCCGCCGGGACATTCGTATCTCATTCATCGCCACGGTTTTCTCTGCGGCACCGAGGGATTACAACTGACGACCGGGTTTCAGCGCTCTCTTGGCGCCGGGATCTTCGGCGGCGACGGGTTTCTCCTGCAGCGCTTGACCGGTCCTTGCACCGCGTGGGTCGAGCTCGGCGGCGAGGTGGTGACCTACGATCTCGCGCCTGGCGAGACCGTGCAGGTTCATCCGGGCCACATCGGCATGTTTCAGGACAGCGTGAATTTTGATATCACGTTCATGCGCGGCTTTGCCAATGCGCTGTTCGGGGGCGATGGCCTCTTCGTCGCGCGGCTGACCGGGCCGGGCAAGGTCTGGTTGCAGTCCCTCACGGTGCCCAATCTGGCGCATGCCATTGCCCCTTACCTGGGTGAGCGTACGGCGCAGAACGTCGAGACCGGTGTCGCCGGCGGCATCGCCGGCGCGGTATTGCGCGATATGTTCGGCGGCAACCGTTGAGGGTCGCGCTCGGCGCCTAACTCAACAGCTTCAGCAGCTCGTTGACCGTCCGCCAGTTGCGCGCCGTGGCGGATACGCCCAGACAGCGCTCGATCCTCGACCGCAACACGGAATCGGCAAACCCGTCGGGCGTCCACAGGTAGAAGACATCGCCTTTGAGCGCGAACGCTTCCCGGCCGGCATCGAGGCGCGCCAGCGAGGCGATGTCAGGGGATTTCGGGCGGGCCGCGAGGAAGTACACGTGAAGCGACTTGTGATTCTGGGTTGCGCCCGGGAACGGATTGCCCCGGATGGCCGCGGCGAGCGCGGCTTTGCTGATGACCAGCACGGTCGGCGCACAGTCGAAGTGGTGCTCGACGAGTTGCGTTATCCGCCTCGAGAGCGCTCGGGCGTTGCCGCTCGAGTCGAACAAAACGTTGCCGCTTTGGATGTAGGTTCGAACCGATTGGAAGCCCGCGCCCTCGAGTGCGCTCGCCAATGCCTTCATCGGCACCCGGTTGTTGCCGAGAATGTTGATGCCGCGAAGCAGTGCGAGCCAGGTGCTCATGCATGCGATCTCCTGTCGCCCCGGGGAGATAAGGTTGGCATAAAGCTTGCTACTCCGGCGCCAAAGTGCAAGGGGGCGGGAATCCGGGCGGCGTGATTCAGCTTACGTTCCATGATCCCTCGGATAGCCCGATGGCGGGGTTCGAGGTGACCGACTTCAGAATCACCGGGGGCGTGCTCTGGGATCATATTGAGCATGGCCTGATCGCTTGTTTTGCGAGCGGCGCCTGGAAGCACCGCGGGCGCTACTATCCGAGTGTGTCCATGGCCGGAGCGTGCTGCCTGGCGTTCGGTATTGCGCGGGAATCGGTGATTTCCGAGCCGATATCGCTCTTCTCCCTGACCGGAACGACTTTTCGCGCCAATGGCGTCGCCATCGCACAGTACGACGAGCAGCAGGATATATGGCAAGGGCTGATACGCCCGATCACATGGCAAACCATGCGCATCGTCAGCGCGGGCGCCGCTTCGGCTTTGGTGGACGCCAGCGGGCCGGGGGTACTGAATCCCTGGGATTACACGCCAGATTGAGCGCCGCCGGCAATTTCTTCATCGAAATAGACGACGTAGCGCTCGTGCGCAACGCGGTGGAACGGTACCAGCTTCAGGTCCGCGGGCCGCCCGGCGCCCTGGGTGTGCCAGACGAGGGGTTGTGCGGGATCGGGCTTCAGCCACTCCTCCACCGGCCGTCCGCCGATGGCGAGGGTGGGGATGGTCACCGGGTCGGGCACCTTTGCAAATTGGAACGCATCATCGCCGGCGTAGGGAATGGGCGGCGACATGAGGGCATCGCCCAGCACGGCCGCGAGCACCGTCGGGCCCGCCAGGATGGCGAGCTTCGTGGGGTGGTGGACCATACGCTCGATCCTAAGAGGCGTCCGTAGCTCGATGTCGAGCACATCGCCATCGTGCCAGCGCCGCGTGAGGTCGAGGTAGGTACCGGGTTTGCCGGCGCCGAGCGGTCTGCCATTGAGCCTCACGGCCATCGCCGGCGTCGACCAGTAGGGATGGCGCAGCTTCAGCCGCGCGCGCACCGGTCGCGCGCAGGCGATCTCCATGCGCACGCTGTTGGATTCCGGGAAGCGCGTGTGTTGGCGAATCGTGATTCCCTTCTCGTGCCAGTGCAGCTGCGAGGCGAGATACAGGTTCACCCAGAGCGTATCGGCATGCCGATAGTAGATGCCGCGCGAGTACTTGGCGTGGTTCTCCATACCCGTGCCGTCGCAGCACCAGCACGAGTCCCAGGGCGTCGAGAACGTCTTGAAGTGTCCCGGGCGCATGGAGATGTAGTAGGTCATCATCCCGGTGGCCGGGTCCTGCGAGCCGAGGATGTGATTGATCAGGGCGCGCTCGTAGAAGTCGGCGGCCTCCATGTCCGCGTTCCAACAGAAATAGTGGTTCGTGAGCTTGAGGATGTTATAGGTGGGGCAGGTCTCGGCCGAGGAGACCGAAAGCTGCTGCCAGGTATCCCCGATGGGGAAGAAATCCTCGCGGTTGCTGTTGCCGCCGAAGACATAGCTGCGGTGCCTGACGACGTTCCGCCAGAAAAACTCGGCGCCGGCCCGGTAGTCCTCGCTCCCCGTGAGCTCGTATTCCCTCGCCATGCCGATGACGCGCGGGATGTATTGATTCGAGTGCACCCCATCGAGGATGTCCTCGCTGCGCATGAGCGGCGCGAGCTGCGCCGCCTGATTGAACTGCGCCGCCAGATCCCGGTAAGAGTCCTGGCTCGTGATGGCGTAGACATCCGCGAGCACCTCGTTCATGCCACCCTGCTCGCTCACCAGCATGGTCTGCATCTGCTCGACCGAGAGCCTTCTCGGGAAGAGCGCCGCCCATTCGGTCATGCCGATGAGGATGTCCTTCGCCTGGCCGCGGCCGAGATAAAGGTACGCGTCGCGCAGCCCGGCCATGATCTTGTGCACCGTGTACCAGGGCGACCACATGCCATTGAGGTCGAAGCTGTAGAGCGGGTGGTGCCGCTTGCCGAGGTCGATGTGACCCGCCAACGCCTGCTTGAAGGCCGCCTTGCTCCCGGGGATACCGGTGCAGTACCCGCGGAAATCCGCATCGCGCCCGTTCTCTTCCTGACAGGCGGCAAGACGCGGCAGAAGATAATCGACGTTGCGCGCAAGTTGCCGTTCCCGTGTGTGGGCGTACATCATCGAGGCGGCCGAGAGGTAGTGGCCGCAATAATGGCTCGCCAGACCCCGGCTCTCCCAACCCCCAAGGCTCGGTGCCTGGGTGGGCAGCCCCGCGACGCTCTGGAAGGGGGCGAGCAGCCGGTCGCAATCGAACTCGAGCAGGTATTTGAGGTCCCGCGCCATGTTGTCGCGGAAGGGACCCGGGAGCAAAGTGACCTCGGCGAGATCGAATTCCCGACAGGCGAGCGGCACGGCCGCACCGAGCCGAACGCCTGCGCGCCGGCCCTGTGGCACGATCGCGCCGGCGCGCCGGGTCATCCATGCGGCGGCGCCCGCGGCCGCGGACAGCAACGCCCCGCGGCGAGAGATGGTTGCGGTCACGGCGGGAATCGTCGCAATTCTCGGACAAATCCGCAAGCGCGGACCCAATGGCGCCGGGGGATCGGCTCGCGGCTTTGCCCTCAGCGTTGCACGGTATCGAAGTGATACCGCAGGGTCAGGTCGAACTCGCGTCCGGGCTGGTTGTAGTAGGCGATCGGTGGGCTATCGATCGCGGCGGCGGTGTAGTAGCGGCGCCCGAGCGCATTCGTGACGCGCCCCTCGATCGCCCACCCCTCACCCAGGCGCGCATCGGCCAGAAAGTCGAGGAGAAAGTAGCCGCCGAGCGGCACGGTGTTGGCGAGGTCATCGAAGCGGCGGCCCTCCCAGCGGCCGCGGGCCGAGACATCGAGCCGACCGAGGAATCGGCGGCGAAGATCGAGAAAAGCACTGCTCTGTGCCCGTCGCGGCAGCAGGTTGCCCGCGGTGCCGGGGGGGGCGAGTGCGGGCGGGCTGTGATCGCGCGGATCGAGGCCGGTGAGCTGACCCGAGATCGTCCACGGATCGCGGCGCCACACGCCGCGCAGCTCCACGCCGCGGATGCGAGCCGCGGCGAGGTTGTAAGGAGTGTAGTTGGGGGGCGCGTAGGTGATCAGGTGGCTGACGTCGGTCTGATAGACGTGCAGCGAGCCCGCAATCGTGTCCCAGTCGGTCGCGATGCCGAGCTCGGCGGAGCGCGAGGTCTCGGGCAGCAGGTTGGGATTGCTCGGCGGCGGAAAGCCCGGGTAGCTCGGGTAGTAGAGGTCGTTGAACGTCGGCGCATGAAAGGCCGTTCCCCAGGTGCCCGTCACGCGCCAGTGGCGGCTCACGCGCCAGCCCGCGCCGGTATCGTAAGTCACGTGATCTCCATACTGCGTGTTGTGCTCGTAGCGTACGCCGGCGAGCTCGGTGACCGGGCCGGTCGAGCCGTGCAGCTCGAGGAAGCTCCCCGTGCTCTCGCGTGTCGACCGCGCGAATACGATCGGGGAGATGATGCTGCCGAAGATATCGCTGGCATCGATGCGCTCGCCCTCCCAGTCGGAGCCCGCAATGAGGCTCAGCGGCGGCGCGATGCGGCCGTCGACCTGCAGGCTCGCCGTATCGCGGCGGGTCTCGTAGCGATCGACAGGTGCGGAAGCGAGAAAGTCGTTCGCATCATCGACATCGCGTCCGCCGGTGGCATGGAGGCTCCAACCGTCCGCCAGGCGCCCATCGAGATGCGCCGAGGTCACCCGCTCGAGGAACCCGGTGGAATCGGAGTAGGTGCCGTCGTAGTCGGTATGACCGCTCGTGAGGAACGAGTCGGCGCTCGCCGTCCAGCCTTGCGCCAGCCGCACCCCGGCCGAGAAGGAGCCTGAGCGGTTGAGGTAGCCGTCTTGATCCGGCGGCCCGCCGAAGCAGTCCCCGGGCGGCGACCCGGCCGGGGCCGAGCAGGCCTCGAAGCCCGCCGTGTGCAGCGCCTCGCCGCTCGCATCGAGCCAGGCGCGACCGAAGCCCGCGTGCAGGCTCACCGCCTCATCGAAGGTCGAGTACGTACCGCCGCTCGTGCTCGCATCGAGGCTGAGTCCGGGTTGTGTCTCGTCCCGCGTGAAC
Source organism: Steroidobacteraceae bacterium (assembly GCA_049579785.1). Lineage (GTDB taxonomy): Bacteria > Pseudomonadota > Gammaproteobacteria > Steroidobacterales > Steroidobacteraceae > 13-2-20CM-66-19. Next base: position 22,114 of record JBAUOO010000123.1, read on the forward strand.
ACCTGAATCACGCCGCCCATCGCATCCGAGCCGTAGAGGGTCGAGAGCGGGCCGCGCACGACCTCGATGCGCTCGATCTCATCGACCGGGATCAGCTCGATCGGCGGCAGGCCCGTGGTCGCCGAGCCGACGCGCACCCCGTTGATGAGCAGCAGGGTCTGATCGGAATTCATGCCGCGCACGAACAGCGAGCTTTGCTTGCCGAGGCCGCCGGTGTTGTCGATCTGCACGCCCGGCAATTCCGCCATCAGATCCTCAAGCGACAGCGCCTGGCTCGCTTCGATGTCGGCGAGGGTGAGGATATCCGAGGACCAGAGGGCCTGATCGAGGCTCTCGGGCTCGCGGGATGCCGTGACCAGAATGTCAGGGGCTTGCTGGGCCGGCGCCGGCGGCGGCCAGAGGCACGCGAGAACCGCCAGGGCCGCGACCGCCGCCGTGACTGGGAATAGGAAGCCGAAAGCCGCGCGCTGATGCGCGCGCGGTCGCAGGAGACCTGTCATTTGTATTGCCGCTCCTCAACGTGCACCACCCGTGCATGGCCATTGCGGGCCACCCTCCGAGGGCGCGGCGGCAGGCTGGAACCGTGGGACGAGGCGGCGATACCGGCTCGCAAGCGGTCACCAGCGCCGCCCGCCGCGGCACCATCGGCTTTGCGTGCGAGGCCGGTCTCCGGGCTCTCGAGCTGAAGCGCGTGGGAGCGCTTCGGACTGATCGCCTTCCCGCGCCTCGTGGCACAGTGGCTTCGTTGATCAGCCGGGACTCGATTACCGTTGCGGGGGCAGCGTCGGTGTCGCACCGACTTCCCGTGTTACCCTTAGCGCCTCAAGCGCCAGGGCACCTCGCACGGGTACGAATCCTGCCCACGCTCAGGCGGCGCGTCAAGCGGCGCGAGTATTGCGACCGCTGCGCTTCGCCGTCCGATCGCCCGGGCGCAGCACACCGGAGGGTATACGCATGAGCCTCGTTCCCGAATCCGTCCAGATCAAGGTGCCGTGATGGCCGGCAATCCGCGCGATCCGGCCGCGGCGCAGACCGGCGCGCCGAGCATCCAGCCGCCGCCCCTGCTGCGCGGCCAGAAGGCGCTCGTGACCGGCGCCAACTCGGGCATCGGCCAGGCGACGGCGATCGCGCTCGGGCAAGCCGGTGCCGACGTCGTGGTGAACTACGTGGTGGGCGATGAGCGCGCCGCGGCGGTCGTCGAGGAGATCGGCCGCAGCGGCGCGCGCGCCTACGCGCACCGCGCCGACGTTTCCAACGAGGATCAGGTGAAGGAGATGTTTGGGCGGATGCTGAGCGAGTTCGGCACCATCGACATCCTGGTCAACAACGCCGGGTGGCAGAAGGACTCGCCCTTCGTCGACATGACGCTGGCGCAGTGGAATGCGGTCATCAGCGTCAATCTCACCGGCCAGTTCCTCTGCGCGCGCGAGGCGGTGCGGGAGTTTCTGCGCCGCGGCATCGTGCCTTCGGTCTCCTGCGCCGCGGGTAAGATCATCTGCATGAGCTCCGTGCACCAGGTGATTCCCTGGGCCGGCCACGCCAACTACGCGGCGTCCAAGGGCGGAGTGATGCTGATGATGAAGAGCCTCGCGCAGGAGATGGCGCCCCATCACATCCGCGTCAACAGCATCGCACCGGGGGCGATCCGCACGCCGATCAATACCGCTGCCTGGAGCACTCCCGAAGCTTATCGAAGCCTGATGGAGCTGGTGCCTTACAAGCGGATCGGCGAGCCGGAGGACATCGCGCGCACGGCGGTGTGGTTGGCCTCGGACCAGGCCGACTATCTGGTGGGCACCACGGTGTTCGTCGATGGCGGGATGACGCTCTATCCCGGGTTCACCGAGAACGGTTGACCGGCTTCCGCCGCTCAGCCATTCGGCCGGGCGGCGGGCAATGGCCGCACGCCGGCGTACTGCGTCAGCCAGTCGCCCGTCGGAAGGCCGACGATGGCGGCCCAGCGGCCCCGCTCGTCGCGATAAAGCAGGGTGGGAGTGCCGATGCCGCCGACCGCATCCATGGCATCGAGGTGTGATTGCAACACCCCGTGCAAAGCCCGGTCCTCGGAGCGCGAAGGGGCGATGCCGCCCGACTCATGCGCGGTATCGAAGCGGTCCTCGTCCGCGTGCAAGGCGGTGCGCGGATCGCTCGCCGAGAGGATCGCGGTGGCCTTCGCGGTGCTGCTCGACTGCAGGAACGCCACCATCACCCAGCGAAGCTGCAGCCGCCCGGAGGAAACGAGCGGCTCGGCCATCCGGTAGAAGCGGTAGCAGATGCTGCAGTTGGGGTCCGCGAAAACATAAAGCAGGGGCGCGGTTGCGCGGCCCTCGCGGATCAGATGGCGGCCGCTGTCGAGCTTGCGGATGACCGCCGCGTAGTCGGGCTTGGGTGTGTAACGCTCGCGATAGTTGTCGGTGAGATCGGCGCCCTGAGGCGAGATCACATGGCCGATGAAAAGATACCCGTGCTCGCCGTAGACCACCTGCGTGCCGTCCGCGTTGTGGACGATATAGCCCGTAAGGCCGGGCACTTCGGTCGCAAACCGACTCACCACCGTCAATTTGCCGGCCGCGACGAGCTTGGCGAGCATCCCCGGCAGCGGCGGAGAGGATGCGCGTGTCGCGGCCCACGCGGGGAGCACCAGAAAGAGGACGCCGAGGCCGGCGAGGCAGCGGCGCAGGGGGCTGGGCTTCATGCAATCCTTGGATGGGGCGATCAGGCGAGCGAGTGTACCCCATCGGCACGCACGGGGCGGGAGGCCCTTCCCGCCCCGTGCGCTCGTTCGCAGTCGCGGGTCTAATCAGGCTGCGTGCGGATGCCCGCTCGTGTGCTCCACGCGATCGTCATTGGGGCTGTGGCCTTCCCGTCCGAACACGATGACGTCGGAGGCGGAGATGATCGCGGCGATGATGGAGCTGATGAGTCCGAGATAGCCGCTCACCAGCTCGAGCACCCTCGCATCCGTCCAACCGTACAGCGCTTTCGCGAGGAAGGTGAGCGAGATCCCGAGGAGGAAGAGCTGCCGGGGCAACCCCGCTCTGAAGGAGCCCAGCCATAGGTACGCGAAGAACACGGTCCATACGATCCAGAACCAAGCGACATAACTCAACGGCGCTCCCGCCTCGCCCGCCAGGGCCACCATGGCCGAATGCGCCGCGGTGAAAAGCACGGCGAACGCGAAGAAGGCAATGGAGTCGAGGCTTCGTCCGTGCAGATAGGCGAGGATGCCGATGATCGCAAGCAGCAGCGCGAACGGCAGCATCAGGGCTGTTCCCAGCAGATAGTAGTGGTCGTACCATCCGGCCGCCGTCATCGACAGCATCCAGCCGGTCAGCGCGAGAGCCATGTAGCCCACCGTGGAGGTGGTGACGCATCGGTTGTTAAGGTCTGTGACACTGATAGACATCGTAGATACCTCTTGTTCTTGAGGGGTTGCGCTAGAGCACGTTTCCCTGTGGGATTACCGACCGGCAATCTTACTCCTAACCGCGGACCAACATCCGCCCGGGCTCGGGCTCTAGCGGGGCGGTTGGCGGCACTGCCTGACGTGAACTTCGGCGTGGCCGTGCTATGCTCGCCGGCGGGCTTGGGCCTCGACCGCCCTGGAACCTGAGCGGGGGGTCGTCCGTAGGATGGTTGACATGGCTGCCGTGCCTGGAAAGATCGCGCTCGTTCCGCTGCTGCTTGCGGGTGTCATGACGGCCGCGCTGAGCGGCTGTGGCGGGAGCGGGAGCGCAGCCGCTCCCGCGCCGCCCTCGAGCTCGCCGCCGCCGCAGCCCTCGGCGCACACGGATGTGCCGACCTACCGCGACAATCCCGGGCGCACGGGCGCGAACCTGACAGAGACCGTGCTCACGCCCGCAAACGTCAACGCCTCCTCGTTCGGATTGCTTCGCGTTTTAGCGGTCGACGGCAAGGTCGATGCGCAGCCGCTTTACCTCGCGCAGCTGTCCATCGCGGGCGCCACGCACAACGTGGTTTTCGTAGCCACGGAGAATGACTCCGTCTACGCCTTCGACCCGCAGAGCGGCGCGACGCTCTGGCACGTGTCGCTCCTGGGCTCCGGGGAGAGCCCGAGCGATGATCGCGGCTGCGGCCAGATCACGCCGCAGATCGGCGTGACCGCGACCCCGGTCATCGATCGCGCCGCGGGCCCGCACGGGGCGATATTCGTCGTCGCGATGTCCAAGGACAGCTCATCGAACTACCATCAGCGGCTGCACGCGCTCGATCTCGCCACGGGCGCCGAGCTCTTCAATGGGCCGGTGACGGTGAATCCCACCTATTCGAGCGCCGCGGGCGGTGAGAGGACTTTCGCGCCGGGACAGTATGCGGAGCGGGCGGCGCTCCTGCTGGAGAATCACACCCTCTATACGGGCTGGACCTCGCATTGCGATGCGCAGCCCTACTCGGGCTGGATCGTCGCCTACAGCGAGAGCACGCTGGCACAGACCGCGGTCCTCAATTTCGCCGCCGACAGTGAGGCCGGCCCTTCGGTATGGATGAGCGGCGGCGGGCTGGCCGCCGACAGCAGTGGCAACATTTACCTGCTCACGGCGAACGGCGCTTTCGAGAGCACGTTGGATTCCAACGGTTTCCCGCAGTACGGTGATTACGGCAATTCGTTCCTGAAGCTCTCGACCGCCGGCGGCGGCCTCGCCGTGGCGGATTACTTCAGCCCCTCGAACGAGATTGCCGAGTCGGCGGCCGATGAGGACCTGGGCTCGGGCGGCGCGATGCTCCTGCCGGATGTGACGGACTCGAGCGGCGTCGTGCGTCACCTCATGATCGGCGCCGGAAAGGACGGCAATCTTTATGTCGTCAATCGAGACGACATGGGCAAATTCAGTCTATCGGGTGATGGCATCTGGCAGCAGCTCGATGGCCTATTCCCGGGAGGGATCTTCTCCTCGCCCGCGTATTTCAATGGGGAGGTCTACTACGGCGATGTCGGCGGCACGCTGAAGGCCTTCAGCGTCACGGACGCGAAGCTCTCGAACGTCCCGGCATCGCAGACCAGCACTCAGTTTCCCTATCCCGGAACCACCCCCGCGGTCTCCGCCAACGGCACTTCGAATGGCATCGTCTGGGCGGTGGAGAACAGCGATCCGGCGGTGCTGCACGCCTACGATGCGACCGACCTGACGCACGAGCTGTATAACAGCAACCAGGCCTCGGGCGGTGCCGACCAATTCGGCGCCGGCAACAAGTTCATCACCCCGACGATTGCCGACGGAATGGTGTTCCTCGGCACTCCGAACAGCGTCGCGATCTTCGGCGAGCGTTAGACCTCGACCCATTCACTGAGCACGCCCGAGCGGACCAGGCTCGCCGCCGCCTCGATGTCGGGCGCAAAGAACCGGTCCCGATCATAGGGCGGCACCACACGCCGCAGGGTCTTGAGCGCCGCCTCCAGCGGGCGCGAGCTTCTGAGCGGGCGGTGAAACTCGATGCCTTGCGCGGCCGCGAGCAGCTCGATCGCGACGACGCTCGCGGCGTTCTCGGCCATCTCGAGCAGCCGTCGCGCGCCATGAGTCGCCATCGACACGTGATCCTCCTGACCGGCCGAGGTCGGAATGCTGTCGATGCTGGCGGGAGTGGCGAGGGTCTTGTTCTCCGCCACGAGGGCCGCGGCGGTGACCTGCGGCACCATGAAACCGGAGTTGACACCGCTTTCCCGGACCAGAAACGCCGGTAGGCCGCTCATCTTCGGGTCGATGAGAAGTGCCGTACGCCGCTCACTCAGCGAGCCGATCTCGGCGGCGGCGAGGGCGAGCTGATCGGCGGCGAGCGCCACCGGCTCGGCGTGGAAGTTGCCGCCGGAGAGCACCTCGCCGTCGGCCGCGAACACCAGCGGGTTGTCGGTCACCGCGTTGGCCTCGCGATCGAGGGTCTGCGCGGCGCAGTCGATGACGTCGAGGCAAGCTCCCATCACCTGGGGCTGGCAACGGAGCGAGTAGGGGTCCTGCACCCGCTCGCAGGTCAGGTGCGAGGCGCGGATGCGGCTGCCGGCGAGCAGGCGCTTGAGCGCCCGGGCGACGCGCCGCTGTCCCGGCTGGCGTCTGAGCACGTGGATGCGATCATCGAAGGGCACATCGCTGCCTTTGAGCGCATCCACCGACAGCGCGCCGGCGACGAGCGCCGCGTCAAACACATCCTGGATGGCGAAGAGTCCGGCGAGGGCGAGCGCCGTCGAGACCTGCGTGCCGTTGAGGAGCGCGAGCCCCTCTTTCGGCGCGAGCTCGAGCGGCTCGAGTCCGATGCGCCGCAGGCCCTCGGCGGCCGGCAGCACGCGCTCGTTCGTGCGCACCGCGCCCACGCCGAGGAGCGCCGCGGCCAGGTGCGCGAGCGGCGCCAGATCGCCCGAGGCGCCGACGGAGCCTTTGGCCGGGATACAGGGGTAGGTCTCGGTCTCGAGGAGCCGCGCCAGGGCGAGGAGGGTCTGGGGCCGGATCCCCGAAAACCCTTGGGCGAGGCTGCCGATCTTCAACACCAACACGAGCCGCACCACCGCATCCGGCAGCCCGCGGCCCACGCCGGCGGAATGTGACAGCACGAGATTGCGCTGCAGGGCGGCGAGTTGATCGGAGGGAATTCGGGTCTGCGCCAGCAGGCCAAAGCCGGTGTTGACTCCGTACACGGCGCCGCCACGGGCGATGATGCGATCGACCGCGGCCGCGGAGCGACGCACCCGCCCCATCTGCGCGCGGCTCAAGCTGACCGAGACCGGCCGCGAGTACGCCGTGCGCAGCGATGCCAGGGAGAAAGTCTCGGTGCGTATCGCCGGGCGTGCCCGCGCCGCGCGCGCTGTGCTCATCAGGCCGCTCCGCGCGGCGCTCGCGCGCCGGGCCGCGCCATGGGCAATTGCAATCCGTGCTCCGCCGCGCACTCGAGCGCCTCCGGATAACCGGCATCGGCGTGGCGCATCACGGCGGTGGCGGGATCGTTCCACAACACCCGACGGATGCGCCGTTCGGCGGCCCGGGTGCCGTCGCAGACGATCACGACCCCCGCGTGTTGTGAGAATCCCATGCCGACGCCGCCGCCGTGATGGAGCGACACCCAGGTGGCGCCGCTGGCGGTGTTGAGCAGCGCATTCAGCATCGGCCAGTCCGAGACCGCATCCGAGCCGTCGCGCATGCTCTCGGTCTCGCGGTTGGGGCTAGCCACGGAGCCCCCGTCAAGGTGATCCCGGCCGATGACGATGGGTGCCGAGAGCTCCCCCGAGGCCACCATGTCGTTGAAAGCCGCCCCGAGGCGATCGCGCTGCCCGAGCCCCACCCAGCAGATACGCGCCGGCAGCCCCTGAAAGGCGATGCGCGAGCCTGCCATCTCGAGCCACTGATGCAGGTGCGGATCCTCGGGGATGAGCTCGCGCACCTTGGCGTCGGTTTTCGCGATGTCGCGCGGGTCGCCCGAGAGCGCCGCCCAGCGGAAGGGGCCGATGCCCCGGCAGAAGAGCGGCCGGATGTACTCGGGAACGAATCCCGGCACCTCGAAGGCGTCCTTCACCCCGTGCTCACTCGCCACCTGGCGCAAATTGTTGCCGTAATCGAAGACCGGAATACCGCGCCGGCGGAATTCCACGAGCGCGCGCATGTGCACGGCCATCGAGGCGCCGGCCTCGGCCGCGACGCGCCGCGGGTCGCTGCGCTGTAGATCCTCCCACTGCGCGACGCTCCAGCCCGCGGGCAGATACCCGTGCACGGGGTCGTGAGCGGAGGTCTGATCGGTGACCGCATCGGGGCGCACGCCGCGGGCGAGAATCTGCGGCACGAGCTCGGCGGCGTTACCGCAGACGGCGACCGAGATCGGCTTGCCCGCACGGGTGCTGTCCTCGATGATTGCGAGCGCCTCATCGAGCGAGCGGGCCTGGCGGTCGAGATAGCGGCTCGCGAGGCGCTTCTCGATGCGCGACTGGCGACACTCGATCGCAAGCAGCGACGCGCCGGCCATGGTGGCCGCCAGGGGCTGCGCGCCGCCCATGCCGCCCAAGCCCGCGGTGAGAATCCAGCGTCCCCGGAGACTGCCCTGATAGTGACGCCGCCCAAGCTCGACGAAGGTCTCGTAGGTGCCCTGCACGATGCCCTGGCTGCCGATGTAGATCCAGGAGCCGGCGGTCATCTGCCCGAACATCATGAGGCCCTTGCGGTCGAGCTCGTTGAATTGCTCCCAGCTCGCCCAGCGCGGCACCAGGTTGGAGTTGGCGAGCAGCACCCGCGGGGCATTCTCCTGGGTCGTGAAGACGCCCACGGGCTTGCCGGACTGGATGAGCAGGGTTTCTTCGGGGCCCAAGCGCGTGAGCGCGGCCACGATCGCATCGAAGCATTCCCAGTTGCGCGCCGCCTTGCCGATGCCGCCGTAGACCACCAGATCCTCGGGCCGCTCGGCGACCTCCGGGTCGAGGTTGTTCATCAGCATCCGCAGCGGCGCCTCTGTCAGCCAGCTCCTGGCGGTGATTTGGCTACCGCGCGGCGCGCGGATGGTCCCACGGACGGTGGGAGCAAGCTCTGTCATGATAGATTCACCCTTATGAAGCCGCACGTCCGACATGTCGTTATCGCGATCATCATTGCGCTCATTCTGCTGGCGGTGGCCACGGTCGTGGCGCGTTCGATCCGCTAGAGGTAGCAAAAACTCAACGCGCGAGCCTCACCAGCCGCGCCACGGATTCCGCATCGAGGGCGTTGCGCTCGCGCGCGAGATCATACGCGGCGGCGACCAGTGCCGAGCGCTTCGCAGCCGAGAGCTCCAGGGCCGCGAGCCGCAGCTGTTCATCGACGGCCGCCATGACCGCCTCGAGCAGCGCCATGTCGAGCGCCTGGGGAAGCGGATTGCGTGCACGGGCAGGGTCCAGCGAGTCCGGGTCGGCAATGCCGGGTGTCTCGCGCGGCCCTTGTCCGCTCGCCAGCCACTCGATTCGGGTGCGGGTCATCTCGCCGAGCGCGCGCAGATCAGAGACGTTCGGCTCCGATTCCCCGCGCAGCCACTTGCGCACGGCGCCTTCCGAGCGCCCGATGGCCTTGGCGAGGGCACTCGCACTGCCGTACGCCCTCAGCACCTGCCTCAGGCGTGCCGCAAAGCCGCCGGCCTGCTGTCTTTCGCGTCGTGCGGAGATCACCGTACAAATGTAATCCTACCCCGCGATGCTTGGCCAGACGATGAGCATGAAAGTATAGAATTTACGCACTTAAGTGTTCATGCGGGGACTCGCTCGCCGTGCGTCCCGGGTCGCCGGTCGTACCGGGCGGCGGGCACTGCACCGGCGATCCTGGCCGGTGGCGCGCTGCCTTCGCCGGCTCGCTTTCCTGACTCGGCTCGCCGCCGTGCGCGAGACCTGATCCCGCTATAATCGGCGGTCTTCTGCCCGCTGCCTGGCGAAAGTGGCGGAACTGGTAGACGCGCTGGACTTAGAATCCAGTGGGGAAACCCGTGAGAGTTCGAGTCTCTCCTTTCGCATTCCCGGCCATGATTTTCGAGGTTATTCGTTGATGCAAGTTTCAGTGTCCGCCACCTCCGGCCTCGAGCGGCGCATGGAAGTGGCCGTTCCGGCCGACCGGATCACGAGCGCGATCGAGCAGCGCCTCAAGGAGATCTCCCGCACTGCGCGCCTCAAGGGGTTCCGGCCGGGCAAGGCGCCGCTGCCCGTGGTGCGCAAGCAGTTCGGTGAGCAGGTGCGGGCGGAGGTCGTCGGCGATCTGATGCGCACCTCTCTTGCGGAGGCCCTCAGCCGCGAGAAGCTGACGCCGGCAGCCGGTCCCCGCATCGAGCCGATCGCGATCGCTCCGGGCTCGGACCTCAAGTACGCGGCCACCTTCGAGGTGATGCCGGAGATCCAGGTCAAATCGCCCGCAACCATCGCCCTCGAGCGCCCGAGCGCGACGGTCGAGGAGAGCGATATCGATGCGATGCTCGAGAGCATGCGCCGCCAGCGCCCGGTGTTCAGCGCGGTGGAACGGCCGGCGCGCGAGACCGACCGCGTGACGGTGGACTATACCGGCCGGATCGGCGGCGAGCCTTTCGAGGGCGGCGATGGCAAGGATGTCGCAATCATCATCGGCTCGCGCCAGTCTCGGCCGGAGCTCGAGGAGGGCCTCAAAGGCGCGGTCGCCGGTGAGAGCCGTACCGTCACCGTAACGTTCCCGGCCGAGCTTTCCAACAAAACACTCGCGGGTAACGCTGCCGAGCTCGCGCTCACCGTGAAAACCGTCGAGGAGCAGTCGCTGCCGGCCATCGACGCGGAATTCTGCCGCGGCTTCGGTGTCGAAGAAGGAGGAGTCGAAGCGCTGCGGGCGGAGGTTCGCAAAAGCATGGAGCGGGAGCTCGCGGATGTGATCCGCAACAGAGTTCGGACGCAGGTTCTCGATGCACTCTATGCCAAGAACCCCATTGACCTCCCGCGAGCGCTGGTTGAAGAGCAGGTCCAGCAGTTGCAAATTGATGCGGCGCGACGCATGGGTGTGCGTGAAGCCTCCAAGGTGCCGCCGCGGGAGCCCTTCGAGGGCCCGGCCCGCAAACGGGTCGCGCTCGGCCTGCTCATGGGCCAGATCGTCAAGACGGAGGGTATCCCGGTGGACCGCCAGCGCCTCCAGACCCGCATCGAGGAGCTGGCGGCGAGCTATCCGAATCCCGAGGAGGCGCGCCGGGCGTACCAGCACAACCCGGAGGCCCTGCGGCAGGTCGAGTCCGTGGTGCTCGAGGACCAAGTGATCGACTGGATCCTCGAGCGCGCCAAGGTGACCGAGGCGCCCATGACCTTCAAAGAAATCACCGGCTTCGGCACCAGCGCCGAGCCGCAATCAGGTGAGACAACCCCATGAACGAACGCGCATTGAATCTGGTTCCGATCGTCGTTGAGCAGACCGCCCGCGGGGAGCGGGCTTATGACATCTACTCCCGGCTCCTCAAGGAGCGGCTGATTTTCGTGGTGGGCCCGATCGACGATTACATGGCCAACATCGTGGTCGCGCAGATGCTCTTCCTGGAATCGGAGAATCCGGAGAAGGACATTGCGATCTACATCAATTCCCCGGGCGGCGTCGTCAGTTCCGGGCTTGCCATCTACGACACCATGCAGTTCGTCAAGCCCGATGTCAGCACCATCTGCATCGGCCAGGCGGCGAGCATGGGCGCGGTGCTGCTCGCCGGCGGGGCGGCCGGCAAGCGCTACTGCCTGCCGCATGCCCGGGTGATGATCCACCAGCCCCTCGGGGGCTTCCAGGGCCAAGCGGCGGACATGGAGATCCATGCCCGGGAGATGCTCGAGACCCGTGACCGGCTCAACAAGATACTGGCCAAGCATACCGGCCAGAGCGTCGAGCGCATCAAGCAGGATACCGATCGCGACCGATTCATGGCCTGGGACGAGGCGGTACGCTATGGCCTGATCGACCAGGTGCTCGAGAAGCGGGGCGAAATTCCAGCCAAGCAGTGAAACCCGTCATACAAATCCCGCCTGTACAACGACTTAGCCGTGTCCGGGTCCTTTGCCTCCCGGGCGCGCGCCGTGCTATACATGGCGATGAGGGTACGTGCCTCATATGAGGGCTTCTTTTGATGAGTGACGACTCCCGCGGCCGCCACGACGACGGCAAGCTCCTCTACTGCTCCTTCTGCGGGAAGAGCCAGCACGAGGTGCGCAAGCTCATCGCCGGCCCATCCGTCTTCGTTTGCGACGAGTGCGTCGAGCTCTGCAACGACATCATTCGTGAGGAGCTCGAGGACCGCGCCGAGCGGGCTCGGGACAAGCTCCCCAAGCCGCATGAGATCAAGAAGGTCCTCGATGAGTACGTGATCGGCCAGGAGCGCGCCAAAAAGGTGCTGTCGGTCGCGGTCTACAACCACTACAAGCGGCTGCAGACCCGCACCGCCACCACCCGCGCCAAGGACGACGTCGAGATCGCCAAGAGCAATATCCTGCTCATCGGCCCCACCGGCTGCGGCAAGACGCTGCTCGCCGAGACGCTCGCGCGCCTGCTCAACGTGCCATTCACGATCGCCGACGCCACGACGCTGACGGAGGCGGGCTACGTCGGCGAGGACGTCGAGAACATCATCCAGAAGCTGCTGCAGAAGTGCGACTACGACGTCGAGAAGGCGCAGACCGGTATCGTTTACATCGACGAGATCGACAAGATCTCGCGCAAGTCCGACAACCCCTCCATCACTCGCGATGTCTCCGGGGAGGGCGTGCAGCAGGCATTGCTCAAGCTCATCGAAGGGACCATCGCCTCGGTGCCGCCTCAGGGCGGACGCAAGCACCCGCAACAGGAGTTCCTGCAGGTCGACACCAGCAACATTCTCTTCATCTGCGGTGGCGCCTTCGCGGGCCTGGAGAAGATCATTCTCAACCGCACGCAGAAGAGCGGCATCGGCTTCACCTCGGACGTGCGCGCCGTCGATGCGCGCCCGCACGGCAGCGACCTCTTTCACGACGTGGAGCCCGAGGACCTGATCAAATACGGCCTGATCCCGGAGTTCGTCGGCCGTCTGCCGGTCGTGGCGACGCTCGATGAGCTCGACGAGGCCGCGCTCGTGTCCATCCTCACGGATCCGAAGAACGCGCTCACCAAGCAGTACCGCAGGCTCTTCGAGATGGAAGGCGCGGAGCTCGAGTTCCGCGATGATGCGCTGAAGGCGGTTGCCCACCGCGCCATGCAGCGCAAGACGGGCGCTCGTGGCCTGCGCACGATCCTTGAAACCGTGCTGCTCGACACCATGTACGAGCTGCCTTCGATGCGCAATGTCGCCAAGGTCGTGATCGATGAGAGCGTGATCGAAGGGGCGACCCAGCCCTACGTGGTCTATCGCTCCGATGAGGGCCGCCTCGCGAGCGTCGACGAGCCGCGCCGCGCGGTCTCCAAGTAAACGTCGAGACGGTTTTTCCTCATACCCTACATCTTTTCCGCGGAGCCCGGGAACGACCCTGGCGCCGTCATGCACTCGCAGTTGAAACCCGCTAGCGGCGTCCGCATTTGCCGCTAGAATGGGTTTCAGTTCGGTGACGGCCTTCTGCGCACCAGATGAGCCGCCGCCCTCATCGCACCGAGGACTTCAGCGTGTCTGAATCTACTGCTCCCACCCATCCCACGACCGGCGGCGCCCAGGGGGTTCCCGTGCTGCCGCTCAGGGACGTCGTCGTCTATCCGCACATGGTGATTCCGCTGTTCGTCGGGCGGGAGAAATCCATCCAGGCGCTCGATGTGGCCATGCGGGGCGACAAGCGCATCATGCTGGTCGCCCAGAAGCAGGCCGACGTCGATGATCCGAAGGGCGATGATCTTTATCGCATCGGCACCGTGGCCACGATCCTGCAGCTGCTGAAGCTCCCGGACGGCACGGTCAAGGTACTGGTGGAGGGCGTCGACCGCGCCCGCATCGACAAGCTGACCGCGGGTGAGTACTACTCGGCGGAGCTGGCGCTTCTGCCGGACGTAGAGGCCTACGACGAGCGCGAGATGGATGTGCTCGCGCGCTCGGTGATCTCGCAGTTCGAGCAGTACGTGAAGCTCAACAAGAAGGTTCCGCCGGAGGTGCTGACCGCCCTCGCCGGGATCGAGCACCCCGGCCGTCTCGCCGACACCGTCGCCGCACACATGTCCTTGAAGCTCGGCGAGAAGCAGAAGGTGCTCGAGATCCTCGACATTCGTAAGCGCCTCGAGCACATCCTGGTCGCCATCGAGGGCGAGATGGACGTGCTGCAGATCGAGAAGCGCATTCGCGGCCGCGTCAAGGCGCAGATGGAGAAGAGCCAGCGCGAGTACTACCTCAACGAGCAGATGAAGGCCATCCAGAAAGAGCTCGGCGAGATGGACGAGGGTGGGAACGAGGTCTCCGAGCTCGAGCAGAAGATCGCACGCGCCGGGATGCCGAAGGAGGCGCGGGAGAAAGCCACGAGCGAGCTCAACAAGCTCAAGATGATGTCGCCCATGTCGGCGGAAGCCACCGTGGTGCGCAATTACATCGACTGGCTGGTCAAGGTTCCCTGGAAGAAGCGCACGAAGGTGCTCAAGGACATCGCCCGCGCCGAGCAGGTGCTCGATGAGGATCACTACGGGCTCGAGAAGGTGAAGGAGCGCATCGTCGAGTATCTCGCCGTGCAGCAGCGCGTCGAGAAGCTCAAGGGCCCGATACTGTGCCTGGTGGGCCCCCCGGGCGTCGGCAAGACCTCCCTGGGTCAGAGCATCGCTCGGGCCACCAACCGCAAGTTCGTGCGCATGTCCCTGGGCGGAGTGCGCGATGAGGCCGAGATCCGCGGCCACCGCCGCACCTACATCGGCTCGCTCCCCGGGAAGATCGTGCAGAACATGGCCAAGGCCGCCGTGCACAATCCGCTCTTCCTCCTGGACGAGGTCGACAAGATGTCGATGGACTTTCGCGGCGATCCCTCCTCGGCGCTGCTCGAGGTGCTCGACCCCGAGCAGAACATGACCTTCAACGATCATTACCTCGAGGTCGATCTCGATCTCTCCGAGGTGATGTTCGTCTGCACCGCCAACAGCATGAACATCCCGGCCCCGCTCCTCGATCGGATGGAGGTCATCCGCCTCCCCGGCTACACCGAGGACGAGAAGATGAACATCGGCCGGCGCTATCTCGTGCCGAAGCAGATGAAGGGCAACGGGGTGAAGGAGAACGAGCTGAAGATCTCGGACGCGTCGCTCCTCGACATCGTGCGCTACTACACGCGCGAGGCCGGGGTGCGCAACCTCGAGCGCGAGATCGCCAAGATCTGCCGCAAAGCCGTCAAGCAGATGCTGCTGCACAAGAAGGACGAGACTTCCGTGGCGGTGACGCCGCGTAACCTCGACAAATTCCTCGGTGTGCGCCGGTTCCGCTACGGCAAGGCGGAGGATATGAACCGCGTGGGCCAGGTGACCGGCCTTGCCTGGACGGAGGTCGGCGGGGAGCTGTTGAGCATCGAGGCGGCCGTGGTGCCCGGCAAGGGCAAGCTGCAGCACACCGGACAGCTGGGCGAGGTGATGCAGGAGTCGATCCAGGCGGCCATGACCGTGGTGCGCAGCCGCGCCCAGGTGCTCGGGCTCGAGGGCGAGTTCTATCAGAAGCACGACGTGCACCTGCACATCCCCGAGGGCGCGACGCCCAAGGACGGCCCGAGCGCAGGTATCGGCATGTGCACGGCACTCGTCTCGGCGCTCACCAAGATTCCGGTGCGCTCGGATGTCGCGATGACCGGCGAGATCACCCTGCGCGGGGAGGTGCTGCCGATCGGGGGCCTGAAGGAGAAGCTGCTCGCCGCTCACCGCGGTGGCATCAAGACGGTGCTGATCCCGGACGAGAACGAGAAGGACCTCGTCGAGATTCCCGACAACATCAAGGGCAATCTCGAGATCAAGCCCGTCAAGTGGATCGATGAGGTGTTGGCGCTCGCGCTGACGCGGCAGCCGGTGCCCGCCACCCAGCCCGAAACCTCACCCGCCGCTGGCCCTGCCGTCGAGGAGGAGAAGCGCGGCCGGCGCAACGGGCGGCGTCTGAAGCAGGTCATCCCCGCGCACTGAATGAGGGTGCTTAGCTCAGCTGGTAGAGCGTCGCCTTTACACGGCGAATGTCGGCGGTTCGAGCCCGTCAGCACCCATACAAATCAAGCAGGTTGAGAGCGAGGGAGCGGCAATGGGTGACCACAGCATGCCAGTCATTCCAGGGTGGGACGATACCTCTGTATTCGCTGAGGTCGACTTGCGTGAGGTCGTAGGGATCCGGGTTCGACAGCTTCACGACGACGGTGCTCAGCATGTCGCCGCCTTCGCCCGCGAACTCGCCATAGAGCTCGTTCATCTTCTCGAGCGCCCCTGTGCTTTTGCGAGGGCCCAACCGGTGCGAAAGCGCTGCCACGTCGAGGTAATCCCGCGTCGCATTCCGCTCGACCATGAGATAAGCCTTGATCCTCAACATCTCCTCGATGGTCGGCAGCTTCAGCTTGCGCCCTCCCGGGACATCGATGCTCATGGTCTCAAGGGGGGCGGAGCGCTTCTGGTTTCTCAGCCCCGCGTCGATCTCTTCAATCCGTCCGAGAACGAGCTTGCCCTTCACACGGCGCTTGGTGCGCCAGCCGACGATCGACTCCAGAGCCGTGATGGCGGTGTCGTAGTTTTTGGCCAGGTCTTGGATCACGTGGTCATGATCGAAGGAGATGCGATGCCGTGCATGGACCGCCGCCGCGGTTCCGCCGACGAGCACGGCACCGGGAATCTTGGCCTGTAGTATGGCGGCCTGCGCGAGCAGCCGCTCCCAGTCGGCCGTCTTGACGGGCGCCTTCTTTTGCTTACCCACACGCGGCTTTCGTCGAGGTTATGGCCTCCAAGATGCCCGGGAGCAGAGCGGCAAAGGCTGCTACCTTGGGATCGTCCCGCTCCAGGGCACCAACAACCTGCCGCACGCGCATCGCCAGCCTGCCGCCACTTTCATCGGTCCGAAGCGCATGGACCAAACCTCGCCAGGCGCCGATATCCCCGCGCACGATGACATCCTCGATCGCCGCCCGGGTGAGATCGCGGCCGGCCGCATCGGTGAGGTGTCGATGCTGCATCAGCGGGGCGTCAAGCAGAGGCGGGCGGGCATCGAGAACGATGCCCACCGCCGCGCAGATCCGCGCGACCTTGCTGAAGCCGAGCTCTGGCAGCTTACCTGCCTCGAGCGCGGCGAGCGTCGATCGCCCGACGCCAGCAGCGGCTGCGAGGGTCGCGCCCGTGAGGCCGAGCGCGCGCCGCTGCGCGGCGATCATGCGACCGAGCGATGTGAGGTTCATTGTTCTAGTATACTGGATAACTCCGTAATGTCCAGTATATAAGACGAAGCGCTCAAATTTGCGGCGCACTCAGCTCGTAGCGTCCGGAGTCCCAATCTCCGGATCGACTCCTTGAGGTGACTCGCGACGTTCCCGTGGCGATCTGCTTGATCCCCACAACGAATTCGTCTGTGATCGGCTGACGGCAATGTGCGCAAAGCAATGTCTCCCGCACGAGGTCGGAGACGCCACCGGCGCCCCGCCTCGCAGCCTGCACCTTCAGTGCCCGCGCGACTTCCGGCTCCAGAAACAAAGATACCTTTACCTTGGGCACGCTGCGGATCTCGCGGTCGCGGGGGGTCGGCGCTGACCGCAGAGACCTTTACCCGGCGAATGTCGGCGGTTCGAGCCCGTCAGCACCCATATAAATCAACGCGTTACGGCGGAACACAATTGAATCGGGCACGCTGGATATGATGTCTCCTCCACATGTATAGTACACGTGTCATTGACACGTGTAATTCGCATGAGATCTCCATCGTACGACCAGAAGGCTGCCAAGCAGACAGTCAGTCTGACCATCAATTCCGATCTTTACGCCCAGGCCAAGCGTTTCGGAGTCAATACCTCGCAGGTTGCAGAAGAAGCGCTTGTACACGAGGTCGCGCGACGCAAGGCGGAGCGGCTCAGGGAGGAGGTTCGCAAGGATCTCGAAGCGCTCGATGCTTATGAGGCCAAACACGGCTCGTTCGCTGATATGGTTCGGCAACATTACCAGACCGGCACCGACGAGACGCCGTGAGCGCCGCTCAGTATGACGTGCTGGACAATCCGATCCCGCGTGCGCGCAGGGCGTTTCCATTTGTTGCAATCCTGCAGTCCGACTTGGCGGATACCGGGTCCGATCGCATCGTGGCCCCGCTTGTGCCGAGCGCTCAAATTGCCAACGTCGTCGGTCGACTGATGCCGATTGTCAAAGTGCAGGGGGTGGATCACGCGCTGATCGTACCGCGCTTGGCAGCGGTGCCGGCTGCCGAGCTCCGCGCAGTCAAGGACAGTCTGTCGGCTTATCGGAATGAGATCGTCGCTGCGCTCGATCTGTTATTTCTCGGAGTCTGAGATCCAAGCACCGGCTGGAGAACGATTCGCACTTCCTGCGGCGGATTGAAGCTGCGCGTGCCAGCCTCCGCGCCGGGCGGCGTGTCCGCTTGGAGGATGTCGATTCCGAGCACGGACTGCGGCATCGGATCCGCGGGGGGGTGCCTCCTGGGTCATTGTAGGGAGCTTGCCTCGCTCAGTGACAGGCCCTTGGTCTCGGGCGCAAAACGCTCCGCCACGAACCAACCGATGAGGCAGGTGCCGGCCACCGCTCCGATCACAGCGGAGGTGCCGACGTGAACGATGACCACTGGGAAGAGATAGGTCCCGATCGCCGCACCGACGCGGCTTACCGATGTCGCGATTCCGAGGGCAGTGGCGCGGACCTCCGTGGGAAAGAGCTCGGCCGGGTAGATCCACTGCAGAACACTGCTAGCCGCGCTGAATAGGGCGAAGAGACTGAAGAGCAGGGCCACGACGCCCAAGTGCCCCTCAGCAGGCATCACGGCGAGGACCGCGAGAACGACCCCCGTTACCAGAAACGGGACGGTGAGCAGCGGCCGGCGGCCGACGCGGTCGACCAGAAGGATCGCCGGGATGACACCGGCCGCGAACAGAAGACTGATGAGCGCGGCGCCGAGGGCCGGGTCGGGTACATGGAACGCGCGCAGGAGCTCCGGCGAATAGGTGTAGATCCCGAATGCGGGCACAACCTGGCAGGACCAGAAGACGCACACAAAGACGAGGCGCCGGAGATAGCGGCTTTCGAGCAGGCTCGTCGTGGATACTGTGGGCGTATCGGCACGCTCGAGACGATATCCGGGTCCCAGGTGCTTCTCGATGATGGCGGTCGCCTCCTGCAGCCGACCTTTGGATGCAAGCCATCGCGGCGACTCCGGTGTGCCGAACCTAAGCGCGACGACGATCGCGGCGGGAACGGCACTGGAGGACAGCATCCAGCGCCAATCGAGCCGGATCCAAGTTAAGAGCGCGTAGCCGCTCAGGAACGAGACCGTGTAGCCGAGCCACCACGCGCCGATCATCGTCGCGAGCAGCATGCCACGGCGGCTGCGGGGCGCGAATTCGCAGAGCAAGGCGCTCGCAATCGGATAGTCCGCGCCGACTGCGATCCCAACGATGAACCGCAATGCGAACAGCTCCCAGGGTTCCCGAACCCAGAACTGTGCCGCCGATGCGACGACCAGCGCCAGCAGGTCGACCGTATACATGAGCTGTCGACCGAGTCGGTCTGTGAGGTAGCCGAAAAGCGTGCCTCCGACGACCATACCAAGGAGCGAGGCTGCGGCAATGAGACCCTGCCAGCTCGACGCTAGATGCAGATTGAGTGCAAGCGAAGGAAGCGCGATGGCGATGATACCGAGCACATAGCCGTCGCAGAACGGCCCGCCGCAGCTGTATGTGAGCAATCGGGCGTGAAAGGACCGATAGCCCGCATCGTCGATCAATGTCGATGACCGCGCGCTCGCGGTGGTACGGTCACCTTCTGACATGACTCCGCAACCTCACCTTGCGTCGCCAATGTACATATATGTCGAGTATCTTGACAACCACGTACACATGAGCGATCTTAAAAAGAATATGGGGAAGCGGACGAGGTCGGGTGCGGCAGCCTCCGGTTCGCTCGAGCTGTGGCTGCATGCAGCTTATGAGCTCCTTCTCGAATCCGGCGTCGAGGCGGTGCGGATCATGCCGCTTGCCAAGCGCTTGCGACTCTCGCGGACGAGCTTCTATTGGTTCTTCCACGATCGCGAGTCGTTGCTCGCCGCCCTGCTCGAGCGCTGGAGGACCAAGAACACCGGCAACTTGGTCCGTCAGGCCGAGTCGTACGCCGAGAGCCTGCCGGAGGCCGTCCTCAACGTGTTCGATTGCTGGTTCGACGATCGACTGTTTGACTCGCGCCTGGAGTTTGCGGTGCGCAGCTGGGCCCAGCAATCGAGCCTCGTCGCGGGTGAGGTCATCGCCGCCGATGCCGATCGCTTGCGGGCTCTCACGAGGCTGTTTGTCCGCTTCGGTTGTGATCGCCTGGAAGCCGATGTACGCGCGCGCACGCTCTATCTCACTCAGCTCGGCTACATCTCCCAGAAGTCACCTGAAGAGCAGGGGGTCCGCATGAGGCGCATCAGCAAATACGTCGAAATCTTCGCGGGAATTCTCGCCGAACCACGGGAGCTCAATCGGTTCTTCGCGAGACACGGCTACCGGCTTAAGCGGGATGCTCCAAGCTCATGAGCGAGATGCGCTCCACGGAGCATCCGTGCCCGCTCTGATGGTTCGAAGCAGTCATTGACGGAGAGCAACGATGAAGAAAAGTAGCCATCTGCTGGTCGGCGCTGACTTGCAAAGCGCCGTGCGCACCGCCCTACATAAATGTCGGCCGGTTTCGGCATTCACGTCGATCAATACCGTACTGCTTAGCTCGATGGGGGCGTTTGCACAAAGCCCCGCGAGCTTGGCTGCCACGGAAACCTCGACGCCTGTACTTCACGAAATCGTCGTCACGGCACAGCGCCGTAAAGAGACGGTTCAAGAGATCCCTTACAACATCAGCGTCATCGATCAGAGGCAAATTGCGGACGCCGGCGCGACGACCCTAAACGACCTCACCCGTGTCGTCCCTGGGTTGGTGACCGTCGATACGGGGCCGGGTTCTCGGGGCGGTATGAACAACTTAACGCTGCGGGGAATTAGAACGGATAGCCCCGGTGGCGGACAGAGCGTCGCCGAAATACCGGGAGAGAGCGTGAGCCCGGTGTCGACCTACTTCGGTGAGACCCCGGTATTTTTTGCGATTCCGCTCTACGACGTTCAACGGGTCGAGGTGCTGCGCGGACCCCAAGGGACGCTTTACGGCTCGGGCTCACAAGCCGGCACGATACGAATTATCCCCAACCCCCCGGAATTTGATCACTTCTCCGGTGAAGTCGAAACCACGGCCAGCGCTACACAGCACGCAATCTCATTCAGCAATCTCAATCGGGACCTGCAGGGCTACCTCAACGTCCCGCTTGCCGATCACCTCGCGCTACGAATCGACGGTGGCCGCGAGCATGACGGTGGATTCATCAATAACGTCGACCTGTTCGAGCGGCAGGCCCCGGGACTTCTTGCAACACCGACGCCGAGCATGCCCGGCGTTCTGACCAGTGGGCCGGTCATTGCGCCGGAGCAAAGGGACACCAATACGACCGATCAGTGGTTTGCACGCGCGGCGTTGCGATGGCAGCCGACGGACGCCGCCGAGCTGCAGGTCAATTACCTGCACCAGTACGTCGACTCAGCGAACGCGCAGTACACCAATGCCGGCTATCCTGGCGGTGAACTCAACCTGACGACGGCAAGCCCCGTTCCGCCGTCATCTCAAAACCCGGCGTATTGGCCTAACTCGTCGTTCGAACTCAATCCGACCGGTCCTTATGATTCTACGGCATTCACGCTCTCGCCATACAATGATACGGTTGATCTCGCCAGTGCTGTGGCCACTGTGGACCTCGGATTTGCCTCAATAACATCCGCGTCTTCGTACTACAACCACGATAGCTTCGCGGCCGCGGACTACACTCCGGCGTTCTTCAGCAATGCCGGATTCAATTTCAACGTCTACCCTCCATACAATTTTTACCCGCGGATGCTGCCGATAACAGAGGTGCTGACCAACGATCATGCGTTCATCCAGGAGGTGCGCTTAGTCTCAAACGGCCATGATCGGTTCACTTACGTAATCGGGGCTTACTACCAAAGAGAAACGGGGTCCGTGCAATTTCATCAGTACATCCCGGGACTCATCGAGTATCTCGCGTACAGCGGGCAGCCTAACCCCGCGACGTCCGATCAGGACTGGCATTACGTTCGCGACACGACATTTCAGGATCTCGCCGGATTTGGCGAACTCACGTGGCATATTACCGATAAGTGGCAGGCAACAGCCGGACTGCGGCTCTTTCGTCAAACATTCGATACGCAGTCTTCGAGCAGCTTCTTCATCTGCGGTTCGATTTGCTCAGCGGACTTGACCAATCCGAACGGTTATAGTGCCTCCTTATCGTCGTTCGCGACAACTCGTGTCGTGAAGAAACTCAATACCGCTTATAATTTCTCGCCTGACCTGAAGGTGTACGCGACGTACTCCGAAGGCTTTCGGCGCGGAGGTGCGAATGCCCTGCCACTCGCCGGCATTTACGCGACTTTGCCTACTTATCAGACGTTCTCTCCCGATTTTGCGAAGAACTACGAAATTGGCATGAAAGGGATCTCCTTCGGTAATCGACTGCAGTATTCCGCCGACATCTATCGAATGGATATCACGAGCTTCCAATTCGATGGAGAAGATTTCAGCTATTTCCCAGCCACCTACAACGGCAAAGGCTCCCGGTCGCAAGGTGCTGAACTCGCGCTGACCGCGTTGCTGAGCCGAAGTACGCAGGCGACGCTCAGCTACGGCTACACGCAAGCCAAAGTTACCCAAACCTTCGAACTGTTGGATTACCCGACCTATGCCACGATTCCCTCCCTGGGCGGCACCGGGCAGACGGCGCCGCTATTCAATGGGCCGATAACCGCCGGAACGAGGTTACCCGGAGTGCCGCTAAACACCGTGTCATTCTCCGTGGATCATACGATTGCGCTTCCGATGGTCGGCGCGGGTGCCGGGGCCTTGCTCATTCACATCGACGGCGCTTATCGCAGCGCCACAAGCGCAACCATACTTGCATCGACTCCGTTCAACTGGACGATTCCCGCGGATTTCTCTGGCGACGCTCGTGCGACCCTTGAGACCGGCGGGCGGCTCTCATACTCGCTCTTTGTGACCAACTTCACTGATTGCCTCTGTTACTCCGGTGGCCAGAATATTCAGGCTTACCCAAATTATTCACGCGACCGATACATATCGCGCCCGCGCACCTTCGGGGTCACCTTGCGGTACGATTTCGATTAGAGTCAGGGCTAGGGCGTGGAGGGCAATATGCGCCTAGGAATTTTTGCTTCCGCAGTGACGTTCGCGATCGCGAGTCAACTATTCGCTGCTCCGAGTTTCGCTCGACTCCAGGTCATCGATCCTCACGCTTTGTATCCAGAAGGTCCGCTTTGGTGGCACGGCAAGCTCTACTATGTCGAGTATGCCGGCAACGGCATCAAGGTCTGGAACGGCACGCGCATTGCCTACTTCTGGAAGAAAATGCATTGTGGGCCCAATGCACTGATCACCTTCGGGCGTGAGGACATCCTCGTCGCCTGCTACGACGCGAACTCCCTCGTCGAACTCGACCGGAACGGCAAGGAAGTCCGCGCGATTTCCAAGGATGACCGCGGCGCCCCCTTCATCGGCCCGAACGACTTTACATCGGACGGCCACGGTGGCGTCTATTTTTCAGCATCGGGCGTATACAACGTCAATGCCCCGATCACGGGCAAGGTGCTTCACATCTCGCCCAACGGAAATTCCGTGTCCGTCGTTGCGGACACGATCGATTATTCGAATGGCTTGACTTTGTCCAAGCACGGTCGACACCTTCTGGTTGCGGAGATGCTCGCTGATCGCATTCTGTCATTTCCCGTTGAACCGGACGGCTCGCTCGGATCGCGGCGAGTTTGGGCGCGCCTACAGGATCTCGCACCGCCTACTGCCCATGAAGATGCCTACAATGGCCCGGATGGCCTGAAACTGGGTCCTGATGGGAATTACTATATTGCACAGAACGGCTCCGGTCGCCTCTTGGTCGTCAACGAGAAGAAAAAACTCGTTAGGATAATCAAAGTTGGGACGCGGAACGTCACGAATATGGCGTTTGAACCGTCACGCAAGGGGCTCATCGTCTTCATCACCGGTGCCTTCAATCAGTGGGCGGCGCCCTATCCGGGGGCGGTGTATCGCTGGACGCCCTGATATGACTTTCGCGATCGGCTTCGATAAGAGGATTGGAAGGAACCTTTGAACTACGGGGACCGGGACCGCGGTATCCTCGCGGCGACCGCGCGGGGCCGTCATCTGGCGTACGGCATGGGTCTTGGAATCATGCTGCTCGACGACATCTATCCTGGCTTTCCCGGGGACGTGCGTAACGCGAGTGCCTATCCGTTTCCGATCCAGTACGATGTCGTCGAGGGTATCGACATCGAGCGCCTGGTGTTTGATCACGACAAGACGCCGTGCCGACTGCCCATCTTGGCCGCCGCAAAGCGCCTCGAGCGGATGGGCTGTCGAGCCATCGCCGCGGAGTGCGGATACTTCGCCTGGTTCCAGAAGGAGGTGGCGGCGGCTGTCTCCGTGCCCGTTTTCATGTCGAGCCTGCTTCAAGTGCCGCTCGCACAGCAGACAGTGGGCATCGATCACCTGGTCGGCATCGTGTGCGGCACACGATGCAATCTCAAGGCAGAGCACCTCATCGCCTGTGGCATCGACCCGGAAAGCAACATCGTCATCGCTGGGGCGATGGATGATTACGACTGCCCGCAGTTCGATAACCTTTGGAATGCCAGGACCCGGCCCGAGACTCCGACGGTGGATTACGACCGTGCGGAGGCGGATTTCATTATGCTATGCAAGGACTTTACGGGTCGACATCCGAGCCTGCGCGCCCTTGTGTTCGAGTGCACCGGGTTTCAGCCCTTCGCGCGCGCGGTACAGCGGGAAGTGGGGCTCCCGGTCTTCAGCTGGTCGACGCTGCTCGATTTCGCCTATTCGGTCGTCGTCCACCGCGACTTTTACGGACACGTATGAACGGAGCCTTGCGGACGATCGCGCAATGTTACGACCGAAAGCCTAAGCAATAGGCCAGCCATCTGAGGGCTCCAGTGTTCCAAGGGCCTCAATCAGCGGCGTCAATTCCTCCTCATAGTTTCGCCATTTGCCAACCGATGACGCGTATACGGGACGGCGCACTTGCGTGGCACTTGCCGTTGCAACAGTTCTCTTGTGAGCGTGGAAGCTGGAAATCCGGTCCTCCCAGGTGAGGCCACAGTGCTCGATCATTCGATGAGCGGTCTCCTCGAACCGCTGAACTAAATCTTCATATCGTACGATCAGTAGGCGATGCCGTAAGACGGCCCGCCAGTGCCGGATCAAGCGGTGCCAAGCGGAATAGTAAATGGCGAGCTCCGAGAGGGTATAAGAAAATGGATATGCGCCTGTAAATAGGGTGCGATACATCGCAAAGCAGCTATCCAAGGGATCGCGGGTAACGACAATAAACCGGGCGCGAGGCAGCGCTCGTCCAATCAGACCGGCATACAGGTAGTTGGTAGGTTGTTTGTCGACGAAAAGCCGAGTCTTCCCGGTCTGGGGGCGAGTCGCCTCCAAATACGTACGACCGAGTGTTTCAGGATTGATTCTTAGCGAGAGATCGACGAGTTCCAATTTCCCCCTCTGTCGACCCTCGAGTTCCCTTGCGGCGTTAATGACTGCGAGAGGAAAAGCTTGCAGCTCACCGGCGCCGAAAACCTGGCTGTGACTCGAAAGTATCTGTTCGACCAACGTAGTCCCAGTGCGTGGGAGGCCAATCACGAAAATGCACTCCTCGCTTTGGAAACCCCCTGCATTGACGATAACCTCAGGAGTGTGCCGCTCGACTATTCGATCAATCACCGCGGTATCGTCGCCGACGTTGTAGGTGAACGATTTTCGCTGTGCGTCGCCGCCGCGCTTGAAGTAAGAGAATGCCAAGCGGTAGTCACCGATGTCATCCAGCTCCTTGCCAATTGCGTAATAAAGCAAAATCTGATCGCCCACGTGTCGAACATGCCTATCGAGCGCATCGATCATTTCGCTGACATGATTGCTCGCGCAACTTTGCGTTCGGAGGTCCGAGCGCGTGTAGTAAGCGTAGGCGTTCGATGGCCGCATTGCGATTACCGAATCAAGCGTGGCTTCGGCTTCGGTCAGATCTCCAGTCATGCGCTGGACGGCGGCGAGGTTGTAGTGGTAACGACTGTCGCCCGGGGCCTGCGCGACGGCTAACTGCAAAAAAGGGAGAGCTCTCGAGGGCTCATCACAGAGCGTAAAGAGTGTACCGAGGGCGTCGTTCCAGTCCGCGCGGGGAAGCGTGGCGCTTGCCAGTGACACGGCGACTTCAAGAGCTTCACGACGCTGCCCATTTGCAATCAGGTATTGGCCTTGCTGCAATCTCAAGCCAACGTTCTTGGGATCGAGGGCGACCGCCTGAGCGATGGATCTTAACGCCTCGACGATCTGCCCGCGCTTCGCTTGCACTTGACTCAGAAGATGCCAAACGCGCTGGTCATTGGCGTTTCTCTCGAGTAGGGATTGAGCGGCGCTGGCTGCCTGATCCAATTGGCCAGCCATAAGGAGTGACCGTGCATTGTCAAGCTCGCCTCTGCGAGCGGACTCTCTCATGACAGGATGAATTCGTTCACCGGTGATTTCGATGGTAACACGAGGATATTCGCTGGAGCGCCGCTTAGCTATAGGCTCGGATCCGAAGAGGAAGGGCGCTCGCCGTGCGCAGATGCTTCTGCCAGTAGCGCTGGCGCTCCTTCAGCTCCTCGGAAGAGCCCGCCTCCATTGTCGCTCCCGGACACACGTGTCCATTGCACGTCGCGAGAGTCGCGGCCCTCTCAGAGGGCCTTACTTTGACGCTATTCCTGCGTTGATTCCGCAAGTCCTGCACCGGCTCATTGCGCTACACCGGTGGCAGGGTCAAGCGGCTGGACTGCGGCTTGAGCGCGACGCCGCTCAGGCGTAGGTGTCGCGCCGCATGCATGAGCCAGGCTAGGCGGGCGGCGGCCTGCTCGTAGGAGAGCCCGGTGGGTGGATGGATGTTGGAGATGCAGTTGCGCTCGCTGTCGAGCCGGCCGACCCGCGGCTGCCAGGTGAGATAGACACCCAGGCTGTCAGGCGCGGAGAGTCCCGGCCGCTCGCCGATCAGGACGATCGCCAGTTGCGCTCCCAGGCGCTCGCCGATCTCATCACCGAGCGCCACTCGGGCGCGGCACGCCACGATGACCGGGGCGAGTCGCCATCCCCGGATTTTCGCAAGCGTCACAGCCAACGTCGAAGCTGCGTGCTCATGGACCGCGCGCGCCGACAGACCGTCCGCGATGACGAAGACAGCTTCGTAGTCACCCGGCGCGAGAACCGCCGCGGAGCGATCATCCAACCGCCGCCCGAGATCGGGCCGCTGCAGATACATCTGCCGGTCAAATGCGCGGCTGTGCACGATGCGAACGTCGCGACCCGGGAGGGCGGCAGCGATGCGCTCGGGCTCGAACTCTTGGTACACGGCATCCCGCGCGCGGGCGTGCGCCAACTGGAACTCGAGCAGTGCGCGGGTAGGCAGTCCCGCGCCGCATCTTCCGAGGAAGACGCGCGCAGGCGTGCGCGCACGCAGGCGCTCGAACGGGTCCGCGTGCTCTTCCTGCGCGACAGGAGTCGTGTCCTCGCCTTGCGCCCCGCGGCGGCCGGTCAAGGCAACTCTCCAATGGCGGCCTTGACCCGTTCGCCGGAGAGCCTCAGCAACCGTTCCGAGGCCCGCCGCACCTTGGCCTGATCCTGCATCCGGCCCTGCGGGTCGAGCACCCCGAGCCTCATCAGCCAGGCTTCGAATTCAGGCGCCGGCTTCAGGCCGAGGGCTTGCCTCAGATAAAGAGCATCGTGGTAGCTCGTGCTCTGGTAATTCAGCATGACGTCATCGGCGCCGGGCACACCCATGATGAAGGTGACACCTGCAACGCCCAACAGCGTCAAAATCGAATCTGCATCGTCTTGGTCCGCCTCGGCGTGGTTGGTGTAACAGACATCGACTCCCATTGGCAGGCCGAGCAGTTTGCCGCAGAAATGATCCTCCAGGGCCGCGCGCGCGATCTGCTTCCCGTCGTAGAGGTACTCCGGTCCGATGAAACCGACCACGGAGTTGACCAGCAGGGGATGGAAAGCGCGCGCCACACCGTAGGCCCGCGCTTCGAGCGTCTGCTGATCGACAGCGTGGTGGGCCCCAGCGGAAAGCGCAGAGCCCTGACCCGTCTCGAAGTACATCACGTTGCTGCCGACCGAGTGGCGCCCGAGAGACAGTCCTGCATCCCGTCCCTCGCGCAGCAGCGCCAGGTCGATGCCGAAACTGCGATTGGCCGCCTCGGTGCCGGCGATCGACTGGAAGAGGAGGTCGACCGGCGCCCGCCTTTCGATCGCGGCCAGCGTGTTGGTAATGTGCGAGAGCACGCAGCTCTGGGTGGGAATCCCGTACCGCTCGCGCAGCTCATCGAGAAGCTGCAGGAGCAAGACTTGGCCTTCGATGCTGTCCGCCGCCGGGTTGATGCCGATGACGGCGTCGCCGCAGCCGAGCATGAGCCCGTCGAGCACCGCGGCGGCGATGCCCGCTGGATCATCCGTCGGGTGGTTCGGCTGGATGCGCACGGAGAGCCGTCCCTTCAGTCCGATTGTGTTGCGAAAACCCGAGATCACCTCGCATTTGCGGGCGACGGCAATCAGGTCCTGGTTGCGCATCAACTTGGAGACGGCGGCGGCCATCTCGGGCGTCAGGCCGGCGGAGAGCGCCGACAGCGAGGCCGCCTCGGCCTCATCGGACAGCAGCCATTCGCGGAAATCCCCGACGGTCATTCCGGATACGCGCGCGAACTCCGCCCGATTGTGGCCGTCGAGGATGAGGCGGGTCACCTCGTCGGCCTCGTAGGGGACCACAGCCTCTTCGAGGAACCTGGCGAGAGGCAGATCGGCGAGGACGTTTCGGGCCGCGACGCGCTCCTCCATGCTGCCTGCGGCGAGGCCGGCGAGCAGATCGCCGGAGCGCGGCGGCGAAGCCGCGGCCAGCACTGCCTTGAGGTCCCGGAACTCGTATCGCACGTGCCCGAGAGTGGATGCGTACATTGATGCGCAGCGTGTATCCGGTTACGGTCCCGCCGAGCCCGCGCCGGCAAGACCCAAGAACACCAGCACAGCCCGGCTCAGACGCATAACGTCCTTGTCCTCGAGCTGCCCGATCCGCCTTCCGAGCTTCGCTTTGGTGACGGTGGTGATCTTATCGACCATCAGGCTGCTCTCCTCCTTGAGTCCATTGTGTTCGCTGGGCTTGACCGTGAGCCTGAACAACGGCGCAGGCGTCGGATTGGTCGTGAAGGGGCAAAAAGTGATCGACCGCAGTCCCCCGAACCTGTCCTCCTGCAGGATCGCCACGGGACGCGGCTTTCCGGTGTAGTCCGGACCGCCGGAAACGCTCCAAATCTCTCCGCGCCTCACTTCGCGGTCCAGTCGGCGATGGACTCGATGAAGGCGAGGTCGTCCTGCTCCCGAGCGCTCCTTGCGATCGCCAGCGATTGCTTGCGGGCCTGGATGGCG
Source organism: Steroidobacteraceae bacterium (assembly GCA_049579785.1). Taxonomy (GTDB): domain Bacteria; phylum Pseudomonadota; class Gammaproteobacteria; order Steroidobacterales; family Steroidobacteraceae; genus 13-2-20CM-66-19. The sequence goes on from JBAUOO010000123.1 coordinate 51,279, forward strand.
AAACTCTTCGATCGCACATCGGGGACCCAGATCTGGATCGGGCGAAGACCGGCAGCTCGCAGGGCGGTGCGGTGCTTGTGTACCCGCTTGGCAACGGGGCTGCGCATGCCGGCGCGGACACGGCTGGAACCCATGACGTAACTCCTCAAGGTTACATGTAACGACATTACCGATCGCAGGCGTTACATGCAACCCCTTTCAGGCTCCAGCCGCAACGCCGCCATGCCGTAATCGGCACGGCTCCCCATTGCGCTAGCCATGATCTGCTGCTACCCGGGTGGGGCGTCCCGGAGAATCTCGAGCATACGGTCGATGAGCGCCACCAGCTGGCGCATCTGCCGCTCCATCATGGGCGGAACGGTGTCGAGAAGGGAGGGCTGCTCGCGAGCTTTCTGCAGCAGCTCGATGCCGGTGCGGATGGGGGCGAGGGGGTTGCGCAGCTCGTGCGCGAGGGTGGCGATCAGCCGCTGCCGCTGCTGGTCCGTCGCCTGGCGGTCCTTCTCCCGCATACGCTTATCGGTCACGTCGCGCACGATCTCGCCGGCGAGCGCGCGTACGGGTGGGGCTTCGCAGAAGGGCCGCGGCGTTCCGTCGGTCCGCAGGACCTCGAGACGCGAGACGATCTGCTCGATGCCGACACCTTGCACCTTGTCGTGGCCGAACTCGCGCAGCGCGGCGGGGTTCGCGTAGGTATAGCGTTGCTGCGCATCGGCGAAATAGACCTCCTCGGTCATGGAGTTGAGGACCGCTAGCAGCCATTCCCGCTCGGCGCGGTTGACTTCCAACAGCCGCCTGACCTCAGCCTCCGCGCGGATGCGAGCGCTGATGTCGACGCCGGAGGTGACGATGGAGTCGCGGCCGATCGGAAACAGGCTGATGAGCAAATCCGCATCGCCGCTGCGCTCCTCGTACTGCTGCGGCCGGCTCTGGCTGAGCACGCGCGTGTAAAGCCGGATGAGCTCCGCGGCGCGCGCCGGCAGGATCGCGCTCACAGTGCCGCCCAGCAACTGCTCGCGCGGCCGGCCGAGCGCCCGTATCCAGTTGGCATTCGCATCGCGGTAGCGCCAGTCGACGATCGCGCCCTCAGGGTCGCGCACCGCATCGAGCACGGCGATGAGATCGAACGGATTCTCGAAAATCGCGCGGTAGCGCCGCTCACTTTCGGCCTCGGGTCCGCCGGGCTGGCGTTCACCCGGCGAGGCGGCGCCCGGGTGGGTGCTGGCAACGTCGTTGTGCATATTCGCTACGTAGCTTCCCGCTCCCATACAGTATAAGTCGAGCGCGCGGCACGAACGCTGCGCGACCTCACGGTCGGATGTCGCGGACCTCTCGTGCCGGAGCCGCCGGTGGCTCACTCACTCGAGAGCAAGCGCTCGAGATCGCAATGGCGCTCGATCGCATCCGCCAGCCGATCGAGCATCTGCTCGCGGCGTGCGCCGTGATCGATCTCGAGCGGCTGCGCGAGACCCGCCCAGCGCAGCAGCGCCGTGCACGCGGCGGTCTCCTCGAATAGGCCGTGCAGGTAGGTCGCGAGGATCCGGCCATCGCCCGAGATGGCCCCATCGGGTACCCCATCATCGAGTCGCACGGCGGGCCGCTCGAGCGCCGGCCCCGAGGTGCGCCCGGCATGGACCTCGTAGCCGCGCACGGGCGCGTTCTCCAGCTGCAGACGGCCCGCGACATTGGCCAGTCGCTTGCCCGGCCGAAGCAGCGTCTTCAGATCGAGCCAGCCCAAGCCGGGGCTCGCGCCGGGTGCGCCCTCGATCCCTTGCGGGTCGGCAATCGAGGTGCCCAACATCTGCAGGCCGCCGCAGATGCCGAGCACTCTGCCCCCGTAGCGCAGGTGCTTCTCGAGATACCCGGGCCAGCCGTGAGCGCGAAGCCACTCGAGATCGGCGCGAACTGACTTGGAGCCGGGCAGGATCACGAGGTCCGCGGGCGGCGGCGTCGCGGCGCCGACGTAGCGCAAGACAACCTGCGGATGATGGGCGAGCGGCTCGAAATCCGTGTGGTTGCTGATTCGGGGCAAAACCGGCACCACCACCCGCAGCGCCTCGGCGGATCCAGAAGCGGCCGCAGCGGCTTCGAGACGGATGCCGTCCTCGGCATCGAGTTGCAGTCCCTGCAGGTAAGGCAGTACGCCGAGCACGGGTTTGCCGGTGTGCCGCTCGAGCCAGTCCAAGCCCGGTTGTAGGAGCGAGCGCTCCCCGCGGAAGCGGTTGATGACGAATCCGCGCACGCGGTCTCGCTCGCTGTCGCTCAGCAGCGCGAGGGTGCCCACCAGATGAGCGAACACACCGCCCCGATCGATGTCGGCGATGAGCACGACGGGGCAATCGACCGCTTCGGCGAAACCCATGTTGGCGATGTCGCCTTCGCGCAGGTTGATCTCGGCGGGGGAGCCGGCGCCCTCGACCAGGATGAACTCGTAGGCATCGCCCAGTCTGCGATAGGAACTCAGCACGGCCTCGCGGGCGACGCGCTTGAATTCGTGGTAGACCGAAGCGCCCATCTCGCCCACCGCCTTGCCGTGGATGATGACCTGACAGCGCTGATCGGTGCTCGGCTTGAGCAGGACGGGATTGAGGTCGACCGTCGGGGCGATGCCCGCCGCCTGCGCCTGCAGCGCCTGCGCGCGGCCGAGCTCGCCGCCGTCGATGCCGACGGCGCTGTTCAAGGCCATGTTCTGCGGCTTGAACGGCGCGACTCGCACGCCCCGCCGATGCAACAGGCGGCAGAGTCCGGCAACGAGCGTCGTCTTGCCGGCATCGGAGGTCGTGCCTTGCACCATCAGTGTGCGGCCGCTCACGGCGCGTCAACCGCTTTTCGGGATCTCGAGTCCTCGGGCGACCGCCGGGCGCGCGAGGAAACGCTCGAGCGCGCCGACGACGTTGGGGAAATCCGCGATCCCGACCAGATCGCCCGCCTGGTAGTAGCCGATGAGATTGCGCACCCAGGGGAAAGTCGCGATGTCCGCAATCGTGTACTCATCGCCCGCGATCCAGGCGTGCGCCGCGAGTTGTTTGTCGAGAACGCCGAGGAGGCGTTTCGACTCCGCGACATAACGGTCGCGCGGGCGCTTATCCTCGTAATCCTTCCCGGCGAACCTGTTGAAGAAGCCGACCTGACCGAACATCGGTCCGACACCGCCCATCTGGAACATGAGCCATTGAAGGGTGAGATAACGGGCGGCCGGCTCGCGCGGCAGCAGCCGGCCGGTCTTCTCGGCGAGATAGATGAGGATCGCGCCCGACTCAAACAGCGCCAGCGCCCTCCCGCCGGGACCCTCGGGATCGAGGATGGCCGGGATCTTGTTGTTGGGGTTGAGTGCGAGGAACTCGGGGCAGAGCTGCTCCTGGGCGTCGAAATTCACGCGGTGCGCCTCGTACGGGAGCCCCGTCTCCTCCAGCATGATCGAGGCCTTGACGCCGTTTGGCGTCGGCATCGAGTAAAGCTGCAGACGGTCCGGGAACCGCGGCGGCCACTTTCGTGTGACCGGGAATGCCGATAGATCGGACATGGACCATTCTTCCAGTGCGTCAATGGGGTGTGCCCGATTCTCTCATCGCGTGCCCCAGGGGGCGATCGGTACCGCGCGGCGCCCGCGGCGGCGGCGGCCGGCAGCCGAATCCGGTATGGTTAGCGGTTTCATGGCTGGGGGTCGCCAATGACCATGACGGATCACCGATCCAAGACGCCGCGGACCACGGGTCTTTTGGGCCTTGTACGCATCTTCGCGCTCGCGCTCGCGCTACCGGGAGCCGCTTTTGCCGGGCCGGTGGCGGCCGCTCAAGGCGCCGCGGCGGCTCAGGCGGCGCCTTTCCCGGAGGCGGCGTATTCGCAGCTTAAGTGGCGCCTCGTCGGCCCTTTCCGGGGCGGATGGGCGACGATGGCGACCGGGGCACCGGGGCAGCGGGACACGTTCTACTTTTCCGGCGCGGGCGGGGGTATCTGGAAAACGATCGATGCCGGACGGACCTGGCGCTCGGTCGGGGACAGCCTGCCGCCGGCCATCGGGGCACTCGCGGTCGCCCCCTCCGATCCGGATACGATCTATGTGGGCACCGGCCAGGTTGCGCCCCGGTATGACGTCGGTTCCGGCCGCGGTGTCTTCAAGTCCACCGACGGTGGCAAGAGCTGGCAGCCCCTGGGCCTCGCCGCGACCCGCAATATCGGTCGGATCTGGGTCGATCCGAACAACCCCGACGTCGTCGTGGTGGCGGCGCTGGGCCATCTGTTCGGCCCCAATCCCGAGCGCGGCGTTTACCTCTCCACCGACGGCGGTAAGAGCTGGGTGCATTCGCTCGCCATCAACGACGATACCGGCGTGGTCGATCTCGCCGCCGACCCGAGCAACCCCAACCTGCTCTACGCCGCGGCCTGGCAGGTGCGCGAGCGCCCCTGGCTCAGCTATTTCGAGCCGGCGGTGGGTCCTGGCAGTGCCATCTATCGCTCCACCGATGGGGGCGCCACCTGGACTCGCCTCGCCGGCAATGGCTGGCCCCAAGGCCCGCTCGGGCGCATCGGGCTCGCGGTCACGCACACCGCGCAAGGCACGCGCATCTATGCAACCGTGGATTCGAAGACCGACGGGGGCATCTGGCGCTCGGATGATGGCGGTGATCACTGGCAGCGGGTGAATGCCGATGAGGACACTTTCGGCAATTTCTACTTCGCACGCCTGACGGTCGACCCGCGTGACCCGGACGTCCTCTACTCCGCGGGCCAGTCGATCCGCCGCTCCACGGACGGCGGCAAGACCTGGACGATCATCAAGGGTGCGCCGGGGGGGGATGATTACCACTTCCTGTGGATCAATCCGCAGCATCCGGATCATTGGATCAGCGCTTCGGATCAGGGCGCGGTGGTCAGCGTCGATGACGGGCGCACCTGGAGCAGTTGGTACAACGAGCCGACGGGTCAGTTCTATCACGTCGCCGCCGACAATCGCTTTCCGTACTGGATCTACAGCGGCCAGCAGGACAGCGGCACGGTGGGCACCGCGAGCCGCAGCGACTATGGCGCGATCACCTTCCGCGACTGGCACCCGGTCGGTGGCGATGAGCGCGATTACATGCTGCCGGACCCCGACGATCCGAATCTGGTGTTTGGCAGCGGCATGGGCGGCAGAGTATCGCGCTACGATGCGAACACCGGTCAGGTGGCGAATGTGACGCCCTGGCCGATCAACAGCTACGGCGCCCGCCCGACGGCGGTGAAGTACCGCTACGGCTGGGTGACGCCGCTCGTGTTCACGCCGACGAAGCCGCATGCGCTGCTGTTGGGGGCGCAGGTCCTCTTCCGCTCCACGGACGAGGGCAACCACTGGGACGTCATCTCGCCGGATCTCACCGGCAAGCGATCAGGCGCGCGCGACTGCAACGGCCAGGTGGCCGGCGAGCAGGCCATCGACCAATGGGCGATGGCGTGCGGCTATGGCGTGATCAGCACCATCGCGCCATCGCCCAAAACCGCGAACCTCATCTGGGTCGGGACCGACAGCGGTCTCATCCAGTTGACGCGCGACGGGGGTCGGCACTGGCAGGATGTGACCCCGCCCGCGCTCAATCCCTGGGAGAAGATCAGCGCCATCGACGCCTCGGCGCTCGATCCGGCAACGGCCTATGTCGCGGTAGACAACCACCGCCAGGATGATTTCAATCCACATGTCCTGCGCACTCACGATTACGGCAAGTCCTGGACGGAGGTCGATACGGGGCTGCCCGCGGGCGAGGACGTGCCGGTCGTTCGCGCCGACCCCGTGCGCAGCGGGCTGCTGTATGCCGGTACGTCGCAAGGCGTGTACGTATCGCTCGATGACGGCGATCACTGGCAGTCGCTGCAGCTCAACCTGCCAAACGCGCGGGTCAATGATCTTCTGGTGCACGGCGATGATCTCATCGCCGCCACCCAGGGGCGGGCGATCTGGGTGCTCGATGATATAACACCGTTGCGTCAGCTTTCGAGCGCCGCGCTCGCCGCGCCGGCACACCTCTTTGCGCCGGAGGTCGCCTGGCGGGTTCATCCCAACAACAACAAGGACACTCCGCTGCCGCCGGAGACTGCGGAGGGACAAAACCCGCCGGCTGGCGCGGTGATCGATTACTGGCTCGGCAAGAACACGCAAGGACCGGTGACGCTCGAGATCTACGACTTCAAGGGCGAGCTCGTGCGCCACTTCGCCTCCGATGAGATCCCGCCGCCGATCCAGGCGAACCGGTATTTCGACCCAGAGTGGCTGCGGCCCGCGCAGAGGCTGTCGGGCGCACCCGGCATGCACCGTTTCCTGTGGAACCTGCGCTACCCGCGTCCGCAGGCGATCGCCTACGAATACAGTATCGCCGCGGTATTCGGCGAAGACACACCGACCGCGGTCGATGGCCCCTTTGTGTTGCCGGGCATCTACAGTCTCGTGCTGACGGTGGGCGGGCAGCAATATCGGGCGCCGCTCGTGGTGCAGCTCGATCCGCGGGTTCACACGAGCAGCGCCGATCTGCGCGCGCTGCTCATCTTCAGCCGATCGCTTTGCGGGGCGCTTCAGCGCGCGAGCTCGGTACACCGGGCGGAAAGCAGCGCGCACGAGCAGTTAGACTCGCTCGCCAAGCGGTTGACCGTGGGGCGCGCGGACCGCTCGCTGATCTCTTCAGTCGAGAGGCTCAGCGATGCCACCTCGGAGCACGGCGGTGATAGGGATCTCGGGGCGATCAGCCAACGGATCAGCGCCATCGAGGCCGATGCCGAATCGGCCGACCTGGCCCCGACGCCGGCGGACCTCGCGGTGTTCCGCCAGCAATCCGGCGAGCTCAATGATGCGATACGGGCCTGGCAGGGGCGCCAGGCGGCAATCCGCAGGCTCAACGTGCGGCTGCGGCGCGCGCATCTGCCGCCGGTTACCTTCTAGTACGCGAAGTACGGCCCGGTGCCCCCGGTGGTGATTGCGCCCGCGAAGGCCACGTACACGTCCTTGCCGAGGAAGAACGGGAATCCGAAGTCGAACGCGCACGAAAAATCAGTGGTCGATGCGCTGCAATCTTGGGGTTCGGGCCCGCTGCTCGCGCCGAGATCATCGAACACCGTTCCGGTCTGATAGGTATTGAACAACTGGTAGGCGTCACCGACCGAGAAGCTCACGGTCGATTGCAGGCCGTTCTGACCGGAATTGAGCGCGCTTAGTTTGAGCTCCGAGGCGGGACAGAACCAGGTTTGCGGGTTGCTGCTGTCATAGCCTGTCTGGGTGCTGCAAGCTGCGTCCGAGGGGATGCCGCCGTCGGCGAAGTAATAGGCGTTCGAGCCGGTATCGATATAGGAGAAGGGCAGAATCATGTCGTTCCCGTCCTGGGTGTCGTAGGTGGTGCTGATATCTCCGTAATTCGGATCCGCCGTGAGCACGGTCTGTGTGGTGATGGCGTTGTTGCTTTCGGTGCCGATCCCGAAGATCAGCGTCCCGGTATCCGTCAACGCCCCATCGGTCGCCGATGCGATCTCGACGATCACTCCGTTGTTGTCGGTCTGGAAGTCGGCCACGGGATCAGTCACCTGCGAGCTCTCGCTCACCGCGGCCTCGGCGCAGTCGGTGGTCGAGGTGCCGCCGCTCGGGCAGGTGTAATACCAGCCCGGGTTCTCGCCGCTCGTCGCCGAGAGGGCGCAGGCGGGGCCGCAGTCATCGGCGAAGGGGCCGATACCGAGGATGCCATTGGCGCCAAAGGCCGCAACGGAGTCCTCTTCCGTGCCGGTGCCCGAGCAGGCTGCGGGAATCTCGCTCTCGTAGCTCGGGTCGCCGATGACCTGCATGGGAACGCTGCTGGCGGACTCCCCGGCGATCTGCACGTCGGCGAGCGCCACCGGTCCCCAACTGAAGCCGTCGACGAACTGGGTGCATTCGACGATGGCTTCGCCGCCCGCGCCCTGCTCCGACTGCAGCGCCGAGGCGAGGGATGAGTTGAGCACCGAGGACATGAGGCGCAGGCCGTAGGAGCCGGTATCGATCTCCACGTGATCGATCGTCTGGCAGTTGGTCGTGCTGCCCGGAGCGCAGACCGTGACGGTGATGAATGGCGTGTCGGCGTCATATCCCGCCTGAGGGTCGGGACCGTCATCCACGGTGATGGCGACGGTATTGGTCGGCGTGCTGCCAGTGCCACCGCCGCCGCCGCCGCCGCCAGTGGCGAGGCTGCCCGAGCCGCCGCCGCAGCCGGCAAGAAGGAAGAGGGTCTGGGCGAGACCTACGATAATGAGCTTGCGCACTTTCCCTCGCAGCGTTCAGTGAAGATCGGAGATCGAGAGATTCGGCGGCAGGAGTGAGGGTACGTAGGCGATGCCGAAGTACTGTCTCATGTGCCCGCCCGCGCGCACGACCAGGGTGGGCGTGCGGACCTCCAATTGATCGTGTCCGAGGCGATGGACATGATCGGCGCGCTGCGACTTCACGGCGGCCTGGAATTGGGCGAAGTAGGTCCCGAGCGTCTGCTGCAGGTTGGGCATCGCCCCGCCATTCCAGCTGACGGCGAACACCACCCCGGCGGGAGAGACGAACTCCCGCACCAGCGTGCCATTGGCGGCGGTGATCTCCTGCACGGAGTACCCGGGCTCCGACCGAACCCGCAGCTGGCCTTTCAGGCTGACCTGATCAGCCTGGATCGAGGCCACGGTATCACCGAGGGCGGCCGTGGCTGGCAGCCAGGCTCCCTTGGCGAGCAGGAGGGCTCCGAGGGCGAGCGCGAGAGAGAGGGGCGAACCGAATGATCTCATGAGCCTGGACCTCGAACCTTCCGAGAGACTTCCCAGCCCCGCCATTCTCAAGCGCGCGGGCCCAGATTAGGTTGACGCGACCGCCGCCGCGGCCGAGCCGTTCAACGCTAGCACGCTCCGCAGGCCGGCGCGACTGTCGCCGATCACAGATCGAGCGCATGGACAGCGGCCAGGGCGTCCTATAGCATTCGGCCCCCGAAAGTCGGAGCGGTAGTTCAGCTGGTTAGAATACCGGCCTGTCACGCCGGGGGTCGCGGGTTCGAGTCCCGTCCGCTCCGCCACCCTGGACCATGCTGCAGAAAATCACCGACACCATCGAGACGCACAAGTGGCTGTGGTACAGCATCCTTGGTGCGCTCGCCCTGGTCTTTGCCGCCTGGGGCGCTTACGGCATCGTCAACCTCAATTTCAGCAGCTCCAGCTATGCGGCGGAGGCCGACGGCCAGACGATCTCCCTCGATTCGGCCCACAACGCCTGGCTCCGTGCTGAGGGCCAGCTGCAGCAGCAGTTTGGCGGCAATATTCCGGCGGCCCAGCAGAAGGCCGCCCAGGACCAGGTGCTCGAGCGCCTGATCGGTGAGGCACTCATCTCCGAGCGCACCGAGAAGCTCGGCTATCGGGTGAGCGAGCCCGAGCTGATCGCGGCCATTCGCAGCGAGCCCGCCTTCCAGGTCGCCGGGCAGTACTCCCCGGAGGCGGCGAAGGAAGCGCTCGCCGAGAGCGGCCTCTCGCTCGACGAATTCTCGGCCGAGGAGCGCACCGACCTGCGACGCCAGCAGCTTCTCCTGGGTATCGCCTCCTCGGAGTTCGTGACGCCGAGCGAGGCAGCCCGCGCACGGGCTTTGCGGGACGAGGAGCGCGAAGTGCAGTACGCGATCCTTCCCGCCGACAGCTACCAGAGCGATGCACCCGTCGATCCGGCGGCCATCGAGGCGTACTACCAGGCCCACCAAGCCGACTACCTCGTTCCGGAATCGGTCGACTTGCGCTACGCGCAGCTGACCCTCGCTCAGGTGGCGAGCACGGAGAGCGTCTCGGATGCCGCCGTGCAGGCGGCCTACGACAAGGAGAAGAGCCGCTTCGTGGTACCCGAGCGGCGCGAGGCCAGCCACATCCTCATCCCCTTCGGCAAGGATCCCGCCGCGGCCCTGAAGCAGGCCGACAAGGTCCTCGCGCTGGCGAAATCGGGGCAGAGCTTCGCCGCCCTCGCGAAGAAGTACTCGCAGGATCCGGGCTCGGCGCAGAACGGCGGGAGCCTCGGGTGGATGGATCGGGGCGGCTTCGTGAAGCCCTTTGCGGATGCGCTTTTCAGTATCCAAGCGGTCGGGGACATCGTCGGACCGGTGAAGAGCCAGTACGGCTATCACATCATTCGCCTCGATGGCATCCAGCCAGGCCGGACCAAGACCCTCGCCGAGGCACGGCCCGAGCTCGAGGCGCAGCTGAAGCAGAGCGAGGCCAGCAACCGCTTCGGGGATATCGAGGATCAGCTGCAGAACCGGCTGCAGGACCCGGGTGTGACGCTCGACAGTCTGGCGAAGGAATTCAACCTGACGAGCGCCGAGGTGCCGCAGTTCCTCAAAGGGGCGGGCGGGGCGCCGCTCGGTGAGGAGAGGCCGCTGCAGAATCTGCTGTTCGGCGCCAATGCGATCGGCCAGGGCACGCTCGGGGGCCCCGTGATCCTCGACAACGACAAGATGGTGATCTTCGAAGCCGCGACTCATCGCGCGCCGTACGCGAAGCCGCTCGCGGACGTTCGCGACGGCATCGTCGCCGTTCTGAAGAAGCAGCGCGAGAGCGATGCCGCGCTCGCGGCCGCGCAGGCGGCACGCACGCAGCTACTCTCGGGCACCTCCTTCGCTCAGCTCGCCAAGAATCTCAAGGTCAAGGTCGACCCGCCGAAGTTCGTCGGCCGGGGCGATCCGTCCGTTCCGGCGCAGATCCTGAAGGCGGCGTTCGATGCGCAGAAACCCGTGCACGGTCCGGTGTACGAGGCCGTGACACTGCCCAGTGGCGGCGCCGCGCTCATCGCCATCACGCAGATCCGTAGCGGCGAGCAACAGACCAACAGGTACCTCGAGCAGGCGCTCGAGCAGGAGCAGCTGCAGCGCAAGGGCGAGGCCGATGCGCTGGGCTACCTCGCGCAGCTGCGGGCGACGGCCAAGGTGCGCAAGAATCCTGACGCTTTCCAATGAGCGGAGCGCGGCCGCACGCGCACCGGCGAGCGGCTCTCAGGGCGTCTCCGCTTCTTGCGGAAAGCTCATCCCCACGGTGTTGAAGCCGTTGTCGACGTAGAGAATCTCGCCGGTGATTGCGGCCGCGAGGTCCGAGCAGAGGAACGCGGCGGCGTTGCCGACATCCTCCGGTGTCACGTTGCGCCGCAGCGGCGCCACCTCGGCGACGCGGCTCAGCATCTTGCGAAAGCCGGCGATCCCGGCCGCGGCGAGTGTCTTGATCGGTCCGGCGGAGATGGCGTTCACCCGGATGCCCTGCGGGCCGAGATCGGCGGCCAGGAAGCGCACGTTCGCCTCGAGGCTCGCCTTGGCGAGCCCCATGACGTTGTAGCTCGGGATCGAGCGCACGGCCCCGAGATAGGACAGGGTGAGGAGGGCCCCCGATCGGCCCGCCATGAGCGGAGCGGCGCCGCGGGCAAGCGCGATGAAACTGTAGCTGGAGACATCGTGGGCGATCCTGAAGGCCTCGCGGGAGGTATTCTCGACGAACCCCCCGGCGATCGCCTCGCGCGGTGCGTACGCGACGGCGTGAACCACGATGTCGAGGCTGCCCCAGTCGCGCTTCAGCCGCTCGAACGCGGCGTCGATCTGCCCGTCTATCGTCACATCGAGGGGCATCGTGATCTGCGAGCCCAGGGACTTCGCCAGGGGCTCGACGCGCTCCTTCATCTTCTCGTTCACGTAGGAGAAGGCGAGCTCGGCGCCCTCGCGATGCATCGCCTGCGCGATGCCCCAGGCGATCGAGCGCTCGGTCGCGACGCCGACGATGAACGCGCGCTTGCCTGAGAGAAATCCCATGCCGAGCCTGCCGTGATGAGAAGACGCGGCAGTGTAGACGAATCGGGTCGGTGGGGTCAGCTGCCTGAGGCGAGGCGGATGGTGAGCTTCTGGCCCGCGAGGATCGGGGTGTGCAGGGTGATGGCGTTCCAGGTGAGAATCTGGGAGACCTTCACCTGGAAGAGCCGTGCGATCTGCCACAGGTTGTCCCCGCGGCGGACCGTGTAGACCACCTTGCGTGCGCCCGGGCCGGCGGCAGTCGTGCCCGCGGAGGAATAGCGCACGCGGGTCGCGTGCGCGGAGCCGGTGAAGAGGCGCAGCCGCTCACCCGGATGCAGCATCGCACGCCGTCCGATGCCGTTGAGGCTCGCCAGGGTTTGCACGCTCATGCCATGGCGGCGGGCAATCGACCATAACGTATCGCCGGTCCGCACCACCTCGAAGTGCAGCTCCCCATGATGCTCGACCGGAACGCGGGCATAGAGCCTGAGCCTCTCGCCCGGCCTGATGAGCTGATGCACCGAGATCCCGTTCATCCGCGCCAGAGTGCGCGGGCTCATGCGGTAGTGGCGCGCAATGCTCCAGAGCGAATCCCCGCGCCGCACCACCTGGAACTGCAGGTAGCTGCCCCAGCGGGCGCGATCGTCGACGCGGGCCGCGGCGAGGCGCACGTTCTCAGGCAACACATAGCTCGTCGCCGGCACCAGGACATCCTCCCCGACGGTGAGCCGGCCGTCGGGCAAGGTGTTGAGCTTGCGCAGGATCGCGACGCTCGTCTTGAAGTTTCGAGCGAGCGAGTAGATCGAATCGCGACGCCGCACCTCGTAGTGCTCGACACCCATGAGCTCATCCTGCGTGAGCTGGGCGACGTTTTGCTCGAAGATCGGCGCGGCATTGACCGGAAGGAGCAGATAGAAGGGTCCGGTGGGATCGGTGGCCCAGCGGTGGAACGCGGGGTTGAGGTCATACACCTCCTCCGCGCTGATACCGGCGATCTGGGCGGCCACCTGCAGATTGATCTGGCCGGGGGTCTTCACCCGCGCGAAATACGGCTGATTGGGGATCGCGGTGAAGGCGAGCCCGTACTGCGCCGGATCCTCCACCAGGCGCTTCATGGCGAGGAGCTTCGGCACGTAGGCCTCGGTTTCCCGCGGCAGACGCAGGTCCCAGAAGTCGATCGGGCGGTGCTCGGCCTGATTCACCTGCACGGCGTGCTGGACGGCGAGCTCGCCGCAGTTGTAGGCGGCGATCGCGAGCAGCCAGTCGCCGTTGAACTCATCGTGCAGCGCCTGCAGGTAATCGAGCGCCGCATTGGTGGAGGCCACCACGTCGCGACGGCCGTCGTACCACCAGTCCTGCTTCAGGCCGAAGCGCGTCCCGGTGGGCGAGATGAACTGCCACAGACCCGAGGCCCGCGCCCGGGAATAGGCGTAGGGCTCGAAGGCGCTCTCGATGACCGGTAGCAGCGCCAGCTCGAGCGGCATGTGCCGCGCCTCGAGCTGCGTGACGATGTAATAGAGATACATGTCCGCGCGGCCGAAGGCACGCTGCAGGTAATCGGGGTTCGAGGCGTACCAGGTGAGCTGCTCATCGATCGCGGCCTCGTCGGGGTCCGGGAGCGCGAAGCCGGTGCGAATGCGGTCGAAAAGATCAGCATACTGCGCGGGCGTGAGGACCGCCGATTGCGCCGCGGGCGCGGGGGCTGGCGGCGGAGAGGGAGGCTCGGGCGGTGGGGTGGCGACGGCGGGCGCCGGTACGACCGCCGGGGCGGCCTGCGGGCGCAGTGGCTGGCGCGTGGCGCAGGCCGCTAGCGCCGCCAGCGCTACGATCAGCAATGCAAAACGAGTGCCTCGAACGGTTTCCGTCGCCAAGTTCCCGACCTCTGAAAGGCGTGTTAACTTCTTCTGGAGCCGGAGTGAGTACCCCGGACCCCCGACCTTACTTATTCGCACAGCGATATTTAACCGGTAACTTCACACTATTGCCAGTACTTCATGGCACCTGCGCACAGATCTCATTTCCAGGAGCCGGCCGCCGCGCGGCTCGCGTGGTGGTCGAGCCCGCTCGGCAGCGCGCTCATCGCCGCGGAATCGCAGCTTCTGGGCGAGGCGCTCGAGGACGTGTTTGGCTGGGAGCTGCTGCAGATCGGCGCCTGGGGGCCCGCACGGGAGTTGTTGGCCGGCGCGCGCACGCGCCATCAAGCCATCCTCGCCACGCCCGGGCTGTCGTCAAGCGCCGACATCCTCGGGCGACCCACCCAGCTGCCGATCATCGGCGACTCGATCGATGCGGTACTGCTGCCGCACATCCTCGAGTTCGCCACCGACCCTTATGCCATCGTGCGCGAGGCGGATCGCGTGCTCGTCGGCGAGGGCCGGCTGCTGGTGCTCGGATTTCGGCCCTGGAGCCTTTGGGGCGTGCGCGCGCGCTGGAGCCGCAGCGGCTTTCCGCCCGGCATGCGCCGCGTGCTTTCCGAAAGGAGGATCCGCGAATGGCTGGTGCTGCTCGGGTACGAAGTCGTCTCGGCGCAGCATTATTTGTTCCGCGGACCCTGGAGCGGCGGACTTGCCGCGGGCCAGGAGACGGACTATGGCGCCGGCAGGATGCTGCGGCGAGGGTTGACCTATCCGCTGCCCGCCAACGCCTATCTCATGAAGGCGCGCAAGCGCATCTACACCCTGACACCCATCCGCCCGCGATTCCGGGAGCGGCCCGCGGTCTTAGGCGGCCTCGCGAAGCCGAGCCCGCACGCGCACGGCTGAAGCGATGTTCGTCGACATCTATACCGACGGCGCCTGCCGCGGAAATCCGGGGCCCGGCGGCTGGGCGGCGCTGCTCAGCTTCGGGGATCGCGAGAAGGAGCTTGCGGGCGCCGAGGCGCTGACGACCAACAACCGCATGGAGCTGACGGCCGTGATCCGCGCGCTCGAGGCGCTGAAGCGTCCGGTGCGGGCGCGCGTGTACACCGACTCGGAGTACGTGCGGCGCGGCATCCTCGAGTGGGTGAGTGTCTGGAAGGCGAGAGGTTGGCGCACGGCGGACCGAAAGCCGGTGAAGAATCAGGATCTGTGGCTGCGGCTCGATGAGCTCGCGGCCAACCACTCGATCGAGTGGCACTGGGTGCCGGGCCACGCGGGCGTGCCTGGCAACGAGCGCGTCGACCGACTCGCCAACCAGGCCATCGATGCGATGGCCTCCGATAGTTGCTAGACTTCGACCCATGCGACAGATCGTTCTGGACACCGAGACCACCGGTCTCGAGCCCGCCCTCGGACATCGCATCATCGAGATCGGCTGCGTGGAGCTGCTCAGTCGGCGGCTCACGGGGCGCAGCTTCCACCGCTACCTGAACCCGGAGCGCGACATCGATCTCGGCGCCGAGGCGATCCACGGCCTGCAGCGCGAGGACCTCGCCCGCCAGCCCCGCTTCGCGGAAATCACCGACGAGCTCCTCGAGTTCATCGGCGGCTCGGAGCTCGTGATCCACAATGCCGAGTTCGACGTGGCTTTCCTCGACGCGGAGCTGCGCCGTGCCGGCCGCACGCTTCTCATGAGCGAGCTGTGCCGTGTCCTTGACACGCTGGTGCTGGCGCGGGAAATGCATCCCGGCCAGCGCAACAACCTCGATGCGCTGGCCAAGCGTTATAACGTCGACAACTCGCGCCGGGAGCTGCACGGGGCGCTGCTCGATGCACGGATCCTCGCGGACGTGTACCTCGCGATGACCGGCGGTCAGGCGGCTTTGGCCCTCACCGAGAGCGTCCCGGGCGGTGCCACCGCGCAGGCGAGTCAGATCCGCGCGCTGGTGCGCCCGCCGGCGCCGCTGCGCGTGATCGGCGCCACCGAGCAGGAGCTGCGCGCCCATCGCGACATGTTGGCATTGATCGGAAAGTCCAGCGGCGGGCAATGCCTCTGGCCTGCCGCCGGCGACGAAGAAGCGGTCCGCGAAGCGGCCGCAGGCCAGTCTTGCCAATAAAGTAGGGGCCATGTTTCATCTGCGTAACTGCCGCATCGGCATCGTCGGGCTGGGCTATGTGGGCCTGCCGCTCGCCGTGGAATTCGGCAAGCATTTCGACACGGTCGGCTTCGACATCAAGCCGCATCGCATCGCGGAGCTTGCGCGCGGCCGCGACAGCACGCTCGAGGTCTCGCGCGCGGAGCTGAAATCCGCGACACGCCTCTCCTTCAGCACCGACCTCGAGAGCTTGAAGCGCTGCCACGTGCTCATCATCACCGTGCCCACGCCGATCGACGAGTACAAGCGGCCGGATCTCACGCCGCTCGTCAAGGCGAGCGAGACGGTCGGCAAGGCCTTGAGAAAAGGCGCCGTGGTGGTGTACGAATCCACCGTCTATCCGGGCTGCACCGAGGAGATCTGCGTCCCGATTCTCGAGCGGGAGTCCGGCCTCAAATTCAACCGCGATTTCTTCGTCGGCTACAGCCCCGAGCGCATCAACCCCGGCGACAAGGAGCACCGGCTCACCAGCATCAGGAAGGTGACCTCGGGCTCGACGCTCGAGGCCGCGGAATTCATCGACAAGCTCTACGCGAGCATCATCAAGGCGGGCACGCACCGGGCCTCGAGCATCAAGGTGGCCGAGGCCGCCAAGGTGATCGAGAACACGCAGCGCGATGTCAACATCGCCCTCATCAACGAGCTCGCGCTCATCTTCAACCGCTTAGGTTTAGATACCGAGGAGGTGCTGAACGCCGCCGGCACCAAGTGGAATTTCCTGCCGTTCAGGCCGGGGCTCGTGGGTGGGCACTGCATCGGCGTGGACCCGTACTACCTCACCCACAAGGCGCAGGAGATCGGCTATCACCCGGAGATGATCCTCGCCGGGCGGCGGCTCAATGACAACATGGCGCTCTACGTCGCCGGGGAGATCATCAAGCTCACGACCGCCAAGCGCATCCACGTCAAGGGGGCGCGCGTGCTGGTGCTCGGGGTCACCTTCAAGGAGAACTGCCCCGACATCCGCAACTCCAAGGTGATCGATGTGGTGCGCGAGCTCGAGAAATACGGCGCCGAGGTCGACATCTACGATCCCTGGGCCGATGCCGAGGAGTGCCGGCACGAGTACGGCGTGCGCCCGATCCGCACGCTGGCCGCGAGACGCTACGAGGTGGCGGTCGTGGCGGTGGCGCACCGGCAGTTTCGCGAGCTGGGTGCCGAGGGGGTGCGTCGGCTCTGCAAGAAAAACCACGTGCTCTACGACATCAAACACGTCTTTCCGGCCGCGAAGGTCGACGGCCGCTTATGAAGATCCTCGTGACAGGCGCGGCCGGCTTCATCGGCTATCACACCGCGCGCAATCTCCTCGCGCGCGGGCACGAGATCGTCGGGCTCGACAATCTGAATGAGTACTACGACGTCACGCTCAAGAACGCGCGGCTCGAGCGGTTGACTCAGCAGAGCGGTTTCCGCTTCGTCAAGCTCGATCTCGCCGATGATGCGGGAATGGCCGAGCTCTTCGCGCGCGAGAAGTTCAAGCGCGTCGTGCACTTGGCCGCCCAGGCCGGGGTGCGCCACTCGCTCAAGGACCCGCACAGCTACGTGCGCAGCAACGTTACCGGGACCTTGAATGTGCTCGAAGGCTGCCGCCACAACGGGCTCGAGCATCTGGTGTATGCCTCGACGAGCTCGGTCTACGGCGCCAACACCGACATGCCGTTCTCGCCGCACCGGATCGCCGATCACCCGCTCACGATCTACGCCGCCACCAAGCGCTCCACCGAACTGATGGCGCATGCGTACTCCTCGCTCTTTGATCTCCCGACCACGGGCTTGAGGTTCTTCACCGTCTATGGCCCCTGGGGGCGCCCGGACATGGCGCTCTTTCTCTTCACGCGCAACATTCTCGAAGGCAAGCCCATCGAGATCTTCAACAACGGCCATCACCGGCGGGACTTCACCTATGTCGAGGACATCGCCGAGGGCGTGGCGCGCGCCTGCGAGCACGTGGCGCAGCCCTCCCCCGGCTGGGACAGCAGCGCCCCGGACCCCGCCACGAGCCGCGCGCCGTTCAAGCTCTACAACATCGGCAACCATCAGCCGGTCGAGCTCATGCGCTACATCGAGGTGCTCGAGGAGTGCCTGGGTCGCAAGGCGCAGAAGCAGTTCCTGCCGCTGCAGCTCGGGGACGTGCCGGAGACCTTCGCCGACATCGAGGATCTGGCGAGGGACGTGGGCTACCGGCCCGCGACCCCGATCGAGGTCGGGGTGCGCCGCTTCGTCGACTGGTTCTGCGAGTATTACGGCTATCGGCGTCCGTAGCGGACGCCCACGGCTTGGCCGCATGCCCCCTTCATCCCGCCTCGGCGCACAGCTCACCCAAGTGACCACGGCGCTGCGGCAGATCGGTGCAGGTTATGCGCTGATCGGAGGTCTCGCTCTCGCATCGCACCGGGTCATTCGGGCTACGCAGGATGTCGATCTGCTCATCGATGCGCAGAAGGGCGAGGAGGTCGATGCCAAGCTCACCGAGCTCGGCTATCTTTGCACCCATAGAAGCGCAGATGCCGCCAACTACTTGCGCGGCGATGAGCGCGTCGATCTGCTGTACGCCCATCGCCCGATTGCCAAGCGCCTGCTCGCCGGGGCCGCCGAGCTCAACACTTCCCTGGGCGAGGTGCGCGTGATCAGTACCGAGGGCTTGATCGGCTTCAAGTTGCAGGGGCTCGTCAACGATGCCCGCCGAACCCAGGACCTGGAGGACATCCGGGCGCTCCTCAAGGCCAATCGCGGCCAACTGGACCTCACCGAAGTGCGCGAGTACTTTGATCTATTCAATCGTGGAGCCTTGCTCGATGAGCTTCTTCGAGAGACCTCCTGAGCCCCCCTTCGCGGCTGACGCGGGTCTCCAGAGCCCTGCGGCGCGGCCCGAGGACTGGTTGCGGGCGCTGGATGAGCTGATGGTCGTGGTCGAAGCGCTCTGCCCGCGCTGGCCGGCGCTTGAGCCGTTCGCTCATTCGAAAACCATGCTGCTCTGAGCGCATGCGAGGGCTACCTGAATTCTCCCTCCCAAAGCGAGTGCAGAAAGCGGCTGAGGGGTAGGACTTCGATCCCCTCCACGTGCCTCGGCCGATTCTCCAGGCACACGCACAGGTAGCGCTTCGCCACTGCTTCCTCCTTGAGTGCGTGCAGGGAGCGCAGGTCATGGCCGCCGATCGCCTGTTTGGCCTTCACTTCGATGGCCGTGTGCCCGCCGAGGATGAAGTCGACCTCGAATCCGGAGCTCGAGCGCCAGTGCGCCACTGGCTCATCGGAGATGTAGTCGCGATAGCAGAAGAGCTCGTGAGCGATATACGTTTCGAACGCGGAGCCGAACTCGGGGGTGCCTGGCTCGAACAAACGGCCCTGCAGCTCTCCGACCACACCGACGTCGAAAAAGTAGTATTTCGAGGACACGAGCGGCTTGCGGGTACGGGAAGCGCGCCAAGCGGGCACCTCCTCGAGCACCAGAGTGTCGCGCAGGATGTCGAAATATTCGTAGACCGTGGTGCGTGGGACCTGAGCATCGCTCGCCACGGCCGTAAAGTTCACCACCGTTCCATTGCAGTGTGCGGCGACTCGAAGGAATCGGCTGAACGCGGGGACATTGCGCGTGGCACCCTCCGCGACGATCTGCTCCTGCAGGTAGGTACCACAGTAGGCTTTCAGATCCGCCTTCGGGTCATCGGAGAAGTAGATGCTGGGAAGCAGTCCCCGATTGAGCGCGCGGGCGAGATCAAAATGCTTCCCGAGCTCACGCTCGCTGAGCGGGCGCAGATGCCGCACGCGGGCACGGCCTCCCAGGAGGTTGACGCCACCCCGGCGGAGCTTGCGCGCGCTCGACCCGGTGAGCAGAAAACGCACGCCCCGGCTCTCAATCAAGCGGTGCACCTCGTTCAGGAGGTTCGGCAGCCGCTGGATCTCGTCGATGACCACCAGCGTAGCGCCTGGCGACAGCTCCTGCTCGAGGCGGTGCGGATTCAGGCTGAGATCGAGATAGATCGAGCTGTCGCGCAGATCGTAAACGCGCGCCTTGGGAAGGGCATGACGAACGAGGGCGCTTTTGCCGGTCTGTCGGGGGCCGAACAGAAAGTGGGACTTACGAGCGACGAGGCTCGACAGATCGAGGATCCGAGATACGAAGGGAGGATGGGGGCTCACCGGCATGCCGTCACATCTGTCGTCAAATATCATGATAAATGACGACTCCGTCGTCAATCCCCATGAGGGCCGATCATGCCCGAGGCGGCCCCCGGGCGGCTTTGTCGGCTACTATAAGAATTTCACGGCCGCAGGTACCCCCATGACGAGATCGCCTTCCCCGCCCGCCATGAAGGTCCCGCTGCTCGACCTCACGCAGCAGTACGCGAGGATCGCGGCCGAGGTGCGATCGGCCATCGAGCGGGTGTGCGCAAGCCAGCAGTTCATCCTAGGTCGCGAGGTGCGGGAGCTCGAGCTCGGCATGGCCCGCTATACGCACTGCCAGCATGGCATTGGGGTCTCCTCGGGCACCGATGCGCTGCTGCTGGCGCTCATGGCGCTGGGCATCGGACCGGGGGATGAGGTGATCACCTCCCCCTTCACTTTTTTCGCCACCGCCGGGACCATCGCGCGCTTGGGCGCCCGGCCGGTCTTCTGCGACATGGACCGGGCGACCTTCAACCTCTCACCCGAGCGGGTGGAGGAATTTCTCTCCCGGGAATGCGAGGTCCGCGGGCAGGGCGGGGGCCGGCAGGTGATCCATCGCCGCACGGGCGGGCGCATCAGGGCCCTCATGCCCGTGCACCTTTACGGACAGGTTTGCGCGATGGATGCCTTCATGGAGATGGCAGATCGACTCGGGCTTCACGTCATCGAGGATGCCGCGCAGGCGATCGGCGCCACGGATGAGCAAGGGCGAATGGCCGGCGGCATCGGGCATATCGGCTGTTTCTCGTTTTTCCCGACGAAGAACTTGGGCGCCTTCGGCGATGCGGGGCTCTGCACCACGCGCGACCCGGCGCTCGATCAGCGCATGCGGATCCTGCGGGTGCACGGGGCGGAGCCCAAGTACCACCACAGCCTCATCGGCGGCAACTTCCGGCTGGATGAGATCCAGGCGGCGGTGCTCAACGTGAAGTTCCGCTATCTCGAGGAGTGGCGGGAAGCGAGGGATGCCCATGCCCGGCAGTACGCGACGCGCCTCACGGCGAAGCTCCCGGGCCGCGAGATCGTGACGCCGCCGAGGGGCCCAGGTGGGCGGCACGTCTGGAATCAATACGTCATCCGCGCGCAGCGGCGGGATGAGCTGCGGCAGCATCTGGCGGCGGCGGGTATCGGGACCGAGATCTACTATCCGATCCCGCTACACCTGCAGCCGTGCTTCGCGTACCTCGGCTACCGCTCAGGCGACCTGCCGGAGGCGGAGCTTGCCTCCCGGGAAGTGCTGGCGCTGCCGGTCTTTCCGGAGCTCTCGGCGGCGCAAATCGACTACGTGGCCGCTACAATCGAGCGCTTCTACACGCCCGCCGTCGCCCTCGAAGTCGACCAGGCGCAGCAGACCACCTGAGGAGCTCTCCATGCCGAAGGCCGCAGGTCCCCGCACTCCCCTCTGGTCGGAACTGGCCACCCATGCCTCGCGCCTGGATACCGTTGCGACGCGGGAGCTCTTCGCCCGCGATCCCGGACGGTTCGAGCGCTTCTCGCGCGAGGGCGTGGGGCTGCTCATGGACTTCTCGCGCCAGCACCTGGATGAGATGGTACTCGGCAAGCTCCTGGACCTCGCCGAGGCGGTGGGCCTCAAGGACTACCGCGATGCGATGTGGCGCGGCGAGAAGATCAACTCCACCGAGGGGCGCGCGGTGCTGCATGTGGCGCTGCGCCAGCCGCCGGGGGCCAACATCGGCGGCGCCGACATTGCCCGGGTGGTGATGACCGAGCGCGAGCACATGCTCACCTTCGCCGAGAACGTGCGCGCCGGCAGGATCGTCGGCACCTCGGGGAAGCCTTTCACGCGGGTGGTGAATATCGGCATCGGCGGCTCGGACTTGGGTCCCGCGATGGCGGTGCAGGCGCTCAAGCCCTACACCATGGACGCGCCGAAATGCGATTTCGTCTCCAACATCGACGGCTGCCACCTCGAGGACATCCTGCAGAGCGCGGACCCGCGGGCAACGCTCTTCATCGTCTCCTCCAAGACATTCACCACGCTCGAGACGCTGACCAATGCGCACACGGCGCGCGCGTGGGTGAAGGAGAAGCTGGGCGAGGAGGCCGTGCGCGAGCATTTCGCGGCGGTGTCGGTGAATCACCGGGCGATGGACGAGTTTGGCGTCCATCCGCAGTACCGCTTCAAGATGTGGGACTGGGTCGGGGGACGCTACTCGCTCTGGTCCTCGATCGGGGTGTCGCTTGCGATCGCGATCGGCAAGGATTCGTTCCTGGCGCTGCTCGCGGGCGGCTACGAGATGGACGAGCACTTCAAGAAGACCCCCTGGGCGGAGAATCTGCCGGCGCTGATGGGACTGCTCGGTGTCTGGAACATCAACTTCGAGGAGCTGCCGACGCTCGCGGTGCTGCCGTATGACGATCGCCTGAAGCGCTTCCCCGCCTATCTTCAGCAGCTGGAGATGGAGAGCAACGGCAAGTCGGTGACGCTGGATGGGCGGCGGGTCGACTGGCAGACCGCCGCGGTGATCTGGGGGGAGCCGGGCAACAACGCGCAGCATTCCTTCTTCCAGCTGCTGCACCAGGGGACGCCCCGAGCGGCGCTCGATTTCCTCTTGCCGGCGCGCTCCTCCTGCGGCAATCAGCCGCAGCAGGATCTCGCCATCGCGAGTTGTCTTGCGCAGGCGGAGGCGTTCATGAACGGGCAGTCGGC
>JBAUOO010000124.1:0-12911 GCA_049579785.1 Steroidobacteraceae bacterium
TTCGGCGGCACGCCGCTTGTTCGCATCGGCAGATGTGCTCATGAACCGCCTCCGGAAACGAACGTGCCCGCAGAAGCGGGCACGATAGTCGCGAATCTCGTCTTACTCGGCGGCCGCCGAAGCGGCCGCCGAGTAAAGGCCTTACTTTTTCTTTGCTGCTTTCTTCTTGGCCTTCTTTTTCGCCTTCGCCATGTTGGCTCTCCAGTTGTCGGGTTAGTCCGAGGTCGGAGTATATACAGGTGAAACAAAAATACAAGCAAGGGCGCAGGAGATGTGCTAGCGATCACGCGCGATGCGGATGACGCCGCGCTCGGTGATCACCAGATCGAGCGGCACGTCGTGCGCGGCAGGCGTGATGCATTGCACCTCCTGCAGCGCGTAAGCGATTCCGACGAGCAGTGGCGCGTGCCACGCGCGGCGCAGGTGGCGAAACGCGAACGCGCGATCGTAGTAGCCGCCTCCCATGCCAAGGCGAGTGCCGCATCGATCGAAGCCGACGAGCGGCAGGAACACGACATCGAGCAGCCGGGCACTCGCGAGCTCCGGCCCGGCGCACTCGGCGATGCCGAAGCGGTTGGTGCGCAGAGGGCGCCGCAGCCGACCCTGGGCGAGCTGCACGAAGCGCATGGTGCGCGCGCGCGCGCGCCGATCGATGCGCGGCAGATATACGCGGCAGCCGCGACGCAGCGCGAGCGCAATGAGGCGGGAAGTGTCGAGCTCGTCGGCGGTGGCGGCGTAGATGCCGATACGCTGCTCGGAATGGAGGTTGAGCGCCCGATTCGCGTGGTGCGCAACTTGCCTGGCGGCGCGCGCGCGCTCGGCAGCGGAGATGCCCTGGCGCTTCGCCCGGAGGGACGCCCGCAGGGATCTGCGGGCGCCGGCCGCGCTGGAATCAGGAAGCGCCACCCGCCGGTGCCGGTGCGGACCGTTGCTCTCGAACCAGAGCAACAGGTGGGACGAGCTGTGACAGGTAAGGCTTTCCGCTCATGGCGGACTTGCACAGTGCTGCCCGCGAGCCCTGTCCCGTGGGTGTTTCAATTAGGGTCCGAGGTAACCCGGCCCGCTTGTCGAACACCGCAGGCGACGCCGGAAACTACTCTACACCAACGCCGGCGGTTTTTGGCGGTCGTGCGTCTCACAGCTCGAGTTGCTGCGCTCTCTCGAGCGCGGTCTCGACCCGCTCGCGGATCGAGCGCACCTTGCCGGCGGCCTCGCCCTCGACCTTGGCGCCCCCGCCGCGCACCTGCAGCAGCTCGTTCGCCATGTTGAGCGCCACCATGACGGCGATCCGATCCAGCCCCACGATCTTGCCGCTGTCGCGAATCTCGCGCATGCGTCCGTTGAGGTATTCCGCCGCATCGAGTAGCGCCGAGCGCTCATCGTACGGGCAGGTGACCACGTACTCCTTCTCCATGATGCGCACGCTGACGCGTGCCTGATCCTGATTGCTCATGCGCCATGCTCCAGGGTTTTCAGCCTGCCGATCATGGCTTCCACGCGCGCGCGCACCTGCTCGTTCTTGGACAGGAGCGAGGCGCGCTCGGTTGCGAGCGACTCGTGCCGCTGACGCAGCGCGCGGTTCTCCTCCCGCAGGTGATCGACGGTGGTAACCAGCTCCTCGATGCGTCGCGCGAGGCGCGCCAGCTCCAGATCGAGCTGGGATTTGACGGTGTCGCTCATGCTGTGCGCGACTATAGTGCGCCGCTCTCGACTGGGTCAATCGTAAGCGGGTTTCCTGGCGGAACTCGGGGCATTCCTGAGGCATAATGCGGCTTGCACATGATCCAGGCCAACTACGCCGATATTCAGCGTGTGCTCACGGATGAGCGCGCGTTGGCCGACGCCGCCGAAGCGCACGGCACCCTCGCCGGCTGCCTGTGCGCCGCTCTCGGCTACCGCTTCGAGGACTGGCTGCTCGAGATCCTGCCGGAAGGGCGGGCGCAACCGCTCGCCGCCGCCACCCTGCGCGAGCTTTATTCCGAGACCGCCGGGTCGCTGCGCGCACCCGACATGGAGTTCGATCTGCTGCTGCCGGCGGATGCGCAGTCGATCGATGCACGCGCCGGGGCGCTCGCCCAATGGTGTCAGGGATTCCTCTACGGGCTCGGCTCGGGCGCGGTGCAGGACGCCGCCAGCCTGCCTGGGGATCTCGGGGAGATCGTGCGCGATCTCACCGAGATCAGCCGTGTCGGCGTCGATATCGCTCAGAGCGAGGAATCGAACGAGAGCGCCTACGCGGAACTGGTCGAGTTCGTGCGTGTGAGCGTGCAGGTCGTGTTCGAGGAACTCGAGCCCGTCAGGGACCAACCCTCCTCACCCGGAGCACCCCTACATTGATCCGCCATAGAACCGCCGCCCGGCGCGCAACCCCTCCCCACGTAACGCGCTCCTCGAGCGCCGGCCGCCAGGACCTGCGCAACGAATTCGCGCGCCGCCGCCGGGCGCTGCGGCGACTGATGGGTCGCGACTCCATCGCCATCCTGCCCGCCGCGCCGGTGCGACATCGCAACAACGACGTCGAGTACGCGTACCGGCAGGATAGCGACTTCTATTATCTGACCGGCTTCGACGAGCCGGAGTCGGTCGCGGTCCTCGTCCCGGGGCGCGGCCACGCGGAATACATCCTCTTCGTCCGCGAGCGCGATCCGGCGCGCGAAACCTGGGACGGACGTCGCGCTGGGCCGGCAGGCGCGCGGCGAGCCTTCGGCGCCGATGACGCCTTTCCCATCACCGACATCGACGAGATCCTGCCGGGGCTCATGGAGAATCGGACGAGAGTGTTCTACTCCATGGGCATGAATCCGGAGTTCGACCAGCGGCTCGTCGGCTGGGTAAACGGGCTGCGCACCCAGGCCAGAAACGGCCGTCATCCACCCCAGGAAATCGCCGCCCTCGATCACGTCCTGCACGACATGCGGCTCTACAAATCGCGTGTCGAGATCGGTCTGATGCGCGAAGCGGCGCGGATCGCCGCGCGAGCGCACGTGCGGGCGATGCGCTTCTGCCGCCCGGGATTGCGGGAATACGAGGTGATGGCGGAGATCGTGCACGAGTTCCGTCGGCACAACGCCGACACCTCTTATTACCCCATCGTCGGTGGCGGCGCCAACAGCTGCATCCTGCATTACCGCGAGAACGATCAGCCGCTCAAGGCGGGCGATGTGCTGCTGCTGGACGCGGGCTGCGAGTACGAGTCCTACGCGTCGGACATCACACGCACCTTTCCCGTCAGCGGCCGCTTCACGCCCGAGCAACGCGCCGTGTACCGGGTCGTACTCGAGGCCAATCGGGCGGCGATCGCGAAAGTGCGCCCGGGCAACCACTGGAACGAGCCGCACGAGGCCGCGGTGCGTGTCATCACCCACGGCCTGGTGAGGCTCGGTCTGCTAAAGGGCCGACCCGCGAAGCTCGAGCGCGATGGCGCCTATCGCCGCTTCTTCATGCACCGCACGGGACACTGGCTCGGCATGGACGTGCACGATGTCGGGGACTACAAGATCGGCGACGAGTGGCGCGTGCTCGAGCCGGGGATGGCGCTCACCATCGAGCCCGGCATTTACATCCCCGCCGGTGCTCGCGGCGTGCCAAAGCGCTTTCAACGGATCGGCGTGCGTATCGAGGATGACGTCGTGGTCACGAAAAGTGGCGTCGAGGTGCTGACGGATGGGGTGCCGAAGGATGTCGATGCGATCGAGAGGGTGATGCGCGGTGCCTTTGTCGAGCACACTTAACATGTGCTCGATCCGCGCGAACGCCAGGCCACGGAAGGTCGGGCGGGCAGGCGTTCCATGGACGGCTGCTAGGGATGAGTTTTGATGAGCGAACAATTGAAAAGCAAGCCGGCGCTGCGCGAGCTCGACGTGGCCATCGTCGGCGGCGGCCTCGTGGGGGCGAGCTTGGCGCTCGGACTGGCGGGCACGGGCGTGCGGGCGCTCCTCATCGAGAGTGTCGCTGCGGATTCGGTGGCCCAGCCGAGCTTCGATGAGCGCACCACGGCGCTCGGCAACGCCAGCCGCCGCATCTTTGAGGGCCTCGGCGTCTGGGATGAGCTGGCGCGCGAGGCCGCGCCGATTCGCGCCATCCACGTCTCCGATGCGGGACGGTTCGGGTTCGCGCGCCTCAACGCCGAGGAGCACGGCATCGAGGCGTTCGGTTATGTCGTTCCCAACAGGGTCATCGGCACGGCGCTGTGGCGACGGCTCGCGGATGCGGGTGGCGTGGAGGTGCGCGTGCCCGCCGTCATCGAGGACCTCGATGTGACGATGGAGCGCGCCTACTTCAAGGTGGTCACGGCCGCGGGAGCCCGCGAGGTGATGTCGGCCCGTCTGCTGGTGGCGGCCGATGGGGCCCGCTCGCTCGTGCGTGCGGCGGCGGGAATCGAGGCCGGCGTCGAGGATTACGACCAGCTCGCGATCACCGCCGCCGTGATCGGCGATCGCGCTCACGATGGCACGGCCTACGAGCGCTTCACGCCGACGGGACCCGTGGCCGTGCTGCCGCTTCGCGGCGGCGGCTACGGCACGATCTGGTCGTGCGCACCGCGGCGCGCGACCGAGCTGTTGGCGCTGGATGATGACGCCTATCTCGCCGAGCTGCAGAGCCGCTTCGGCTGGCGGGCCGGCAGATTCCGGCGCATCGGCCGCCGCGCCTCCTATCCTTTGAAGCTGACTCGCGCGACCACTACGATCGCGCACCGGACCGTGCTCATCGGCAATGCCGCCCAGGCGCTGCACCCGATCGCCGGGCAAGGATTCAACCTCGGGTTGCGCGATGCCGCGTTGCTCGCCGAAGTGATGGCGGGCGCGACGGGCGATGTCGGCTCGGCCGAGCTGCTGCGGAAATTCGCCGACTGGCGCGCGGCCGACCGGGGCGGCGTCGTGCGCTTCACCGACGGGCTGGTGAGGCTCTTCGGCAGCCGGGTGCCCGGTGTCAGCCTCATGCGCAACCTCGGGCTCGTGATGTTCGATCTGTCACCCCCGGCCAAGCGCGCGCTGGCGCGAGTGAGCCTCGGATTCGGCGGACCCACGCCGCGCCTGGCGCGAGGGCTTGCGCTCCAATGAGTGGCGAGCCGCTCGATGTGCTCATCGTCGGGGGCGGGCCCGTGGGGGCGAGCGCGGCGGCGCTGCTCAAGGTCAGTGCGATGGGCGCCGGCCCGCCGCTTCGCGTCGCCCTGCTCGAGGCCAGGAGACCCGCACCGACCGCGCCCGATGCCGCCATCGACGCGCGCGTCTCGGCGCTGTCCCGCGCCAGCGAGCGTATTCTCACGGCGGTCGGCGCCTGGCCGCTGATCCCGCGCTCACGCATGCAGCCGTACGAGCGCATGCGCGTCTGGCACGAGAGCGTGCAGCCGCGAAGCGCCGACGTGCTCGAATTCGATGCCGCGTATGCCGGCGAGCCGAACCTCGGCTACATCATCGAGAACCGGCTCGTGCAGACGGCGGCCCTCACCGCGTTCGAGTCCGCCGGCGGCGAGGTCATCGCGGGCGAGCTCTCGCGCCTGCGCGTTAGCGATCGTCACGTGGAGCTCGAGACGAGCGCCGGCACGTTCGCCTGCCGTCTCGTCGTCGGCGCGGATGGCGCCCGCTCCTCGGTACGCGACTCGATCGGCCTTGCTGCGGAAACCTCCAGCTACCGCCAGACCGCGATCGTCGCCAACGTGCGCACCGAGCTGCCGCACGAGCGCACCGCGTGGCAGCGCTTCCTGCGGACGGGGACGCTGGCTTTCCTGCCGCTCGCCGACGGCGGCAGCTCCATCGTCTGGTCCGCCGACGATGCCGCGGCTGAGCCGCTCCTGGCCATGTCGCCAAGCGCGTTCGAGCAGGAGCTGCTGCGGCAATCGGACGCCGTTCTCGGCGCCGTGAAGCTGCGCACGGAGCGGCTGTCGTTTCCGCTACGCAAGCTGAGCGCGCGCCGCTTCACCGCGCATCGCTGTGCGTTGATCGGCGATGCCGCGCACGTCGTACACCCGCTGGCCGGTCAGGGCGTCAACCTGGGTCTGTTGGATGCCGCGGCGCTCTGCGAGCTGATCCTGGCGGCGTGGCGAGTGCGCGAAGACCCCGGCGCACAGAGCGTCCTGCGCCGTTACGAGCGCTGGCGCAAGAGCGAGATCGAGCCCATGGCCCTGGCGATCGATGGCTTCAACCGCTACCTCGCCCACGGCGTCGGCCCGCTCTCGCGTATCGCGCAACGAGGCCTCGCCCTGGTCAACCGCACCCAGGAGGTCAAGCGCTTCTTCATCACCCGCGCTCTCGGGCTCGACGGCGAGCTGCCGCAGATCGCGCGGCGACCGCCCACGGCGCCGCCGCCGCTTTAGCCCGACCGCATCAGCTCAGCGGTATCGCGTCGAGCTTCGCCGCGCAGATGAAGTCGTTCTCGGAAAGTCCCTTGATGGCGTGGGTGGTGTACTGCACGCGGCAGTAGTTGTACCCCACCTCGAGGTCCGGGTGATGGTCCTCGATGTTGGCAAGGTGCGCGAGCGCATTGACGAAGCTCATCGTCCGGTAGAAATCCCTGAACTTGAACTCGCGCCTGAGGTACGGGCCTTCCTTCGAGAGGACCCAGCCGCTCGCGAGCTGCTCCATGAGCAGCTGCGCCTCTTCCCGCGAATAGGGCGTCACGCCGCCCTCACAAGATTTGCAATGCCTCTCTGCCAGTTCGGTCATGATTGTCTCCATTAACTGAGCGCACCGCAAAATAACCCTGGCCGGAACGCCGTGGATCCGTCCCTGGAGGCTCGCGGATCGCCGTCCTGGCGATCAGCGTCCGGCCAGGATCATTTTGCGATGCGCTCTCAAGCCAACGCCGCCCCTGCAGGAGCACTCTTCTTATTGAAGCTTCTGGCGATGTACTGCTCGAGCAGCTCCTGAAACTCCTCAGCGATCCGCTCGCCCTTCAGCGTCACCGTCTTCTCGCCATCCTCATAGACAGGCGCCACCGGCCGCTCACCCGTCCCCGGCAGGCTGATGCCGATGTTGGCGTGCTTGCTTTCCCCTGGTCCGTTGACGACGCAGCCCATGACGGCGACGGTCATATCCTCCACACCCTCGTATTCGCGACGCCACTCCGGCATGCGGTGACGGATATGAGTCTGAATGCGCTGCGCGAGCTCCTGGAACACCGTGCTCGTCGTGCGGCCGCAGCCCGGGCACGCCGTCACCAGCGGCAGGAAGGAGCGCAGCCCCATGGTCTGCAGGATCTCCTGCGCCACGATCACCTCCTGAGTCCGATCGCCACCCGGCTCGGGCGTGAGCGAGACACGGACCGTGTCGCCGATGCCTTCCTGCAGCAGCACCGCGATGCCCGCCGTCGAGGCCACGATCCCCTTCGAGCCCATGCCCGCTTCGGTCAGGCCGAGGTGCAGCGGGTAGTCGCAGCGGCGTCCGAGGTCGCGGTAGATCGCGATCAGATCCTGTACACCGCTCACCTTGGCCGAGAGGATGATGCGGTCATGGGCAAGTCCCAGCTCCTCCGCGCGCCGCGCGCTATCCAGCGCCGAGAGCACGACGGCGTTGCGCATGATCTGCTGCGCGCTCAGAGGCTCCGCCCGCGTCGAATTCTCGTCCATGAGCCGCGTGAGCAGATCCTGATCGAGGCTGCCCCAGTTGACCCCGATGCGTACCGGCTTGCCGTAGCGGCACGCCGTCTCGATCATCTCCGCGAACTGCGGATCGCGCTTGCTGCCGCGCCCGACGTTTCCCGGGTTGATGCGGTATTTGGCGAGCGCCTCGGCGCAACCCGGGTGCTCGCGCAGGAGCTTGTGGCCGTTGAAATGAAAGTCGCCGATCAACGGCACCATCACCCCGAGCTGATCCAGCCGGTTGCGGATGTGCGGCACGGCCTCGGCGGCTTCCGCCGTATTTACCGTAATGCGAACGAGCTCCGATCCGGCGCGGGCGAGAGACTTCACCTGCTGTGCGGTGCCCTCGGCATCGGCTGTGTCGGTGTTCGTCATCGACTGCACGACGATCGGCGCCGTGCCGCCCACCCGGACGGGGCCGATCGACACCTGGATGGATTCGCGACGCTGGATGAAGGACATGGTACCTGCCGGAGGAGCGCTTCCTGGGACCTGAGATTTTAATGCTATGATGGCCTTACCCCATAATCGGTTTGTCCGGAGAGGGTCCGGCCACCGCCGGAACGCCGAAGGCGCAAGCTCCGCCCGGAAACGCTCAGGCACATGAACGGCAAATCGCTGGGGCTCTGGAGAGTGGTGGACGCACCTTGCGCCCGCCCACCGAAGGGGAGTGGCGCCGCCAGCGCCCGATCTCTCAGGTCACCGGACAGAGGGCGGCAGGGGCATTCCTGTGCCCGCCGTTCATCGACTCCGGAGTGCCTGTGCTACGACGAACCCCGCTATTCGAACTGCATCAGAAGCTCGGCGCCAGGATCGTGGATTTCGGCGGCTGGGACATGCCGCTGCAATACGGCTCTCAGATCACCGAGCATCACGCCGTACGCCGCGGCGCCGGCGTCTTCGACGTCTCGCACATGTGCATCGTCGATCTCGAGGGTGCGCGCGTCAGGCCGTTTCTTCTGAGGCTCCTCGCCAACGATGTCGGCAGGCTGAAAGCGTCCGGCAAGGCGCTCTACGGCTGCATGCTCAACGAGACGGGCGGGGTCATCGACGATCTCATCGTCTATTTTCTCGGCGAGTCCTGGTTTCGCGCGGTCGTCAATGCCGGCACGCGCGACAAGGACCTCGCGTGGATGCGCCAACACGCGGCGCAGTTCGGCGTCGAGCTCCGCGAGCGCACCGATCTGGCCATGCTCGCGGTACAGGGACCGGAGGCGCGCGTCAAGGCGGCGAGCCTGCTTTCACCGACGGGCGAGACGACGGCGCTTGCTCTCGAGCCGTTCTTCGGGCGCGAGCTCGAAGGTTGGTTCATCGCGCGCACCGGCTACACGGGCGAAGACGGTTTCGAGATCATGTTGCCGGCGACGGAAGCGCAGCGTGTATGGAAGGCGTTGAATTCCGCCGGTGTCGTCTCCTGCGGGCTTGGCGCGCGCGATACGCTGCGCCTCGAGGCCGGCATGAACCTCTACGGCAACGACATGGACGAGAGCACGCACCCCTTCGAGTCCGGACTCGGCTGGACGGTGGCGCTCGATCCGCCGGGGCGCGCGTTCATCGGGCGCGAGGCCCTCGAGGCGATTCGCTCGCGCGGGCCACAGCGCAAGCTCGTCGGACTCCTGTTGAGCGATCGTGGTGTGCTGCGCGCGCACCAGAAGGTGCTGGTGCCCGATGCCGGCTCCGGCGAGGTCACCAGCGGAACGTTTTCTCCCACACTGGAGCGCTCGATCGCGCTCGCCCGTGTGCCGGCCGCGGCAGGATCCCGCGTGCAGGTCGATATTCGCGGCAAGCTGCACGAAGCGCGCATCGTGCGGCCGCCGTTCGTCCGACAGGGCAAAGCGCTCGTCAGCTGACGCCGCACCATCGATTCCAAACCCCGCCCCATCCCAGAGTCTAAATCCACGAACTCGGAGCGCCGCATGAGCAACGTTCCTTCCGATCTCAAGTACACGAAAACCCACGAGTGGCTGCGCACCCTGCCCGACGGCACGGTCGAGGTCGGCATCACCGATCACGCCCAGCATGCGCTCGGCGATCTGGTGTTCGTCGAGGTGCCCGAGACCGGCCGCAAGCTTTCGGCCGGTGAGCCGTTCGCGGTCGTGGAATCGGTCAAGGCGGCCTCGGATGTTTACTCCCCGATCGCGGGCGAGGTGACCGCGGGCAATCCGGGACTCGCCTCGGAGCCGGAAGCCATCAACTCCGACGCCTACGGCAAGGGATGGCTGATGCGGCTGCGGCCCACCGCCGGTGACGCCGCCCCCTCGCTCCTGACTGCGGCGCAGTACCAGCAGCTGACCGCGGAGGAGGGTGACTGATGGCCTTCATCCCTCACACCCGCGAGGATGTCGAGTCGATGCTCGCGGCCATCGGCGTCGGCGGCATCGAGCAGCTTTTCGAGGAGATTCCCGCCAACCTGCGCCTCGCCGGGCTCTCGGGCGTGCCCGAGGCTTTGAGCGAGATGGAGGTGGGCCGCCTCATGGCCGAGCGCGCGCGCCTCGACGGCCGGCCGCTCTGCTTCATTGGCGCGGGCGCCTACGAGCACCACATCCCCGCGGCCGTCTGGGCCATCGCCACACGCGGTGAGTTCTACAGCGCCTACACGCCCTACCAGGCGGAGGCGAGCCAAGGCACGCTGCAACTCCTTTACGAATATCAGACCATGATGGCGAGCCTCACGGCGATGGAGGTCTCGAACGCTTCGCTCTATGACGGCGCGAGCGCGATGGGGGAGGCCTGCCTCATGGCGGTGCGCGCCAACCGCAGGTCGCACTCGCAGCGCATTCTCGTGCCCACCACGGTCCACCCGCACTACCGCACGACCGCAAAAGCGGTGGCGGGCAGCCAGGGGCTCGTCTTCGAGGAGCTGCCGTACTGCACCGAGGAGGGCTGCATTCCCGCCGGCGCGCTTGATCGCTACGACGGACAGGACATCACGGCGCTCGTCATCCAGCAGCCGAACTTCTTCGGGCGCCTGGAGGATGTCGATACGCTCTGCGACTGGGCGCACGCGCGCAACGTCCTGGTGGTCGCAGTGGTGAATCCCACCTCGCTCGCGCTCCTGAAACCGCCGGGTGAGTGGGGCGCCCAGGGCGTCAGCCAGGGCGCCGACATCGCGGTCGGCGAGGGCCAGCCGCTCGGCGTGCCGCTCTCCTCCGGCGGTCCGTACTTTGGCTTCATGGCCGCGCGGATGGAGCATGTGCGTCAGATGCCGGGCCGCATCGTCGGGCGCACGTTGGATGCCGCCGGTCGCGCGGGCTTCACCCTGACGCTGCAGGCGCGCGAGCAGCACATCCGCCGCGCCAAGGCGACTTCCAACATCTGCACCAACCAGGGACTGCTGGTGACGGCCGCGACGGTTTACCTCTCGCTCATGGGCCCGGCGGGACTCGAGCGGGTCGCCGCCGCATCGCGCGCCCGCACACGCGAGCTCGTGGGTGCGCTCGCCCGGCTGCCGGGGGTGCGGCGTCTGTTTCGCGGACCGGCCTTCCATGAGGAGGTGATCGGGCTCGACCGTACGGTGGCGCCGGTGCTGGAGAAGCTCGCCGCGCGCGGCATTCTCGCGGGCCTGGATCTCACCGAGCACTATCCCGAGCTCGGTCCCGCGCTCCTCGTGTGCGCCACCGAGACCAAGTCATCCGCCGACATCGAGCGTTATGTCAGCGCGCTCGCCGAGTGCCTGCGCGAGGCGCGCGCCGCCTGAGGCTTCAAGATCATGTCCACCCGACTGGAAAAGCCGATTTTCGAGTACTCCGTCCCGGGCCGGCGCGCAGAGGACCAATGGCCGCGGGATCCCGGGGCGGGCGGCACCGAGGGCTTGCCCGAGGCGATGCGCCGCGCCCGACGGCCGCTCCTGCCGGAGGTCAGTGAGCTCGAGGCGGTGCGCCACTTCACGCGTCTCTCGCAGCTCAACTTCTCCATCGACACGCACTTCTACCCGCTCGGTTCGTGCACGATGAAGTACAACCCGAAGGCCTGCAACAGCTTGGCGATGCTGCCCGAGTTCCTGGCGCGCCATCCGCTTGCGCCGGAGAGCGCGGGGCAGGGCTTTCTCGCCTGTCTGTATGAGCTGCAGGAGATGCTGAAGGCGGTGACCGGGATGCAGGCCGTGTCCCTGAGCCCCATGGCCGGCGCCCAGGGCGAGTTCGCCGGCGTCGCCATGATCCGCGCCTATCACCGCGCGCGCGGTGACCTCGAGCGCAACGAGATCATCGTCCCGGAAGCGGCGCACGGCACCAATCCCGCGACCGCAACCATGTGCGGTTGCACCGTGCGTGAGATACCGGTCGACGCCGACGGGGACGTCGATCTCGAAGCACTCAAGGGTGCCGTGGGTCCGAAGACCGCCGGCATCATGCTGACCAATCCGTCCACGCTCGGCGTGTTCGAGCGCCGGATCGAGGAGGTGGCCCGCACGGTGCACGCCGCCGGCGGGCTCCTCTACTACGACGGTGCGAATCTCAACGCCATTCTCGGCAAGGTGCGCCCGGGCGACATGGGTTTTGATGTCATCCACGTCAATCTGCACAAGACGTTCTCGACACCGCACGGGGGCGGCGGCCCCGGCGCGGGTCCGGTCGGAGTCGGCGCGCGGTTGAGCCCGTTCCTGCCGGTGCCGATCGTCGGGCGCCGGGGCGAGCGCTACTGCTGGCTCACCGAGCGCGACCTGCCGCAATCGATCGGCCGGCTCTCGGGCTTCATGGGCAACGCCGGAGTACTGTTGCGCGCGTACATCTACATGCGCATGCTCGGGCGGGAGGGGATGGCGAAGGTGAGCGAGTACGCCACGCTCAACGCCAACTATCTGCTCGCGCAATTGACCCGTGCGGGCTTCGATGCGGCCTATCCGAAGCGACGTGCGAGTCACGAGCTCATCATCACGCTCAAGCGCCAGGCGAAGGAGCTCGGCGTCACGGCGATGGACTTCGCCAAGCGGCTGCTCGATCATGGAATGCACGCGCCGACGACCTACTTTCCGCTGCTCGTGCCGGAGTGCCTGCTCATCGAGCCGACCGAGACCGAGAGCAAGGCGGCGCTCGATGCCTTCGTCGCAGCCATGCGCGAGATCCTGACGGAAGCCGCGAAGGAACCCGAGCGCGTCACCGGCGCTCCGCATACCATGCCGGTACGGCGCCTGGATGATGTCCGGGCGGCGAAGCAACTGGATCTCACGTGGAAACCGATTGGAGCCCATGCGATTCCCGCGAAGCCTTAGCGCTCTCCTGCTCGCCGCCTGCGCGCCCCTGAGCCTCGTGGCCGGGGCGGCGCCGCAGACGGCCTCGCCCGCTACCGCCGAACAGACGCTCCCGCCAGCCCCTGTGGAGCCGGCACAGCCGCGTCC
>JBAUOO010000125.1:2500-66452 GCA_049579785.1 Steroidobacteraceae bacterium
GAATACCCTGAAGTAATACTCGGGAGACACACGGCGGGTGCTAACGTCCGTCGTGAAAAGGGAAAAAACCCAGACCATCAGCTAAGGTCCCAAAGTTTCGGCTAAGTGGTAAACGATGTGAGAAGGCATAGACAGCCAGGAGGTTGGCTTAGAAGCAGCCATCCTTTAAAGAAAGCGTAATAGCTCACTGGTCTAGTCGGCTCGCGCGGAAGATTTAACGGGGCTAAGCCGAGCACCGAAGCTATGGGTGTGGCGGTCTTCGGATCGTCACGCGGTAGGGGAGCGTTCTCTACGCCTGCGAAGGTGTGCTGCGAGGCATGCTGGAGGTATGAGAAGTGCGAATGCTGACATGAGTAACGTTAAAGCGGGTGAAAAACCCGCTCGCCGTAAACCCAAGGTTTCCTGAGCTACGTTAATCGGCTGAGGGTGAGTCGGTTCCTAAGGCGAGACCGAAAGGTGTAGTCGATGGAAAGCAGGTTAACATTCCTGCACCGATTCCAACTGCGATGGGGTGACGGAGAAGGCTAGATCAGCGGCAGCAGTGCCGTCCAAGGTCGTAGGGGGATCCTCCCGGAAAATCCGGAGGGTCGCTATCCCCGAGATCCGAGTGCGAGGGGACTTCGGTCCCCGAAGTGATTGATGCCACGCTCCCGGGAAAAGCCTCTAAGCTTCAGGTTGGAATTGACCGTACCGTAAACCGACACTGGTGGGTGAGGAGATAATCTCCTAAGGCGCTTGAGAGAACTCGGGTTAAGGAACTCTGCAAGTTGATACCGTAACTTCGGGAGAAGGTATGCCTTGATCGGTGATTGGACTTGCTCCATGAGCTGACCAAGGTCACAGGTAATCGGGGGCTGCGACTGTTTACCAAAAACACAGGACTCTGCTAACACGTAAGTGGATGTATAGGGTCTGACGCCTGCCCGGTGCCGGAAGGTTAATTGATGGGGTCAGCCGCAAGGCGAAGCTCCTGATCGAAGCCCCGGTAAACGGCGGCCGTAACTATAGACGGACGAGTAATCGTCTCATTGCAGCCTGCAGAGTGATCTTAGTGACCAAAAGTTGTAGTTACGTAAATAAACCTGACTATATGCTGGAAACTCCGAGCATCCTCCGGTACTCGCCGCGCAAGCGGCAGTGACAATCCGAGAGGTGCGGACAATCAGCAGGAAAGGCCGGCCATCGCCGGAATCCTCAGAGACTATACGTCGGGCTCTTCAGTCGAAGAGATGAGATAGTCCGATCTGCATGGCGACATGCAGGAGAGGTGCGCAATGCATTTCTCGGTCAATTCGGCCTAAATGCCTCGTTGACCTAACAGCAAGAACGGTCCTAAGGTAGCGAAATTCCTTGTCGGGTAAGTAATATTGCCCGGGGCGGTGGCAACACCGTTCCATTCAACCGGCTCAAATCGGTGGAACCCTACCAGCGAACGCAGGTGCGCTGCGGGCAATACCGAGGGTAAGATTAGCTGAGGCGCAAGCCGAGGCTTTTCCCCGTAACGACTCAAGGGTTGAGAGCCCTTGGATGGGGCCGCAAGGCTCCATAAAACGCCGGCCCTGGTCCTTGCCGATGGATTTGAATTCCTATATCTCGGGTTTCGTAGACGGCGAAGGCTGTTTCTGCGTGTCGTTCCAACCCAGTAAGCGGGCACCGCTTCGGGTGGGAGGTTAGGCCGAGCTTCTCGGTCAGCCAGAACGCAGATAGAGCTGAGCTCCTCTACGTAATCCAGAAGAAATGGGAATGCGGATTCATCCGGCCGGACCGATCTGACAAGACCCTCAAGTTCGAAGTGCGAAACGTCGGAAATCTGGTGGCCAACGTGCTGCCGCATTTCAGGACGTATCCGCTGATGTCATCAAAGCAAACCGACTTCGAGAGATTCGCGAGAATCTGCGAGTTGGTGAGCGAAGAGCGGCATCTGGAACTGGATGGTTTTGAACAGATCGTTCGGCTTGCGATGGAGATGAATCCATCGGGTAAGCGAAAGTACTTCGGAAGCGAGATCCTCAACTCGCTCCGGCCAGGTGAACGTATAGTCTGTGCCATGGGAAACCGTGGAATTACATGAAGTTCCGACCTGCACGAATGGCGTAACGCTGGCCCCACTGTCTCGACCCGAGACTCAGTGAAGTTGAAATCGCTGTGAAGATGCGGCGTAGCTGCGGAAAGACGGAAAGACCCCGTGAACCTTTACTACAGCTTTACACTGAACTTTGACCTTGTCTGTGTAGGATAGGTGGGAGCCTTTGAAGCGAGGGCGCTAGCTCTTGTGGAGGCAACGTTGAAATACCACCCTGATAATGTCGAAGTTCTAACCTAGATCCGTAATCCGGGTCGGGGACACTGTATGGTGGGTAGTTTGACTGGGGCGGTCTCCTCCCAAAGAGTAACGGAGGAGTGCAAAGGTACCCTCAGCGCGGTCGGTCATCGCGCTTCTGAGTGCAATGGCATAAGGGTGCTTAACTGCGAGACTGACAAGTCGAGCAGGTGCGAAAGCAGGTCATAGTGATCCGGTGGTTCTGTATGGAAGGGCCATCGCTCAACGGATAAAAGGTACTCCGGGGATAACAGGCTTATTCCTCCCAAGAGTCCACATCGACGGAGGAGTTTGGCACCTCGATGTCGGCTCATCACATCCTGGGGCTGTAGCAGGTCCCAAGGGTTCGGCTGTTCGCCGATTAAAGTGGTACGCGAGCTGGGTTCAAAACGTCGTGAGACAGTTTGGTCCCTATCTTCCGTAGCCGTTGGAGATTTGAGGGTGAGCTGTCCTTAGTACGAGAGGACCGGGATGGACGCACCTCTGGTGTTCCGGTTGTCACGCCAGTGGCACTGCCGGGTAGCTATGTGCGGACGGGATAACCGCTGAAAGCATCTAAGCGGGAAGCCCCCCCCAAGATTAGATCTCCCTGGGAGCTCGACTCCCCTAAAGGGCCCACGAAGACTACGTGGTTGATAGGCTGGGTGTGTACGGCCAGTAATGGCTTCAGCTAACCAGTACTAATTGCCCGTGAGGCTTGACCATATAACCTCAAGCGGTCTGACCGCGAGAGGCGATGCAATGGAGCTTCGCTATGGCTGTAGGCCGTAGCGACATGGATGATCATTTCGAACGCGACAAGCGTCAGAAACGAAACGCTTTCATCGCAGCGGGCGAAGGTCCGTTGCGTTGGGAGCAACCGGATTGGAGGCGGATGAGCCGGGGCGCAAGCCCCGGCCCGTCAGTCTCAAACAGTTTGCCTGGTGGCCATAGCGAGCGGGAACCACCCGATCCCATTCCGAACTCGGAAGTGAAAACGCTCTGCGCCGATGGTAGTGTGCCTTTCAGGCATGCCAGAGTAGGTCACTGCCAGGCTTTGATTCGCAAGAACCCCCGGGGTCTCTGACCTCGGGGGTTTTTGCCATCTGGCGATTGGCTTTCATGAGCCAAACCGATCAGGTGAATAACACGCCTGCGATTACAGCGTCGGCTGCCACTCCTTGAGCCCGGCGCGCCAGAAGACGAAGGCGATCCAGTCGGTAGAGAGCTCATCGCCCTGGGTTTTGGTGCTGCCGATGCCGTGACCGGCCTGCGTGTCGACGCGCAGGAGCACCGGATTGGGCGTGCCGGCCGCCTGTAGGGCCGCCGTGAACTTCGCCGGCTCCCACGATGAAACCCGTGGATCGTTGAGGCCGGTCGAGATCATGATCGCCGGATAGACCACGCCCTTCTTCACGTGTTGGATCGAATCCATCGCGTAGAGATTCCTGAAGCCCTGTCTGGTCTTGATGGTGCCGAATTCCGGAATGTTGGGCGGCCCGTTGGGCGAGAACTCCGCGCGCAGCGTGTTGGCTGCCGGGACGATGTCGATCACTCCCGCGAACAGATCCGGTGCCTCCTCCATCGCGCGCCCCATGGTGATGCCGCCGGCGGAGCCGCCGATGATGAAGAGACTTTTCGGCGTCGCGATGCCTCGTGCCACCAGATACCGGCCGCAGGCGATCAGGTCCTGCCAGGTGTTGTGCTTATTGGCGTCCTTCCCGGCGAGCCGCCAGGCGTCGCCCTTCTCGCCGCCACCGCGGACGTGGCAGATACCATAGGTGATGCCTTCATTCATCATGGCGGCGCGCCGCTGCGAGAAATCCGCGAAGTTGGAAATGCCATAAGACCCGTAGGCCTCGATGACGGTGATCTGCGGCAGGGGCCGGTTCTTGGGCTGGATCAGCGACAGCGGTACGAGGACGCCATCGCGCGCCGGGGCTTCGAAGTCATCGACTGTATAGGCCGACGGCTGCAGATCGCCCTGGCCTTCGATCGTCAGATCCACGAAGCGGCTCGTGGCCGGCTCATAGCGGTACTCCTGAGGTGGAACTGCCCAGCTGGAGAAGTTCACGGTCACGCCGGCTCCGCGCGGATCGCTGAACATTTCGGTGACGTGCCCTTTGAACGGCAGGCCGATCGGTTCGATTCGCGTGCTCCCGGTTCGGACCCGCAGCAGCTCGGAATACGATTCCTTGTTCATGAGGACGTAAAGCCCATCGGCCGCCGGTTTGATCGCCTCGATCACGCGATCGGACTCGGCGGGAACCAGAACCCTCGCCGCCGAGAGCGGTTGACCGGCCTTCAGTACCAGGACTTTGAACGTCGGGGCGTGCTTGTGCGAGAGCAGGAATATGCTGCTGCCACGCATCTCGACATCGGTCACGTCGTCTTTGCGATCGACGAGAAGCTTCCACGGCGCCTTGGGTGATGAGGCGTCGGCGACGGGCGCGGTCCACGCCTTTACTTCGTTCTGCACACCATTGATCGACACCAGCAGGGCCCGCGGCGCCTTCGGGGTGAGGGCGATCGCGGGAAACTCGTCCGGCTCGAAGAGATGACCGCTTCCGACACCGTTGCCGGCGACCGCTACGGGTTGCGTCTTCAGGTTCCAGGCGTCCGCCGTGACGTCCTTGTATTTGTCGGTGGCCGGTTCGCCTTTGGACAGCTTCTTCAGCCGGATGAAATAGAGCACCTTCGAGTCATCACTCCATGAAGTGGCGCCGAATTGGGCGCGGTCGACCGGACCAGCGATCCGCTGGCTCGTGGCAGCGTCGTACACGGATAACAGCGCAGCCTCGGAGCCGCCCTCGGACACGCCGACGGCGACCTTGGAGCCATCGGGAGAGGCCAGAAAATAGTTGATGGCGTAGGGCTTGCCGCCGTGTGCGGCGCGCAACGCCGCGATATCCACGAGCTTGCGTGTTCCTGCGGTGTCCCTGACCATGAGGTCGAAGTTGTCGGAACCGGATGCGCGCTCTTCATAGAAGGCGCGCCCGCCATACATGGCGTACCCCTGGATCGGTGCGAAGCTCGCTGTGAAGGTGGCGATGCGCTTGGCGAGTGCGCTGCGCGGCCGGATCGAATCCATCAGTGCCCGGGTGTAGACGCCTTGCGCCTTTATCCACGCCACCGTTTCGGGCCCCATGCTCTCCATGTAGCGGTAGTTGTCGGTGACTTTCTGGCCCCACAGCGTTTCGGTGACGGGCCTGATGGGTGCGGTGGCAGGTTGGGTGATGGTGCCCGCCATCGCTACGGTAGCAAGCGCCAGAGTGGTGCAGAAGATCGTGGATATGCTCTTCATGGAGACCCCGCTGAATTCGCCCCGGCTTATGGCGCCAGCGGTCGAGGCGGGCAGCATAGCACCCGATACCTTGGGGCGCTCAGTTGCGCGCCGCGGTGTATGAGATGTAGCCGATGCCCACGCGCATGTCGTGCAGCACGGGCTCCGGAACGCTGATCGCGAGAGCGAGGGCGACCAGCGCTTGCGCGAGGGCGAGCAGGTAGATGGTTCGATGGCGGCGAAAGAGCTCACTTAGAATGAGACCGCCGACGAGGGTCACCGGGACGAGCACCGGGTTGGGAATGTGCGCGCTCGCAAAGAGGATCGCGGCCGCGATGACCGCGCGCCTCCCGCCGCGCAGCAGCTGCTCGAGGCGCAGAAAGATGAAGGATTGCAGCAGAAATTGCTGGATGAGCGCCCAGATCACGTAGAGCAGAATACCCAGGTACGCCGAACGGCGATCAGCCGGCAGCCGCAGCGTGTGCCAGCGCCAGCCTGCGAACAGGATGAGTCCCCCGAGCCCGGCTCCCACTGGCACGATCCACCAGCCGCGGCGGATCGAGCGCGGATCGAGCCCGAGGTCGGCCAGGGAGCGTCGTTCGGATATGGTCATAACCGTGGCGAGCACCGCGGTCAGCGCGATGAACACGAGTTGCACCCCGCCCGCCGTCCACACGGCCGCTTCGAGTGGGGCGTAGAGCAAGAGGACCTGCGACCAGAGCGCGCGGCGGGCGCTTGCGGAATCGGTGCGGGCGAGCGTGCTCACGCTAGGAACCAGGTCACCCACACCGTGTCGACCAGCGTGTGGCTGATGGCCGAAGCGCCGAGGCGTCTGTCACGTCGCCAGGCCCGACCGTAAAAGACGCCGGCGATGGTCGCGAGGATGACGTAGCGCCAGTTGAAAACCGGTCCGTGGATGTAGTGGGAGAGTCCGAAGATGATCGACGCGAGCGCGAGCGCCTGCCCACGCGACAGGCGGGTCTCCAACAGGTTTTGAACCAGACCCCGGAAGAAGAGCTCCTCCGGTATCGCGACGAAAAGGAACGTGACGAGCAACGTGCCGGCGAACGTGCCGGCCGCGGGCAGCCGGTCGTGAAAGCGCAGAAAGCCGAGCGCAAAGCCGAGCCCGATCCCGATCGGTACAAAGAATGCCCACTCGCATACGCCGATCGCGAGATCGCGCAGCCGTAAGCGCAAGTCGAAGCCGACACCGGGCAGGCGGCGCTGCACGAGGTAGAGGTAGAGCGCGACCTCGGTCAGCAGGAATTTCGAAGCCATGCCGAGGCCCGGGTGGGAAATACTACGCTGCAGCCAGCCGTACTCGACGGCGCAACCGAGGGCGGCCAGCACGATCACATCCTGCCAGCCGAGCTTCTCCGCCGGCGGCAGGTATTCGAGGATCGCCGCCAAGACGGCAGGGAAGGCGAAATAAAGTAGGAGCGACCCGTCGGAAAACTCGCCAATCGGAACGGCAATCAGCAGGTAGACACCGGCGCAGAAGAGTCCCGGCATCAGGACCCGAGCGATCGAGAGAGCGGCGAGATAACGCGCCGGGCGGGCACCGCCGGTGCACGCCGGCGCGCTCGAGAGCCAGTGCGCGATCGGCCCGCTGGCCCCCCAGCCAAATGTCCAGAGCACGGCCAACATCAGTGCCACGGCGATGAACGGCCCGAGCAGATGTCCGTTGAGGCTCTTCGCGACGCCGTACGCGTGCGCCGCGATCCAGAGCACAGAGACGATCAGCGCGTAAAGAGCGACTGCGAGTGCGTTCTGCGGGGCGAGGCTGCGCTGCCGAGGCTCATCCGCGTGTGTGGGTTTCGCATGCGTGCGCATGCCCATCATGGAAAGGCGCGTCGCGCG
Source organism: Steroidobacteraceae bacterium (assembly GCA_049579785.1). GTDB lineage: Bacteria > Pseudomonadota > Gammaproteobacteria > Steroidobacterales > Steroidobacteraceae > 13-2-20CM-66-19. The sequence goes on from JBAUOO010000125.1 coordinate 9,943, forward strand.
GAAATGCAAGCGCCTCGCACGCAGGCGACCTTAAGGCACCCCCATTGCTTTGAGACGCGCCGCTTTCGCTTCCGCCGCGAGGTGCGTAGCGCCTCAATCCAACCCGCCGTGGCTTATGAGATGGCCTCCGTTCGGGATTCATCGCCGTGAAGGTGCTTACCGGATCCGACCGTTTGTCGCGACACGAGCCAGCCACCGAGCGCCATCAGGGGCGCAAGCGGAAGGAGGAAGCTCAAGTGATACCAGATGGGGAATCTGTGCCAGAGATGAATGTGGCTCGGCAGGAAGAGCGCCACGATCACGAGCCCGACGATCCAGGGTGCCGGGCGGCTCTGGGGCGCGATCGCCCGGACGATCGCGCCGGCGCCGAGGGAGGTGACCGCCGCCATGGTGAGGCGCGCGATTTTCATGGTGAGCGTGAATACCAACGTGGGCTCCGCTTGCGCATATCCCGGCAGCCCCAAGCGCAAACCCCAGTCGATCGCCGTTACGATGACAGCCCACCCCACGAGACCGGCGATCATCGCCACGATGGTGCGTCGCATGCGCTATGCTCCCGTATTATTAGTTTTTTCATAATAGTTTAATTATAGTATGAAGGCAAGAGCGCTCATTCTCGGCGTGCTGCATCGCGGGGACTTTCACCCTTATGAGATCAGGCGTCGCCTGGAAAACGCGATGGTGGAGTGCTACATCGAGGTCGATGTGGGGACACTCTATTATGCGGTCCGGCAGCTGGAGAAGGAGGGCTTGATCTCGGCCGTGTCCCGCGAGCGGGTAGCTCGCGGCGGCATGCGCACGGTCTACAGAATCACCCCCAAGGGGAGGGCCGAATTCCAGACGCTGCTACAGCGGCAATTCGAGGAGGAGGGTCCGGTGGCACAGACGCTCTACGGCGCGCTGCTCTTTCTGCACCTTGCCGATCTGGCCGTAGTCGAAGATCTCCTCCGGCGCCGGATCGAGCGTCTGGATGAGCTCATTGCCAAACTCGGCCCCATCCGCCGGGAGCTGAGTCCTGTGCTCTCGACAGGCGGCGAGTATCTGTTGCAACACATCGAGAAGCAGCGGCACCTTGATCGGGAATGGCTCAAGGATCTGCTCGCCGACGTCAAAGCCCGTCGCGTGCGCGACGTCGCAAACCCCAAACGTCTGGGAACCGGCGCCGCGGGCCGCAAGTCAGCCAAAGCGCGCTGAGCGCTCCGCGGTGCGCTCCGGCCCGACCGCGCCCCCGGGTCGGCGGCGAGATGGCTCAGATCCCGCCGTACCAGGCGTAACCCTGATCTTCCCAGTAACCGCCCCCTCCCTGGCCGAAGGGGCGATAGCTCGTGACGAGTTGGATGTGCATCACGTACTTCGCCATCTTGTAGCCCAACTGCCGTCCCAACCGCAGCCGCAGCGGCGCGCCGTACTTGATCGGCAGGGTCTCGCCGTTCAAGGCGTAGGCGAGGAGCGTCTGCGGATGCGCGGCGGTGCGCATGTCGATGCTCTCGTAGTAGTAGGCGCCGTCATCCATCGGATCGGCGCAAAAGAACATCACATAGCGGGCCTGGGGCTTGGGCGTCACCCGCGCGAGCACATCGCGCAGCATAGGTCCGGTCCACTCACCGATGCAGCTCCAGCCTTCCACGCAGTCGTGCCGGGTGATCTGGCTTTGCGCGGACATCGAGCGCAGATCATCGAGTGAGAGCTCCTTCGGGCTCTCGACCAGCCCGTCGATGCGCAGCCGCCAGTCCTTGAAGCCGTTCTTCGCGAGCGCCTGGTACTCGGGATTGTTGGGATCGAGGGTCCCGTTCGGACGGAACACCGAAGCGATGTCGGCACGTGTGTATTCGGGTGCGAGCGCATCCCGTCCGGTGAGTCCATTCTGAACCGCGCGACTGAGCCACTGCGCCGAGCCGAGTACCGCCTGGGTCTGCGGCAGGTTGGAGAGCCGATCGCACCCTCCTAAGAGGAGCGTGCCCGCGCCGGCCCCGAGGCCGACGAGAAGGCGTCGCCGGCGAACGCTGATGATCTCACTCATGTTCAGCCTCCACGGTCTTCGCCGCCATCGCGGGGGCGCGGGGTGGTGGCGTCGTCTCGATTGCATAGCGCCCGGTGATCATCGAGCGCACGTTGTTCCAGGTACCCGAGAGAATCACCATGGTGACGTGCACCAGGAAGAACCCGAAAAAGGTCATCGCGCAGATGAAGTGGATGGTACGCGCGCTCTGGCGGCCGTCGAAGAGCGTAAGCAGCCAGGGGTAGCCCGCATCGATGGTGGGCGACATGGTGAGACCGGTGAGGACGATCAGCGGTGCGACCACGAAGACGATGAAAAGATAAGCGAGCTTCTGGATCCCGTTGTACCGCCGCGCCTCATCACCCTTCGGAAAGCGCAGGCGCACGTGCTCGATGAAGGAATGCCCCAGCCGCCGCCAGTCGGTGCGCGTGAGCCAAAGGTCGCGGCGCAGGTGCCCGGACCCAAGACCCAAGAGCACATAGAAGGTGCCGTTCAGCACCAGGATCCAGGCGAAGAAGAGGTGCCAGGCGCGTCCCATGGCGAGCCATTGCTCTCCCGGGAGCGTCGCCCAGGTCGGGAAGCCGCGCTCCGTGTACGTGCCCTCGCTCCCCTTGGACCAGCCGAACACACCCGTCGTCACGAACGTATGGGAGCCGACGGTGGTCACACCCCAGGCGTGGCCCTGATCGTCCTGCATCGCGCCCATGCTGAGAACGGGGCGGGAGAAATGCGAGGTCTTGCCCCAGTAGAGCGCCGGATGCGCATTGAAGATCTGCAGCCCGCTCATTAGCATGATGGTGAGGGTGATGAAGTTCACCCAGTGCAGGATCCGCACTGCGAGGCTATGCCGGCGGATGAAGATCCGGCCGACCGCGGGGCGGTCCGACAGTGGCAGCGTTGCGGTCGTCGGCTCCATCAGCCTTCCCCTTCTGCAGGCCCCTCTACAGGCTCGCTGTTATTCGCGGGAGCGCGCCGGCCAGAATACGCCCGGGATCCGGGGGACGCCAGGATCGTGCGAGAATCCGCCTATGAGCAGCGACACTCCGGACGCACAGCCTGGCGCCGATCTGCGCGGCCCGCGCCGCCAGTGCGCCGAGGCGGTCCTCATGGTGCGTCCCGTGAGCTTCGGCTACAACCCGGACACCGCCCCCACCAACACGCTGCAGCGGGCGCCGGTCTCGCCAGGCGGCGGGGAGGCGGCGCTCGCGCGCCAGGAGCATCAGGCGCTTGCGGCCGCGCTCGCGAGTGAGGGGGTCGAGGTGTGTCTCGTGGAGGATACGCCCGAGCCGGCAAAGCCCGATGCGGCGTTCCCCAACAACTGGGTGAGCTTTCATGAAGATGGGACCGTGGTGCTCTATCCGATGCAGGCGCAGAGCCGCCGGCGCGAGAGGCGCGAGGACGTGATCGAGGCGGTTGCGGCTCGTCTGGGATTCAAGGTGTCGAGGATTCTCGACCTGAGTTCGCATGAGGCGCAGAACCGTTACCTCGAGGGCACCGGGAGCCTCGTGCTCGATCACATCGAGCGCACCGCCTACGCCTGCCTCTCGCCGCGCACTCATGCCGCGGTGGTCGAGGAGTGGTGCCGCGAGCTTGGCTACGAGCCGATGATCTTCGCTGCCGTGGACCGCGCGGGCATACCGCTCTATCACACCAACGTGCTGCTCTGCATCGGTGAGAGGCTGGCCGTGGTCGGAACCGAGGCCATCGTTGCGGCCGATCGCGAACGAGTCCTCGAGCGTCTGCGCGGTACCGGGCGGGAGGTCATCGAGCTTGGGCACGACGCGATCGAGCGCTTCGCCGGCAATATGCTGGAGCTCGGAACCTGGGATGAGGCGCTCGGGGATTCCCGCGTGCTCGTCATGTCGGATGCGGCGCGGCATGCGCTCGCCCCGCAGGCCTTCGCTCGACTTTCGGCGTGCACGGACCAGGTGCTTGCGGTGCCGGTGCCGACCATCGAGCGGTTGGCCGGCGGCGGCGTGCGTTGCATGCTGGCCGAGGTGTTCTTGCCCGCATGATCCAGCTTCTCGTCAAGGCCACGCTCGGCTATCTCCTCGGCTCCATCATCGGGAGCCTCCTCGTCGGCCGGCTGCGCGGCGGCATCGATATCCGCCGCCTGGGCAGCGGCAATGCCGGCGGGACCAATGCGCTGCGCACCCAGGGGAAGACGTTCGCCTTCTGGGTGCTTCTGATCGACATCGGCAAGGGTTGGGTCGCGACCGCGCTTCTGGCCTCGGCCCGGCTACCGGGTCTTGCGGAGGCGCCGCCGCAATGGCGCGCCTGGTCGGTCGCGGTGTGCGGGATCGCGGTGATGTTGGGACATGTCTACCCGCTCTGGCACGGGCTCAAGGGCGGTAAGGGCGTTGCCACGCTCATCGGCGCCGTGCTGGGCGTCTCGCCGGTCCTGCTGGCGCCCATGCTCGCCGTGTGGCTCGCGGCGGTAATCGTGTTTGGCTACATCGGGCTGGCTTCCATCCTCGGAGCGGCGACCTTCGCGCTCGCGAGCGCGGCGAGTCACGTCGCGCCCCGAGCGCCGCTGCTCACCTTTGCGGTGGCGAGTGCGCTCCTCATTCTATATACCCACCGCCCGAACCTCTCGCGGATGCGAGGGGGCACGGAGCCGCGGGCGCGTAGGCTCTGGCTCTTGGGTGCCGGCAGGGGGCGCCGCTGAGTGGCGGCTCGCGATGTCATGACGAAGACCACGGCGCAATCGCCATCCGCCGAGCAAGAGGCCCTGCCGCTCGTCGCCCGAGTGTTCGCCGAGCTGGCTGACGGGGAGTTTCATTCCGGCGAGCAACTCGCGGAAGCGCTCGGCGTGAGCCGGAGCGCCGTCTGGAAGGCCGTGGAGTCGCTGCGCGAGCTCGGCGCGACCCTGCACGCGGTGCGCAATCGCGGTTATCGGCTGCGCTCGGGAAGCGATGCGCTCGATGCGGCTCGTATCACGCAACTCCTGCCCGCTGCCGTGCGCAGGCACGTTCGGGGCATCGAGACGGCCTGGACGGTCGATTCCACCAACAGTGTGCTGCTCGCCCGTCCCAACTCTCCGTTCGAAGTCAGTGATGCCTTCCTCGCGGAGTATCAGACGGCGGGCCGCGGCCGGCGGGGAAGGGCCTGGCTCGCGCCGCCCGGCGGCTCGATCTGCCTGTCGCTCGGTTGGACATTCCGCGAAGTTCCGCACGAGATCGGCGCGCTCGGGCTCGCCATCGGGGTTTGTGCGCTGCGCGCGCTGCGAGACTCGGGAGTGGAGAGCGCAGCCCTCAAATGGCCGAACGACATCCTGGTCGAGGGCAAGAAGCTGGGCGGGATCCTCATCGAGCTGCGGGCGGAGTCGGCCGGACCTGCCAACGTCGTCATCGGGATCGGCCTCAACGTGGCGCTCGGTGCGGAGCTCCTGCAGAGGATTGGTGAGACCGGCGTCGCGGCGATCGACATCGTCAGCGCGGGTCTCAAGCAGCCCTCACGCAACGCGCTCGCCGCGGCGCTCATCGATCAGGCGGTGCGGGGACTTCTCGCCTTCGAAAAGCAAGGATTACGGCCCTTCATGGAAGAGTGGCGCAGCGCCGATGCCCTGCGCGGCCACCAGGTCGACGTGCATACGCTCGAGGGCGTGGCGCGGGGGCTGGCGCGCGGCATCGATCTGCATGGGGCGCTCGTCCTCGAGACGCCCCATGGCGTCAGGCGTTTCGTCTCGGGGGATGTGACCGTGAGGGCGATCGCGTGAGGGCTCTCCTCATCGACATCGGCAACAGCCGGATCAAGTGGGCCTGGTTCACCGGCGAGCGCCTCGAAAAGGCGCGGGCGGCCGAGTACTCGGGCTGGGAGGCGCAGGATTTTGCGCGCCGCGTGATCGGCTCGCGCCGTGATATCGATCGCATCCTGGTGGCGAGTGTTGCACCCGACGACGTGAGTGACGCGCTCGCGGCGGGTGCCTACTTGGCCGCAGCCCCAACTCCGGAGCAGGTCACGACGCGCCGGCGCGCCTGCGGAGTCACCATCGCCTACATCGATCCCTGGCGACTCGGGGTCGACAGACTCCTCGCGATGATCGCCGCGCACTGGCGCTTCGCCCGGCGCCCTGTGTGCACGGTCGCGGTTGGCACCGCCCTGACGATCGATCTCGTGGGGGCGGATGGCCACCATCGCGGCGGGGCGATCATTCCGGCGCCGTCGCTCATGGTCGCGAGCCTGCTCGAAGGCACGAATGGCATTCGTCGGCGCGCGCAGGGCGGCGCGAGCGGACGGGGACGCGCGCTTTTTGGACGCTCGACACGCGCAGCGATGGAGCAGGGGGCCAATTACGCCGCCGCCGCGGCGGTGGATCGGGCGGTGAGCGAGGCGAAGGGACTCGTCGGCCGCACGCCGCAGCTCGTGCTGACCGGAGGGGGCGCGGCGGCTCTTCAGCCATTGATCGAAAGCGCCGGCGTCCTCGTGCCGGATCTCGTGCTCGAGGGACTCGCCGCCTGGTGTGTCGGCGGTTAGGGACGGGTCTACAATCCGCGCCGTGCGTGTCGTCGCCCTCGCCCTGTTGCTCGCCAACCTGCTTTTCTTCGGATGGGCGGAATGGGTCGACGTGCCCGCTCCGCCGCCACCGAGCTCCATCGCCGGATTGCCGCGCCTCACACTCGTAGCGGAGTTGCCGCCGGACAAGCGCGCGGCATTGGTGGCGGCGCAGAAGATGGCTTTGGAGAAGGCCGCACAGGCGTGTGTCTCGGTAGGGCCGTTCGACGGTCCGGCCACTGCGGCTCAGGCGGCGGCGTTGCTGAAGGCGAAGAGCTTCGCGCCGCAGCAGCGGGCCGTGGAAGACCCCGCGGTGCGCCGGTTCTGGGTGTACCTCGAGGGCTTCGGCACCGATGCCGCCGAGATGCGGGTGCTGCACCGACTGGAGCGGGCCGGCATCGATGATGCCGAGGCGATGCCCGCCGATGCCGGCGGCCGCCGGGTGTCGCTTGGTCTCTTCACCGACAAAGTTCGGGCGACGCGTCGTGCGAGAGCAGTGCGCACCCTGGGCTTCAGGCCCGCGATGAGCGAGCGGATGCTGCCGGGCACGGTCTACTGGCTGGATCTCACGCTCGCGAACCCCATGGTGGCCGTGCCGCTCAAGGACGTCTCGGCTTTGGAGCCCGACGGCGGCAGCTCGCCCATCAGCCTGCAGCCCTGTCCCTCGGCCCCATCGTCGATGCCGGCGTCATCCCAGCCGCAAGCACCGGCTTCGTCCGCCCCGGCACCGCCCGCGGCCGCGCCGCCAACGGCGGCGTCCTCGTCATCTCCCATGTCCAAGGCGGGGCTGCCGCTCTGCAAGCCGGGCGGACCGGTGCCGTGCATCGTATTGAAAGAAAGGAAGCAGCCGTCCGTGCTGTGATCTCGCCGGGACCGGTACAATCGGCCGCTCGAAACGCCTCTCGGGTCCCTCTTCTCGGCGCCGGCTTAGCTCAGTGGTAGAGCAGCGGTTTTGTAAACCGTTGGTCGGGAGTTCAAATCTCTCAGCCGGCATCATTCCCAGTGTCCTCAAGGGCTTACCCGGAGCGGCCATGTCACGGCGGCTTGTCAGCGGGGGGGCGACCATCGGTTCAAATACCGTGCGCGGTGCACGGTTGGAATGCGCCCTAACTGGCCGCCCAGCCCAGGTGATGGAGTCTTCGGTATCTTCGGCTTTCGCGCTCCAGTCCAGTTCAAGTCGTTGTCGCTCCGGGGTCTCGTATGGTGCGCCGATCAAACCGGTTGTGGAAGATTCGCGAATCGTGATGCCAGCTCGTCATGTTGAGCGGAAAACCGGCCGGGATTGCGCATCTTCAGCTTACGCAAATTGATCAGCTTCCACTGCGGCGCAGGGAGATGCTGCAGGGTGGCGAAGGGCATCAGATCCCATTCCGGTTCAGCACTCACAAGCGACAGCAGGAACTCGCGATGACGCGAGGTCAAAGCACGTGGCAGTTCATCTATCAGGCGACCTTGAGTTTGCTCGAGCGTCTCCAGGGCGATCTCGTCGGTGGTCAGACCCGCGAATTCGTTCGAGAAGGCAGGCTCGAGCGGTAGTCTGTTAGGAAACAGCACCTCATGAACCGGGCGATTGTGGCCGGCAAGATACGCAACGAAGCAATCGACGAAAGGCGAGTGCCATCCGAAGCGGTCGAGCATCTGCAGCACGTCGAACATGTCTCGGGGATGCTGTCGATCCATCGCGGCGACGAGCTTGCCGCCATAGAGCTCGGGAAGGTCCAGGACAGGAAGGGTGACGTCGGCCGTGAAAAGTTCTTGCGCCCTCGATACGAGAGGGCGTTGGGTTACCGGCAGCACGGTCCCGCGAAGGACGAAATTGACTTCGATCTTGATCCGCTGTCCGTTTCCTTCGACGAGCAGCTTGACGATTTCGCCTCCCTTCGCGGTGGGAAGGTGAGCTCGGAAGCCCAATGCAGAGACCGCGGACTTGGCAGTCTTGAGATCTGCTCCGATCGCTCTCAGCGCCTCTTCGCGATTGAGAGTGTGATCGGTGAAGACGACGTCGATGTCGACGGAGAGTCGCGGCATGTCATGCACAAACAGATTCAGAGCCGTGCCGCCCTTGAGTGCGAAGCGCGGCGAGCGGAATACCGCCGGAGCTACGGCCAGCAGTAAGCGCACGGTGTCGACGTGTTGCTGGTTCATGGCCGCCTTAGGTCAAGACGCTCGCCGGATTTCGTAACGGTGACCCAGCGCTTTCCCCCGCCGATGCGCTGGCTATGCCGCGCGGCAGTTGCCGCCCAGGGTAGATCAAGCTCTCGTCCGAGGAGCTCGGCCAGGCGGACGACTTTGATCCTTGTGGTGTGTGCGAGCAGCTGGTCCAGCACCTTCTCTCGCAGGGTATGAAGGAGCTCGACGAGCTGCCGCGCTTCCTCGAGCGGCTGAGTTTTCCCGACATCGCTCAGGAGTTCGAGGAGGGCGCGCTCGGGCACGGAGACGAGCACGTCGGAGCGGCCGGCCGGAAGAGAGTGTAGGCCGGTTCCCTTGGGGAGTCGGCTATCGAATAGCTGAGTCGCCTGATACCGGCTGGAAAAGCGCTCGGTGAACCAGGCGGGCAACCGCTTGGGTTCATCTCCCCATAATGTCAGCGCCTCTCTGAAACTCACGTTCTGGCGGATTCCGCGCCAGTCGAGCGCCGTCTTGCCACCGACGTGAAAGCCGGCCACGCGGTGGGCGAGGAATGCGAGGCAGCCGTCTCGGGAGAGCGTATCACCGGGCAGCATGTAGACGCTGCGGCCAAGGTGGGTGAGCCATCCGCTGCGCGCAAGGTCGGAGGCCCGGAATTCGCTGACCCCGTACTCTCGGAGGGCGGCGGTGGCAAGCGGCTCGCCGCGGGGCAGCTTGGCCAGGACCTCCTTGAATGAGAACTTATGTGGATATTGATCCATAAGATTAAGTATATCTATTAAAATATGCATCGCAAGCGTCACTTGGATATTTCAGTAGCGATACTTGATCTATCCCATCAATTGCCATGGCTTCCATATTCTGGTGGTGGCCTTGATTTTCCCGCGCTACCCCTAGCAAGAATTCCACACCGTCCTCAGCAGCCGGGCGTGAGTTCCGCACCCCGGCCAACTCGAACGGTCAACAGGCGGGTTTACCCGCGCTCGACTTTGGCGGGATTCGAGGCGCGAAGAAAGCGGGCTTATATCGCTGCTGTGCCCGCGGCGATGGACCGCGACTACGAGCCGATGACCGCGGTGTTCCGGGCGGTGATCGCGCGGACGCTGACGTCGTCGGCTAGGAACTCTTCAGTTTAGATCTCAGGAGCCTAGGGCGGGTCTTCGCACGTCGCTTGAAGGGCGTCCGGATTCCCTCGATTGCTGAAGATGTGGCGACAGATTGGACTACGGTGCGCTCTCGGAGCTCGCGATCGCGCAGGTAAGGATTCGCAGCGGAAAGCTTTGGGCTCATGGATGGAGCCCGCGACCAGTGGGCCACGATCATGCGTAGGTCGTTGTAGTCGAAGTGAGCGCCCGTGCCGGCATGGATCTCCGTCAGGCTCGCATCCCCGTGCGACTCTAGGAAGGCCACGACTGCGCCGATCATCTCGGCGGGAAGCACCTCGTGGACCTCGACCTCTCCGCTGGCGATCAGGCGAGTGAGATGGCTCTTGATCGTGTCCACCGTGAGAGCGCGGAGCGCAGCGATCTCCGCTGGCGTCTTGTGCTCGTGATGCAGGCGAAGCGTTTCCCGGATTGTCCCTCCCTTCTCCGTGTGTCTCCGGCCTGCAGTGGTGGCTGGGCTTGTCTCGACGCCGCGTACCAGTCCTCGCCTCGAATGGCGCGGCGTGCCGGTGTGTAGGCGCCGACCGAGGAGCTGGGCGCCGTACAGCGCCTCGATCTTGTCCTGACAGGACCTCTCGAGGGCCTCCACGTCAGCGAAGTAGCGCTTGAGCTTTTTCTTGCCGCGGAGAGATCCGATGTGCTCGCGCAATGGGGAGAGAATCTCCAGGGCGAGCCGCCCGGTGAAGTATTCGATGGCTTTATCGCAACGCTCCGTTAGGACCGGGAGGCCGCCCGCCACGCCTCCAGCCTCCTCGGCCAAGCGGCGCAGCTGGCGCCGGAATCTCGCCGCCGTCTCTTCGATCTCCGTCAACTGTTGCCAGATCCGCTCCTGCAGCGCGTTTGCCTGATCTCGCTCCGGAAGGCTCGAGGTGGTGTCCATCCGCTCGCGCCATTCGGCAAGGTGAGCCGATAGCCTCGAGAAGGAGAACAGCCGCTGCAGCAGATGGCCGGCGTACTCGGCCTTCCCCGTTTCGAGCGCGCGCAGCAGTTCGCCGACGGCCTGATGCGAAGCGCTGAATGCGTCGATGCGCGGGTCCTCGCGCAGGGCGGCGGCGGTGATGAGCGAGCGCAGGACCATCCCCTCGAGCGAGCGGCAGCGGCTAAGCGCCACGTACACCTGTCCTGTGGCGAACGAGCGGCCGGCGTCTACTATCACTTTGTCCAATGTCAGTCCCTGGCTCTTGTGGATGGTGATAGCCCACGCGAGTCGCAGCGGGTATTGGCTGAACGTGCCGAGGATTTTTCTTTCGACCTTGCCGGTGTTCTCGTCGAGACAATAGCCGATGTTCTCCCAGGTCTCGCGATGCAGAGTGTAGTCCGCCCCGGAATCCCGGAAGACGACCGTGATCTCGCCCCCGCGAATCCTCCTTGCCGTGGAAAGCTTGCCGTTGTAGTACGCGCCTGCCTCCGTGTCGTTGCGGATGAACATGACCTGCGCGCCGACCTTGATCTCGAGTACTCGATCGCAGGGATAGAGTGTCTCCGGAAACTCACCGTCGATCTCGGCGGCAAAGGAATGTGCTCTGTCAGGGAGCGCCGAGAGCTCTGACGCGTTGACGCTGTCAGCTTGGCGGTTGTGGGTGGTCAGGAGGATGAAACCCGGCCCCTGTGGCTTGAAGTGCGGGTCGTACCGCTCCCGAAGGAGGCTCTCGTCGTCCGGGTCGAGCCGGCGGTGCCGAATGTGCTCGAGGAGGGCGAGAAAGCGCGCGTCGCGCTGACGATAGACCGTCTGCAGCTCGATGTGCGCCGCATCGAGCTGCGGCCACACCAGAGCGTCGAAGAAGTAGGGGCTGCGGTAATAGCGTCTCAGTACGCCCCATTCGGCCTCCTTCGCCACCGGCGGGAGCTGATGGATGTCCCCGATGAGGACCACCTGCACATCGCCGAACGGCTGACGGCTTCCACGCACCCTGCGCAACACGAGGTCGATCGCATCGAAGGTATCGCAGCGCACCATGCTGATCTCGTCGATGATGAGCAGGTCGAGCTCGCGGAGCACGTGCAGCTTCTCCGCGCGCAGCCGCAGATGCTCCGTCAGCAGGCGGCGGTTCGTGGCGATGCCGGGATCCACGGGTTCGTCGGTCGGCGCGAAGCAGGTGAGTGGCAGGCCGAACATCGAGTGGATCGTGACGCCGCCTGCGTTGACCGCGGCGACGCCGGTAGGCGCAACGACGACGACATTCTTCTGCGTGCCTTGCACCAGCTTGCGCAGTAATGTCGTCTTGCCGGTGCCGGCCCGCCCGGTCACGAAGCAGTGCTTGCGCGTATTAAGGGCGAACTGCTCCGCCAGCTCGAATTCGGCGTTACTCATGGCGATTCCGTGATCGAGCGCGCTGACGGAAGGAGCAGCGATCCCATCCCGCGATTCCTGCCGTCGCTCGTCCGTGCGGGGATTTTACCGTCCCTGCGCCATGCCATCAGGGCGGCCAAGTGGGTACCATGAGCGCTCCTCCGGAATCAGAGGCGCTCTTCGCAATGGCGAGTAATCGGGATTCACGGGCGCGACGCCGAGGTCGCTCCCACCGGGCGGCGGAAGCTCCCAAGCTCTCGCACCTGCGCCGCCCGAGTGGCATGGCGGTCGAGGAGTGGCAGCGGGGTCTACGGCGCCAGTTCGGCCGCGTCCAGGCGTTCAAGTGGAAGAACCTCGGCACCGAGCCCGTCTTCTCCGAGTTCGCGGTGGAGAACCCCCACCGAAGCAGCCGCTACCGCGTGGCGATCCGTGGTGTCGGCCCTGGGGAGAACTTCTGTTCCTGTCCGGACTTCTCCACCAACGATCTCGGGACCTGCAAGCACATCGAGTTCATTCTCAGCCGACTCGAGCGCAAGCGGGGCGGTCGGCGGGCGCTCGCGCAAGGGTTCAGGCCCCGCTACAGCGAGATCTATCTGCAGTATGGCGCGGAGCGGCATGTGCGGTTTCGCGCGGGACTGGATTGTCCCCCGTCGCTGTCGCGGCGTGCGGCGCGTCTCTTTCGCGGACCTCCCACCGGAGTGCTGGCTGCAGCGCAGATGACCGCACTCCAGAGCTTCCTCGCGGAGGGCCAGCGTTGCGATCATGAGGTGCGCTGCTACGAGGACGTGCTCGGCTTCGTCGCGCAGATCCGCGACGCCGAGGATCGGCGGCGGATCATCGACAGCGCCTATCCCGAGAGTGGCGCGAGTCTCGCTCTGTGCAACCTGCTGAAGGCCGAGCTCTATCCCTACCAGGCGGATGGCGCGCTGTTTGCCGCCCGTGCCGGGCGCTGTCTGATCGGCGACGAGATGGGCCTCGGCAAGACCATCCAGGCGATCGCGGCAGTAGAACTCTTTGCGCGGCACTTCGGCGCCGAGCGGGTGCTCATCGTCTGTCCGACCTCGCTCAAGCACCAGTGGCAGCGGGAGTTCGTGCGCTTCACCGACCGGCGGAGCCAAGTGATCGGCGGCTTGCGCTCCGCGCGGGAGGCACAGTATGCGCAGCAGTCCTTTTGCAAGATTACCAACTACGATGTCCTGTCGAAGGATCTCGATCTCATCGGACGCTGGTCGCCGGATGTGGTCATCGTCGATGAGGCGCAGCGGGTCAAGAACTGGAACACGGTGGCCGCGCGCGCCTTGAAGCGCATCGAGACGCCGTACGCCATCGTGCTGACCGGCACGCCGCTCGAGAATCGGCTGGAAGAGCTCGTTTCCATCGTGCAGTTCGTAGATCGCTATCGCCTGGGTCCCACGTGGCGGCTGCGGCACGAGCACCAGACCCTGGATGAGGCGGGCCGCGTCATTGGCTACCGCGGACTCAATCGCATTGGCAAGACGCTGGAGCCTGTCCTGCTGCGCCGTCGCAAGGCCGAGGTGCTCTCGCAGTTGCCATCTCGCGTGGACAAGACGCTCTTCGTCGAGATGACTCAAGAGCAAATGCGCCACCACGAGGAGAATGCGGAGATCGTCGATCGGATCGTGAGCCGCTGGCGCAAGACCGGATTTCTCTCGGACGCCGACCAGCGTCGCCTCACCTGCGCGCTGCAGAACATGAGGATGTCCTGCAACAGCACATATCTTCTCGACAAGCGGACCGATTACGGCGTGAAGGCCGACGAGCTCGCCACGATCCTCGAGGAGCTCTTCGAGCGCCCCGAGGCCAAGGCCGTGATTTTCAGCTCCTGGATCGCCACCCACGAGCTCATCATCCGTCGACTGAGGCGAAAGCGCTGGGGCCACGTGCTCTTCCATGGCGGCGTGCCGAGCGCGCAGCGGGGCGCTCTGGTCGATCGCTTCCGCGAAGACCCGGGTTGCCGAGTGTTTCTGTCCACGGATGCCGGTGGTGTGGGTCTCAACTTGCAGCATGCCGCTTCCACCATCATCAACATGGACCTGCCGTGGAATCCCGCCGTGCTCGAGCAGCGCATCGGCCGGGTACACCGCCTGGGACAGGCGCACGGCGTCAATGTCGTCAACTTCGTGGCCGAGGGAACGATCGAGCAGCGGATGCTCTCGCTACTCGCCTTCAAGAAATCGCTCTTTGCCGGGGTTCTGGATGGCGGAGACAGCGAGGTCTTCCTCGGTGGGACGCGGCTTTCGAAATTCATGGAGAGCGTGGAGGCTGTTACCCGGATCTCCAGTGCCGAAGCCCCGCCGGCACCCGCACCCGAAGCGCTTTCCGGGCGTCGCAGGGCTCAACCTGACAGTGCCGCGGAGTCCGACGCCGATGCTGCCACCTCGAGACCCTCCAATACGCCGGCTCCGGCAGTCGAGCCACAGGTCGCCGCGGCAGCTCCGGACGCGACCAGGGCTTCCGCCGGGCCCTCGGTCTCGGAGCGACTGACCGGGGTACCTGCTGCAGCGGAGCCCGTGCTAACCCAGGGGCTGGCGCAAAACCCGTGGGCGCCGCTACTTCAAGCCGGTCTCCAGCTGGCTCAGGTACTGTCGGCGGCCTCAAACGGCGGCACCGCCGAGCCGCCAGCGTCGAGCGCGAAGCCATCGTGGGTCGAGAGAGACGCGCGGACTGGGCGCCAGTACCTGAGATTTCCTCTGCCCGACCCGGGGGCGGTGCAAGCACTCGCCACGGCTCTCTCGAGGCTCATGGAAAGCATTGCGAGATGATCTCGGATGTACCGGGCGTAGAGCGTTCTTCAACTCCCGGTCCGGAAAGCTGGTGGATACAGGCGCAAAATGGAGAGTTTGTTGTGTGGGAGTTTTGTGGGACTCTGTGGTGCTCAGTAGTGCTTCGTTCTGACAACTGCAACGGACGCCCCGCGGCGGGTTTAAGAAAATATCAAGGAAAACAAAGCACTTAAATTTATCGTGACAACTCCTAACTTCTGAGCATCGTCGCCGGCTCCAATTTGTAAACCGTTGGTCGGGAGTTCAAATCTCTCAGCCGGCATCACCCGATGCGCGATGGCGCGAGCATCCGCGCCCGCGAAGTGCCGAGGATCTCATCCTTCCTTCGATTGCTTGAATTCGGACGGCCGCAGCCCGAATTCTATGGATTTGGTTCCCGAGTCGGTTGCTGGCCGTGGTGCAAGGCAATCTGGGGCGCGGGGACAAGCGGCTCTGCACGCCTCTCCTTGACGGTTGCGAGATAGGTGTAGATCACCGGCACGACATAGAGGGAGAACAGCGCGCCGATCGCAAGGCCCGTGGCGATCACCAAGCCCATATCAAAGCGGCTCACCGAGCCCGGACCGGTGGCAAGGATCAGGGGAACCGCGCCGAACACCATGGCACCCGTGGTCATCAGGATCGGCCGCAGGCGGATGCTGGAGGCCTTTTGCACCGCGGCGCGCCGGTCCAGCCCCTCGGTTTCCTGGATCACGTTGGCGAACTGCACGATGAGAATGCCCTGTTTGGTGATCAGGCCGATGAGCGTGATGATGCCCACCTCCGTGTAGATATTGAGACTGGCCGCGCCAAAATACATGAACAGCAACGCTCCGGAGACCGCAATGGGCACTGTCACCATCACGATGAGGGGATCGCGAAAACTCTCGAACTGCATGGCGAGCAGCAGATACACCAGTATGATCGCTAGGAGGAAGGTCACGAGGAAGCTGTTGCCCTGCTGGATATACTGGCGTGACTGACCGGCATAATCGTAGCCGAAGCCCGTGGGCAGCTTGCCTGCCTCGCTCTTGAGATACGCCAGCGCCTGGCCAAGGGTCACGCCGGATGCCATGACGCCCTCGATGGTCGCCGCATTGAGCTGCTGGAACTGCGGCAGGAATTCCGGCTGCACGCTGGTCTGCGTCGAGATGAGCGTGGAAAGGGGCAGGAGCTGGCCGCTGCTGTTGTTGATGTAGTATCGGCCGAGCAGCGATGGGTTGGCGCGGAACCGGTCCGGCACCTGAGGAATGACCTCGTAGCTCCGGCCGTTCAGGTCGAAGCGGTTCACATAGTTGCCGCTGAGCAGAGCGCCCAGGTTCTGGCTGATGTCCGCCATGCTCACCCCGAGCGTCCCCGCCATGTTGCGGTTGATGCTCACCGTCACTTGCGGATTGTCATAGCGTAGATCCTTGGTCATGAACGTAAACAGTCCACTCTTCATGGCGGTTTCGATGAACGTGTCAGCCACTTGGTTGATCCTGGTATAGGGGCTGCTCGAGGTGAGCACGAACTGCACGGGGAAGCCGGTGGGCGAACCCGGCAGGGTGGGCTTTTCAAAAGCCGCGGCCTGCACTCCGGTGACCTGGTTGAGCTTGGCCTGCGCCAGGGGCAGGAGCTGCATCTGACTGCGCGAGCGCTTGCTCCAGTCCACCAGCTTAACGCCGTTGACCGCGGAGTTGTTGCCGCCGCCGCCGGTCAGCGAAATGCCGTTGATCTGGAACACCTGCTTGGTTTCGGGAAAACTGTCGAACAGCCGCCGCATCTGCACCGAATATTTGTTCAGATAGGCGAGAGTGGCGGTCGGCGGAGCCGTGACCGCCGCCAGGATTATGCCCTGGTCCTCAATGGGCGCGAGCTCACCGGGGATGCCGACGAACATCACCGGAATCGCGATCAGCAGGCCCGCCACGGCCACGAGCACCGCCGTGCGCACCTCGAGCACGCCCGACAGCGAGCGGTCGTAGGCCCGGCGCAAGCGATTGAATCCCGCATCCAAGGCTTGGGCGAGGCCCCGCGGTTTGCTGTGTCGCAGCACCTTGGAGGAAAGCATCGGCGAGAAAGTGAGCGCCACGATCGCCGAGATCGCCACCGTGAACACCAACGAGAAGGCAAACTGGGAGAACAGGGTTCCGGTCAACCCGCCGGTGAGCCCGATGGGCGCAAACACCGCCGCGAGCGTCGTCGCCATCACGATGATGGGTGCGGACAGCTCGCGGGCGCTCACGAGTGCCGCCTGCAGCGGCGGGCTCCCCTCTTCGATGTGGCGGTGGATGTTCTCCACCACGATGATGGCGTCGTCCACCACCAGCCCGATGGCCAGCACCACCGCAAGCAGCGTCAGCAGGTTGATGGAGTAGCCCATGGCGATCATCAGGAGGCCGGCGCCGATCACCGATAAGGGGATCGCCACCGCCGGAATCAGCAGCGAACGCAGCGAGCCCAGGAACAGGAAGATCACCGCCACCACCACCGCCAACGTGATGGCGATGGTGAGCATCACCTCGTGGATGGAGCGCTGGATGTAGGTGCTGCCGTCATAGGGGATCGCCGCCTGGATGCCGGGAGGGAGCGCGCGGCGCAACTCGGCATACGCCCGGTGTACGCCGTCGGCGACCGTCAGGCTGTTGGCGCCGGGCGTGGCAAACACACCGATGAACACCGCAGGCGTGCCGTCGTAGAACACCGACTGATTGTAGTTTTCCGCCCCGAGCGTGACCCGCGCCACGTCGCCCAGACGCACCAGCGTCCCGCCCCGATTGGCCACCACCATCCGGCGGAACTGCGCGGGATCGTCGAGGGAGGTTTCCGCAGTGATGGTGCGGGCGATGTACTGGGACTTGGTGCGCCCGACGGCGCTGATGTAATTGTTGCTGGCCAGCGCCGCGGCCACGTCCGCCGGCGTGAGGTTGTAGGCGGCCAGCTTGTCGGGATCCAGCCACGCGCGCAACACGAAGCTGTTGCCGCTCGGGCCGGTGCCGGCGGGGACGATCTGCGCCTGGCCGACGCCGGGTTCGCCCTGAATCTTCGGTTGCGCCACCCGCAGCACGTAATCGTTGACCTGCTGCTGGTTGAGCGTCTTGCTGTAGAAAGCCAGATAGATGAGCGCTGTCGTGTCGCCGACGGTCTCGTTGATCACGGGCGGTTGCGTGCCGGTGGGCAGCTGATTCTGGACCTGCTGCACCTTGGCGAGGATCTGCGCGACCGCCGCGTTGGGGTCATAGTCGAGCTTCATGTACACGGTGATGGTGGACAAGCCCTCGGCGCTCGAGGAGGTCATGTAGTCGATGCCGGGGGCTGCAGCGACGGACTGCTCCAAGGGCGAGGTTACGAAACCCTGCACGGTTTTGGGATCCGCGCCCGGATAGGCCGTCGTCACAGTGACCAGCGTACTGGTCACCTGCGGGTATTCCTCGACGGTCATCGCCGTCCACGCCCGCAAGCCGAGCAGCAGGATCACGAGGTTGAGCGCCGTCGCGAGTACCGGACGACGGATGAAAATGTCGGTAAATCGCATCGCGCTCTGCGCCTCAGTGGACGGCGGCGGTGTTGCGGATGTCCACCGGCATCCCGCTGTGCAGCTTGATTTGTCCGGCGGTCACCACCGTCTCTCCTGGCTGCAGTCCCGAGAGGACTTCGGTCAGACTGCCGCGCGTAGCGCCGGTGCGCACGGGCGTGGCGATCGCGAGCGGCGCTCGGCCCTTGGCGCCCTGGCGCTCAACCACGTACACGTAGTCTCCAAAGGTGTTGTAGGTGATGGCCACCGCGGGTACCACCAGCACGCTGCGCGGTTTGCCGGCGAGCAGCCCGGCCTCCCCGAACATGCCTGGCCGCAGCAGATACTGCGGATTGGGCACGGTGGCCTCCACAGTGAGATTGCGGGTGGCGGGGTCCACCTGCGAGCCCATGGCGGTCACTCGTGCCGGGAACTGCCGGTCCGGATAGGTGTTGACGCTGATCTGCACCTGCTGTCCTTCATGCACGAGTGCGAGTTGATCCTGCGGCACCGTGAACTCGGCGCGCAGCGGATCCCAGGCATTGAGCTCGGCCACCGGTGTGCCCGGCGTCAGGTACTGTCCCAGACTCGCCTGACGCACTCCGATCCGACCTGAGAACGGCGCGCTCAGCGCGAGCTTGGCGAGCGTCGCCCGATCGTTGGTCACCGCCGCCTTGGCGCTCGCAAAGGCCGCTTGAGCGCTGTCGAGACTCGCCTTGCTGGTGGCGTTCGCCTTGAACAGGCCGGCCGCCCGTTCGTAGTTGATGCGCCCGAGCTCGACCGTGGCCTGGTCGCTTTGAAGCTGGGCCAGCTGATTGCTGTCGTCAATCTGGATCAGTCGCTGCCCCTCGCGCACGTGCTCGCCCGAGTGGAAATAAATCCCCGTCACCTGCCCGGCGAGCTGCGGCGTCAGCTCGATGCCCTCCACGGCCACGAGATTGGCAACCGCGTGAATCTGCTGTTGCCAAGTCGCGCTGGTGACCGGTGCGGTGGAAACGCTGACGGCGAACGCTCCGTGGTGCGCGAGGGCGGCGCGCGCCCGGTGCCCGAGCCAGGCCTTGACGCCGAACAGGCACGCGAGCAGGACGGCGACCACCACCGCGGTGCGTAGCACAGTATTCTTTTCGGAAGGGCTCATCGGCTGAAGTCCTTTGATCTGCCTGGGTGCCGGTTGTGCGGCGGGTCGGCAAGCGTATCGTCCCCGCCGCCCAGGGCCACGTACAACGCCGCGGTATCTGCAAGTTGGCGTGTCTGCGCCTGGAGGTTGGCAATGCGGGCCGTGTCGTACTGCACCTCGGTGGTGAGCAGGCTCAGATAGTCCACCGCCCCGCGCTGATACTGGGTGCGCACCAAGCCAAAGGCGCGGCTGGCATCCTGCAGCGCCCGCTGCTCGGCCGCCGCGGTGACCGCATCGTGCTGTAGCGCGCGCAAGACGTCTGCGACATTGCCGAAAGCGTTGAGCACCGTCGTGCGGTAATTGGCGAACACCACCACGTAGGCCTGCTCGGCCGCGTGTTTCTGCGCCTCCAGGATGCCACCCTGGAAAAGGGGCGCCGCCAGCGCTGCTCCCAGATCCCATATGCGGCTTGCGGGATCAAACAGGTTGCCCAAGGAATTGCTCTGGCCGCCATAGTCGGCCGTAAGCTGCAGCAGAGGAAACATGCGCGCCACCTGTTCCCCCACCACGGCATTGGCGGCGCGCAGCTGCGCCTCGGCGGCTCGGATGTCGGGCCGCTGGCGCACCAGGGCTGTGGGCAGGCTTACCGGCAGCTTTCGTGGAAGCTCGAGCGCCGCGAGCCGCGGAGTCTCGAGATCGAGCGCCTCAGCCGGGAATTTCCCCAAGTAGAGCGCCAACAGATGGCGCGCCTGGTCACGCGCCAGCTCGAGCTGCGACAGCGCCGCGCGGGTGCTTTCGAGCTGGGTGGCCTGGGTCAGCACCGCGAGCTCCGAATCGGCACCCAGCGCGTAGCGCTTGCGCGTCAGCTCGAGCAGCTGCGACTGGTCTTGAATGTCGTTCTGCTCGGCGGCGATTTCCTCCTCCAATGCCGCGAGATCCAAAACGGTGTTCACCACATTGCCTTCGAGGGTGAGGCGCGCGGCCTGCATCTGGTCCGCGGCGATGTCCACCTGCGCCTGCGCCCCGCGCGATACCAGGCGGTTCAGCCCAAAAACGTCCGGGTCGTAGCTCACGGACACTTCACCGGTGTAGAGATTGAAAAGCGGCGGGGTAAACAGCCCGCCGCTGCTTGCGCCCGACTCCTTGAGGCGCTCGCCGCTCAGGCCCAGCGACACCTCGGGATAGAAAACGCCGGTCGCGGCCTCGAAGTCGTAGCGCGCTTCCCTAAGGGTCGCCTCGGCGGCGTCGAGGCCGGGATTGCGGTTGAGCGCGGTTTGCACCAGCCGATCCAAGGCTGGGGAACCAAAATTCCGCCACCATTCCCGCTTCACAACCGCTCCGTACTCGAGGGTCTGCGGGGCGGCGCCCGAAGGCGCAGCGGAGATGGTGGTAGGGAGCGGGACTGCGGTATAACCGGTGAGCTTGGGGGCCGGGGGCGCATGATAGACGGGGCCTACGGCGCAGCCAGCAACCAGCGCGGTCAAACCGGCGAGCAACGCGCCGGTTGCCCTTCGGGCTCTACGGTTCCTGCGCATCGTCTTCGACCCTCCCGTTTCTGAAAGTGTTGAGTGACCGTTGCTGGGTCGATGTCGCTGGACTACGGCACGCAGGCCCGCATGATCAGCGAGACGGCATTGTCAATGTATTGCTCGCGCACGGCCCGCGACGGTGAGGTCAGCGGTGTTCCGGGCGCGAGGGGGGTATAGAGCCCTTTTAGCTTGTATCTGCCGGTCGTATCCATACTACGATTATGGCAACTAATATAAATGCGGTCGACGTTGGTGCCGTGCTTGCTGGTGATGGGTGAGCGCGCCTGCGGGCCGCTCCGCCATCTTGTTGCGCTGGCGTAGTACACCGACGCGCGGCCGCTGATCAGGGACTGCCGGAAGGCCCGAGCTGGTTCAGAAGCGGCCCGAGGAGCGGCGCGATCCGCCTGAGCTCTTCGCGATGCACCGCAGAAAGCGCGGCCAGCGCCCTTTCGCCCAACGCTGTGAGCGACAGGATTGCGTGGCGCCTGTCTTCGATATCAGCGCGCCGCGCCAGGTATCCGCTCTCCACCAGCCGGTCTGCCAGACCGACTGCGCTGTGGTGGCGAATCCCAAGTCGCTCGGCAAGGTGGCCGACCGTCACCTTGGCACCTCCCGGATAGCCCTTGATGGCGAGCAGTGCCTGGTGCTGTCGCGGTGCGAGACCCTCGCCATGAGCGGCCTCGGCACTGAATGCGAGGAAGCGCGCAAGCAGATAGCGGAACTGTGCCAGGAGTTGATAATCAGCCAGTGAGAGCTCACGGAAAGCTCCTTGCCGCGGGTGGTGACGCTTCGCTCTCGTGGTCATCGGTACCTCAGGCTCAATGGTCGCATAACGCGATACGGATTCCGCGGTCATTGAGATTGGCGTTCCACGCGACCCGCCGCCAACCCGGATTCGTCGTGACAACTACAACGGATGCCCGGCGGCGACGTCGATCGAACCGCAATTGCTGCTCCACGGCCTGCCTTCGAGCCGCGCGCGCACCCAGTGAAGCTGCAGGTCGATGGTCTTCTCCATGAGTGGATCATGATCGAGGCCCGGGCGGTGCACGAACTCGATCGGCAAGTGGTGACGGCAGGCCCGCGCGACACCCGCCTTGATGTTGGCGAAATTCACCGAGGCGTCGTCGTCACCGGCCAGCACCATGAGCGGTCCGCGAATGGGCCTGTCGGCGCTGCGGCTGTCGCGATTGTAGCGGGCGAGCTCCGGCGCCTCATTCCAGCCGGGCCGGACCGCCGCCTGATGACCGATCTCGGCGGCCGCCGCGTAGGCGTAATACCAGCATCCCTTCGTCGTCACATCCTTGTAGCGCGCGAGCATGGCCGGTGAGAGCATTCGCGCCACGTCGAACGAGGGATAACTCGCCTTCACGCCAAATGCGGTGTAGGGCCAGTACATGTTGGTGATCGTGGCAAAGTCGCGCGCGTCGTGCGCCTCGAAGCTTGCGAAATCCATATCGCCTGCGACGGAAATCGCGCCTCGGTAGCTTGGGTCCCCGAGTTTCGCCTCGAGCTCGGCAACGCCCCACACCGCGACACCGCCCTGGGAGTGACCGATGGCGACCCAGCGGCGACCGAGCGATGGCACCGCGGCGCGAGCGGCCGGCACCGAATAAGCCACATCGTTGCCCTGCGGAATCTTGTTGTCGTACTGATGAGGGCCGGGTGTCCCGAGCCCGGCGTAGTCGGTCGCGACGACGGCGAACCCGGCAGCCACCATGGGCATGAGGCCCTCGCTCCCGTATTCGACGTCCTTCATGAGCGAGGGCGCGCACATGCGGGCGACGCCGCTCGTGCCATGCGCCCAGGCGATGACCGGCCAGCCGCCGCGCGGCGGTGAACCCGCGGGGATCAGCACGACCCCGGAGACCGCATCGAGCGCACCATCGAGCGAGCGCGACACATAGAGGATGCGCACCGCATGCGCTCCCGGCGGCAGGCTGTATCCGCTGAATGGCTCCGAGCGGATCAGCGTACCCGGAATGCGCTCACCGGGCGGCGGCGGATCATAGAACCGCGTGAGCGGCAGAGCATCTTGTGCTTCCATGGCAAGCGCTTGCGCCCGTGACTTGGGCATCAGGTCATCGGCGCTCGCGGCGACGACCGCGAGCAGGCTCAACGTAGCGATTAGGACCGGGACTGTCTTGTTCATCGACTCCCCATTGGCTCGGGGACCGCAGCAGGAGGCCCGCGCTCCGCGACATCCTACGCGACGTACACCGATCGTTCGAGAAGTCTCCCCTGCCGCAATGCGCCCGCCACATCCGTGCTGTTGGCGGCGAGAGCGAGATACATACCGTGCATGAGCTGCGCGGTGCTCTCGTCCTCGACCCGCCACAGGCTCGCGACGACTTGCTTCGCCCCCATCGGCGCCAAGGGCAAGCTGACCGTGCGCGATTTGACCAGCGGTGAGACGCTGGAGCAGCGGTGGACCTGGCGCGCAGGCGTCGGCGGGTGGCCGGCCTCTGGGAGCGGCTCAAGCGCCTGTTCACTTGAGCGGATAAGGACGGCCGATGATAAGTGCTCCGATGCGGCCCGATTGGGAGTAGAGTGCTCCCGAGCCGTCCCGATCCGCCATGACAGAGGAGACCTCGTGCCCAGATCGAACTACCGCCAGGCGAAGAAGCAGAAGGAGTTGAGCAGGAAGGCTCGCCAGATCGAGAAGCAGCGGCGCCGCACGACGCGCCCAAACGGTTCCGAAGAGATCGCGACGCCGTTGCAGGATACGCCGGTCGGCCCGAGCGATCCGACAGTGAGTGGCGGGGCATGAGAGTCGGTTACGCCCGCGGCGCCGCCACGCGTCAGGACCGCTCTTCCCAGCTGCGCCGCGACCAGGAGGCCGCGCCCAAGCTGCGCGCGATGTTCCCGGCGGTCGAGCAGCTGCGCTTCGAGCTGAGTTTTGAGGGCGGCAGGACGATTACACCGGTCCCTCAGTCGCACGTGCTGCACCCTCCGGCCCGCGCGTACTTCTCCTTCCCTTGTCCGTACGCCGACTGCGATGGCCGCTTCGAGTTGGGCGCGGCCGTGCACGCGGCAGTCGAGGACCCGTCACATCGGATCGAAGGCGTGCTCGAATGTGGCGGACTGCGTGCGAGCGACTTCGCGTCGAAGCCGCCGTGTCACTTGCGTCTGCACTTTACGCTCACCGCGGTGTTCTCACCGGCCCACTGAGCGGGACTACGTGCGACGGCCTTCGCCGATTGCCGGGCGCGACGCCTGCGGCCGCGTGAAGTCGACCACGAAGCGGTCGCCGTCGAACTCCACTACCTTGCCGATCAGATCAGGGCGGATGTGATAGCTGCCGCTCTTGCCGGCTTTCTCGCGCTCCGTCAGGTTGACGATCATCCGAACCGGAAGACCGTCATCGCGCGCGCGCGTCAGGTGCTCGCCCAGCGCCGTCACGACCTTGGATTCGGCCTGTGCGGCGGAAAGCCGGGTCTCGTAGCGCAAAACTCCGCGGGTGGGGTGGCCGAAATGCGCCGACATACAGTTGAGCACCATGGCACCGTCCGCCGCCATTGCCGAGAGGCTGCCCACTCGGCTGGTCGGTTTGGCGCCGAACCGACCGAAAGCATCGATCAGGCTGAGATTCATCACGCGATTCGGCTCCTGCGTCGGTTACCTTAAGAAAGCGGTTCGCTCTGGCATTCGCCCAACCAGATCTCGAAGCAGGCGCGATGCAATCTGACCGAGTGCGGCGTGATGCCCGGCGCGAAGTCAACCTCGTACGATGCCTGCGCGGAAGTGATGCGCTCGCCGCAGCCGTCGCACAAACACCCGCCAGCGTACTCGCCCTGACGCCGCCAAGGCTCATGATGCGGCAGGAGATGCTGGCGCAAGCGCTCGCGAATGACAAGCGTTGCCGCAATACTGTTCACGTGTTTGGTCCCGATTGGCCGGGCCGCCATCCCGCGCCCGACCCGCCATTTCAGCATGCGCGCCCCGTACCGCCAGTGCAAGCAAAGGCCGGTCCCCCGGCACAAAAGTTCGGCGGTCTGCTGCGAAATCCTGTAATCTACGAACCGGCTCGTACCTTTTCGGCTTGTCTGCCTTGGCGCCAAGCGCTGCCTCCCGGCGCGCCTTCCGGCCAATGTCTGCCACCCTCGCAAAGCTCCGCGAACCAGGAGGCAGGATGTACCTGTCGCCCCAACCGCTTTCTTTCAAGAGTATTCCGCAGTGACGAAATTATACGTTGGAAATCTTCCCTTCACGGCCACAGAAGAGGCTGTGCGCGCCCTGTTTTCAAAGCACGGGACGGTCGAGAAAGTCTCCTTGATTACCGACCGCGAGACCGGCCGCCCGCGCGGCTTCGGCTTCGTGGAGATGTCGAATGCCGACGCTTCTCGCGCCATGCAGGCGCTGAACGGCACCGACTTCGACGGCCGCTCTCTCAAGGTGAACGAGGCACAGGACCGCGAACGGTCCGGTGGCGGCGGCGGCAACCGCCACGGCGGCTCACGCCGCTACTGACACCCTGGCAATCGGCGCTCCCGGCCGTCATGGCCGGGAGCTCGAGCTCGATGAGTGATCACGCTCACCTTTCGTCCCCTGAGCAGTGAATCGGTGATCCTCGTCCGGGGAGCGTTTTTCAGAATCTGCGCCGATGGGACGCTTCGTGGGCCCGACAACGCCGTCACGGCCCGTTACACCGAGGGGCTCTGGCAGCTCCGGCGAAAGCCGCATAGAACATTGGAGTGTCGCGAAGCGGTATATCTGCGCGTCACGGCCTCGAATGGCCGGCGCGAATGCATCGGGCCCTACGAGTGTCTCAAGGTGACCGGGGGCGCGATCTTCTCGAACGACATCTATCTCGGCGCGCACACGCGCCGGGACTCATATCTGCCCGAACCCGGCATTTGGAGGGAAATCGCGCTTCTTTCTTCCGGGCCACCGACGTCTAGCGGCTTTTAGCCTTCCCGAGCGACTCGCCGCCCGGCGCACGCTCGAGCTGCCGGCGGACCCGCGCCGCCTCTACAATCCGCAGGTCCGCAACCCTGGCATTCGTGACGAGGCGAGCCATGACCGTGTCTCTTTACTCCGCCACCATCCCCTCCTATCGCCAGCTGCTTGGAGCCGTCTCCGGCTTGCTGCGCACCGCTCAAGCGTTCTGCACCGAGAAAGGCATCGAGCCTCCGGAGCTCATCCAGGCTCGTCTCGCCCCCGACATGCTGCCATTCGCCTATCAGGTGAAATCGACGGCGGTGCACTCCCTCGGCGCCATCGAAGGCGTTCGCAACGGGGTGTTCTCGCCGGACACGACTCCTGCGCCCGAGACCTTCGCGGCGCTCGAGGCGAGGATCACCGGCGCGCTCTCGGCTCTCGAGGCGATCGAGCCGGCGGAGGTCGATGCCTTCGTCGGGCGCGACATGCGCTTCGAGTTCGGCAGTCGCCGGGTCGATTTCACGGCCGAGGATTTCCTCCTGTCCTTCTCTCAGCCCAACCTTTACTTCCATGCGGCCACGACCTACGCCATCCTTCGCTGGAAGGGCGTGCCCATCGGCAAGCGCGACTTCATGGGCAAGCTGCGCACCAAGGGCTGATACGGACCGAAGCGCGTATCGCGCGCTGACGGGATGGGACAGGAGGGGGCAGGCGCCGCGCGCCTCAGGCGCGGCGATAGCGCGTGGTTTGATCCGCGTGGTATGCGGGGACCCGCTCACCCAGCCGGGCGCACCGGCGTTTTGGCCGAAGTGCCTACGACGGTCGTCCATTCACGGACCCGCCACGAATTCACCAGGCCGTTCACCACGTAAGGATCGGCGCGCGCGAAGGCTTCCACAACAGCGGGCGACTGCGCCTCGAAGAGAAGCACGCCGGTATCCGCGGGATCCGCCAGGGCGCCGGCCAGTACCAGACTGCCTTGCCGCTGCGCCTCCCAGGCGTGCCGCAGATGGCCGTCGCGGAAAGCCGGGCGACGCTGGAGGTAGTCATCGACGAAGGTATAAAGGAGCAGGAAATGCTTCATGGCGGATTGCTCAGCGATCGACGAGCTTCTGCTGCTGTTCGGTGTAGCGTGCACCCTGAATCGATACTTGCGAAAGGGCCCGATCGATCTCTCGCAAATCCTCGGTGCTCAACTCGACTTGGGCCGCGGCGACGTTCTCCTCGAGGCGATGGATCTTGGTCGTACCGGGTATGGGAACGATCCAGGGCTTCCTGGCCAGCACCCAGGCGAGGGCGAGCTGTGCGCGCGTCGCGCCCTTGCGGCCCGCGATCTGTCCGATGAGCTCGATCAGGGACTGGTTCGCCTTCCTCGCATCCGCTGAGAACCGCGGAACGTTGTTGCGAAAGTCCGTGCTGTCGAATTTCGTATTCTCGTCGATGGCTCCGGTGAGAAAGCCCCTGCCGAGCGGGCTGAAGGGCACGAAACCGATGCCGAGCTCCTCGAGCGTCGGAAAGATTTCGTTCTCGGGCTCCCGCCACCACAGCGAATACTCACTCTGCAGCGCGGTGACGGCTTGAACGGCATGCGCGCGCCGGATGTTCTGCACGCCGGCTTCCGAGAGACCGAAGTGCTTCACCTTGCCGGCGCGGATCAGATCCTTGACGGCGCCCGCGACATCCTCCATCGGCACCTTGGGATCGACCCGGTGCTGGTAGAAGAGGTCGATCCGGTCTGTCTTCAGGCGCTTGAGACTGGCCTCGGCAACCTCCCTGATGTGCTCCGGTCGGCTATTCGTACCCCGCGGCGCCCGAGTCTGCGGTTCGATGTCGAAACCGAACTTCGTGGCGATGACGACTCGATCGCGCACCGGCGCCAGGGCCTCGCCCACGAGCTCCTCGTTGGTGAAAGGACCATACATCTCGGCGGTATCGAAGAAGGTGACGCCGCGATCGGCGGCGGCGCGGATCAGCGCGATGCCCTGTTGCTTGTCGACCGGCTGCCCATAGCCGTGACTCAAGCCCATGCAGCCCAGGCCGATGGCCGAGACTTCGAGAGTGCTCTTGCCGAGCCTTCGCTTCTCCATCGTGCTGATCTCCTGCGGTAACGCGTCTCAGATCGAACGGGATTTCTCAGGGGAGCAAAGGCCGATCCCCGGCGCAAGCGTGGGCGACAGGCTGATCGTGCGGGTGCTCGCCCGTGCACAAGCCGTGATCGGCCAGCGTCGCGATCACGCGGCAGTCGCGGATTCGATTCCCGTGACCGTGGGCCAGCATCCGCTCGAGCTCCGTGCGCAGGCTGCCGAGCATCGTGATGCGCCGCCTGACGGCCTCGAGCTGGCGGCGGGCGATTCGGTCGGCCTGTGTGCAGTCCGAATTGACCTTGTCCGCGAGCGCCAGCAGCTCGCGCACATCCGGCAGTGAGAAGCCGAGCTCGCGGGCGTGCCGGACGAAGGTCAGCTTCTGCCGGTGCAGCTCGCCGTAGCGGCGCTGGGCGCCCACGGTACGTGTCGGCGGCGGCAGCAGCCCGATCTGCTCGTAATAGCGAATCGTCTGCACCTTGCAGCCGACGGTGTGAGCCAGCTTGCCGATGGGGAGGGAGAGCTCCGCCATGCTTGAAGCTCCAGTAACTATAGGTTTTAGCATAATACCCCATGGGGCACGACCATTCCCACGGGGGGCACGACCACTCGCATCATCGCGGGCACCCGCATTCGCATCGGGGTGATCATGACCATGACCAGGGCCAAAGGGCGAGCGAGCGCCGCCTGCGGGTGACGCTGTGCATCCTGCTGACCTGCACGGCGATCGAGGCTCTCGGGGGCTGGTTCGCCAATTCAATCGCGCTCTTGGCCGAGGCAGCCCACATGCTCGCGGACACGGGCTCGCTGTTGCTGGCCATCGTGGCGATTCGCGCCAGCCGCCGGCCGGCCGACGCGCGGCACACGTATGGCTCCAGCCGCTATCAGACGCTCGCCGCCTACACCAACGGACTGACGCTGCTCGCCCTGACGGCCTGGGTACTGGCCGAGGCGATCCGTCGTCTGATCGCACCGCCCGCGGTCGATGGCACGCTGATGCTGATCATCGCCGTCATTGGCGGTGCGGCCAATCTCGCCGCTTTCATCACCCTTTCGGGCGCCAGCGCCCTCAACGAGCGCGGCGCGCGCGCGCATGTCCTCAGTGACCTGCTGGGCTCGGTGGCGGCCGCCGCCGCCGCTCTGCTCATCCTCAAACTGGGCTGGAGAGTGGCCGACCCGATTCTTTCGGTCCTGGTGTCGTTCCTGATTCTGCGCTCGGGCTGGCGGTTGACGGGGGAAGCCGGGCACGTGCTGCTGCAGGGCGCGCCGCAGACGCTGAACCCCGATGGCGTCGCGCGCGATCTGGAGCGGGTTCCCGGAGTGCGTGACGTGCACCACCTGCACGTCTGGTCGATGACCGGTGAAGCGCCGGTCGTGACGCTGCACGCCATCGTCGATTCAGTCGCGGATCCGCAGGCGGTCCTTCAGGGGATTCTCGGCCGGCTGCGCGATCATCACGCGATCACGCACGCCACCATTCAGCTCGAAAGCATCGAGTGTCTCGATGAGGGCGAGCACGGCTGTCACCGCGCCTGACTCGACGGCTGCGCCCGATCTCGCCGGCCGCGGACCACACGGGGGTGCGCGCCGGGCCTTGAATAAAGCGCCGCCGCATCCTGCGATGCGGCGGCGCGGTTAGGCCGGCTACGCTAGAGCCGAATCAGAACAGATACACGTCCACATTGAGCTGATAGGTGCGCCCGATGATGCCCGCGAAATAGTACGAGGTCGCAGCGGTGAAATTGGCCGCCGACCCGGCCAGCGCCAAGGCCGGCGGTTCCTTGTTGAACACGTTGTTGACCACGAGGCGCAGGTTGACGTGACCTCCCACGGCATAGGCGACCGAGGAGTTGATCAGCCACCAGTGGCCCACCGACAGATAGTTCTGTGATGTCGGCGTGTTGAGATTGTTGAAGTTCATGCCCGCCGAGTACTGCGCCTGCCAGTACCAGGAGAACGGCCCCTTCGCGTAGTTGGCGGCGAAGCTCGCCCGCTCCTTGGGCGCGATGATGTCGGTGCCGAGTTGCCCGGCCTCGTCGAGGGGCGTCGAGTCCCCGATCTGCAGCTTCAGCGTCTTGGTATCGAGGTAGTTGCCCATCAACGCCAGCCGGCCGAAATTCCGCGGCAGCTCCATCTGGTAGTTGAGAGAGATCGTATCTCCCTGGAAGACCAGCAAGCCCGCATTGATGAAGCCGTCGTGGTAGCTAATGAGCTGGCCCTGGGCGTTGCGCGTGAAGTCCTTGCACTCCGGCAGGTTCGGATAGTCCGGCGAGTCGTAGCAGGCCTCGAGGATGTCGCCGAGATTGAATTGCTCGATGGCATTCGACATCTTGATGCTGATGTAGTCCACCGCGATGTTCAAGTTCGGCACCCAGCGCGGCGTCAGCACGGCACCGTAGGTATAGGACTTGGCGACCTCGCTCTGCAGAGCGGCATTACCGGACGTCAGCCCCTGGACAGTCGCGTTGACCGCGTTCGAGGTGAAGGTCGCCGTGTTGATGCCGGCGGCCGCGCAATTCGCCGCGCGGGTGGCCGGGTCGGGCCCCTGATTGACGAAGTTCTTGTCGCACGGGTCGCCGGGGGCGGTCGCGAACTCGTCCGACGTCGAGGACGGCAGGAAAAGCTCGGTGATGGCCGGTGCACGGATCGAGACCGTCCGGTTGCCGCGGAAGAGGATGTCCTTTGTGGGTGCCCAGCGCAGGCCCGCGTCCCAGGTGTCTGAGGTGCCGGCGATCGAGTTGTCGACACGCCGGACGGCGCCTTCGAGCTCGACCCGGTGCAGCGCCGGAATGTCCTGCTTCGGCTCGAAGACCGGGATGAGGGTTTCGACGTAGGCCTCATTGGTGTGGTAAGCCCCTTCGATGGCCGAGGCGGTGAGATCGCTGACCGGCGGGTTCGCGGTGTAGAAGGAATCAGGATCGAACACCGCCGCTTCGCGCCGGTTCTCGTAGCCGACCGCGAACTGCCAGTCGCCCGCGGGGAGCTTCACGAGCGGTCCGGTCAGGTTTGCGGTCACATCGCGCTGCGTGTCGTAGGACTCGGCGGTGGCGATGTGCGTGACGTAAGCGCGCGCGGCGGCGCTGGGATCCCCCTGGCCGAAGATATCGAGCGGCGCGCAGGTCTCCGATTCCGTCGTATATGGTGAATTGACCACGCCCGGTGGGCAGACGATCTGTCCACTGCCGTTGAGCACGGGATTGATGGCGTTTTCCAGGTTCTGGTAGTCGACCGCCGGATCGCGCGAGATGTTGCGGGAGTAGCCGTAGTTGGCCGTAGCGTCCCAATGATAGGTGTTGCCGAACGCGGAGAAATCCCCTTTCGTGCCGAGCACGCCGCGACCTAAGACCTGGTCACCCGTGAAGCTGCCGGCCTCGAGGTCGGTGCTGGCGCGATTGAGGTAGAAGTAATTGGGACTCCAGTTCGGATCGAGCGGCGTCCCGGGCGGCGCCCCGAAGTCCGCGGCACCGGGGTACCCGGCCGCCTGGTAGGCGTTCATTTCGTTCTGGATGAGCGTCTGGTCGGCGGCCGAGAGGTACGGATTATGGGTGCTGATATAGAGCGCGCCGCTGGGCGTTCCGGGGGCGCCGAAAATCTCGGCGTCGTAGAGCGGCTGGGAGATGAGATTCTGCGAATGGCTTTCCGAGAGCCATCCCTCCCAGTAGGTCTGCACGCTGTTGGTCCAGTCGAAATGCCCGAGCGTGTCGGCATTGATCCGCTCGGTATAGGCCTGGAGATTGCTGTAGTTGATGAGATTGACGCCGTCGCCGCCGTTATAGAAGATCGGATTGCCGGTGGCGGTGCCTAAGCTGTAGGGCGTGAGCGCGTTCGAGCCGGGCGAGAAGGCGAGCGGCTGCCCCGCCGCGTTCACGAAGCCGATATCCCCATTGGGAATTCCCGGCGTGTAAAAGCCGGCGCCGAAGGTACCGTCGAGGTACGGCACCCCCGAGGTGCTCAGCTGATTGACGATGGGCTGCGGCCACCAGATCGTCTGGTACTTCCCCGGGGTCGCCGGCGCTTCGAATCCTCCCTGGTCGACGTAATCCTGGCGGGAGATGCCCCTCAGGCCGTCGCTCTTGGTGAACTCGATGACGCCCGTCTCGTTGCCCCGGCCGTCGTCGAAGTTGGTACCGGCGAGGGCGCTCAGCCGGAAATTGAACGCATCCCCCTGATTCGAGATGCCCGACTGCGCGTTGAAGTCGAGTCCCTGGTAGTCATGCTTCAGGATCACGTTCACCGTGCCGGCGATGGCATCCGATCCGTAGATCGGGGCGCCGCCGACCGAGACCGTCTCGATATGGTCGATGAGCTGAACCGGGATGACGTTGAAGTCGACCTGGGAGCCCGGGGATGAGGCGCCGAAGAGGCTCGCGGTATTGGAGGAGACGAACCGTCGCCCATCGACCAGCGTCAGGGTGCGCTGCGAGCCGAGCGAATACAGGTCAACGAAGCTTTGCCCGACGCTGAAGGCCGACTGCTGATTCTGCTGGCTCGTCGGCGGGACGCCGAACTGCGGCAGCTCATCCAGCGCCTGACTGACATTGGTATAGCCGCGGGCCTCGAAAGTCTGCGAGGAGACCTCGACGGTGGGCTGCAGGGTGTCGTTGACCCCGCGCGCGATGCGCGAGCCGGTGATGACGACCTCGTTGAGCAGCGCCCTCTTGGCTGCTCCGCTCGATTGCGGCACTGTCTGCGGCGGGCCGGCCTGCGCGAGCAGCGGCGGACTCTTCTGCGCGCCCTTCTGTGCGTCGTTCTGCGCGAGGAGCAGTGCACCCTTTCGGGTCTTGACTCGGGCGCTCTTCTGCGCGTGGGTCTTCGCACTGGTCTGCGCCTTGCCTTGCGCATCGTTCTGCGTGCTGGTCTGTGCGTTCGCGCACAGCGCCACCATGAAGAGCAGCGGCGCAACGAGCCACCCGGAACGGCGCCGATTGTGGTGAAGGTCGTTGTGGTTCATGTCGTGGACTCTCTCTATCGAAGTGCGAGCGGAGGATTCTCATCGGCGACGCCGAGCACCGCTTCCAGCGCGCGCCCGAGCGTCATCAACACGTCTTCCCGGAAAAGGGGGCTCCAGAGGCAGATCGCGCGCGGCACGCGATGCTTGGGGCCATGAGCGTTCATCGGCTTGTCATCGATGCGCCGCGTCGGCAGCTCGAGGAAGCCGGCTTTCATCACCAGGCAGGGGTGGCCGGTGGCATTGGTCGCAACGAGCGAGTCGTCCGCGAAGGCGGGCCCGATGAGCGCATCGATCCCGTCGAAGAAGCCATCGAGGGCCACCATGACCTCGCGGCGCAGACGCTCGATCTGCACCATCTCCACGGCCGGGAAAAGATGCGCCTGGCGCCAGGTGTTGGGCCAGGCCATGTCGGCCTGCCATTTGAGCTTCTCATCGCGATGAGTCAGGGTGAGCTGCGCAAAGGCGGCCGCCGCCTCGAGGAATACCAGCGGGGTGAGGAGCCCGTAAGGCAGATCGGGCATCTTCGCTTCGACCACCTGCGCCCCGGTCTCACGCAGCGCGGCGAGGGCATGGTGGTCCACGGAGGTCACGCCCTTGCCCTCGAACCAGGCCGGAACGTACCCCACCCGCAGCCCTCGGGCGCTCCCCTGCCAGTCCCAGCCGAGCGGCGCATCGAGGGAGCCCCAGTCCCGTGAATCCGGGCCGTTGATGATGTCGAGGGTCAGCGCGCAGTCCGTGACGGTGCGCGCGATGGCTCCGACTTTGTCCCAGGACCACGCCAGGGCCATGGCGCCGTGGCGCGAGACTCGCCCGAAGGTCGGGCGCAGGCCCGTGCAGCCGCAGCGATTCGACGGGGAGACGATCGATCCCAAGGTTTCGGTCCCGATGGAGAAACCGACGAGACCCGCCGCCGTCGCGGATGCGGAGCCTGCGGATGAGCCGGATGAGCCTTCCGCCGGATTCCAGGGATTGCGCGTCGTGCCGCCGAACCAGATATCCCCGTAAGCCAGCGCACCGGCGGTCGTTTTCCCGAGGAGAACCGTGCCGGCCGCTTCGAGCTTGTCGACGATGGCGGCGTTGCCGGCCGCAATGCGGTTCCTGTAAGGCTCGGCCCCCCAGGTCGTGCGCACCTGCGCGACATCGAACAAATCCTTGATGCCGTACGGCACCCCATGAAGGCCCGAGCGGATGCGGCCCCGCGCGAGATCCGCATCGGCGCTCGCCGCCTGCTTGAGAGCCAGATCGTCCGTGACGGTAATGAAGTTCTCGAGCTCCGGCGCCAGGCGAGCGATGCGATCGAGGTACAGGCGGGTCAGCTCCACGCTCGAGATTCTTTTGGCACGTAGCCACGCGGCCTGCTTCCAGGCGGGCGCGAGCGCAACGTCGATCGGTGAGGCCGGAAGAGCACCGGCGGTAGGGGCCGTGCCGCGGATTCCGGGTTCAGGCATCCGGTAGCGCTTCCCGGGAATCCTGGGATCGAAGCGGACGGCAGGCGAGACATCGTTGGGCAGCTGGAGCGCGCGGATGCCGGCAAGCTCCTTGAGAACGGCTGGGTAGGTCCTCGCCAGCTGCCGCCGTTGCGCGGGCGTGTATGCGAGGCCGAGGAGCCGTTCCGCCGCGGGCAGGTCCGCCTCGATCCAAGCCGGCGGGCTGGAAAGAGCGCCTGCGGGTTTCCGGGGCGTTTGCCGCGAGGCGGGGCCGGCGGTAGCGCGCGCAGAGACAGACGCCGCCGAAGCGGCGAGAGCCTGAGTCAGCAAGGCACGCCGTGTCAGTGTCATTTTTTTGCATCGCCGAGCCCGTGGGCCCGGCCTCACCTGTGCCACCTACGACCCATCTCGGCGGCACTTCCGGTAGTGCCGGGACAAAAAAAAGAGGTACTTGCCGCTGTTGCGAATCTGCAATAGCCTCATCCTTAGGGGAGATTTGGGGGGTCCGCGATACCCACCGGTGAACAGAAAAAGCACAACAGGCTGGTTCTTCGGAATCCTGGCGCATGAGCGGGACCTGCGCGCTTTCGTGGCCCGCTGCCTGCCTCATCGGGATGACGTCTCGGATGTCATCCAGGAAACTTATGCGCGGCTCCTCGCCCTCTCCCCCGAACGGCGCGGCGCGGTACGGACCTGGCGGGCCTTCCTCTTCGCCACCGCACGCAACGTCGCCCTGGATCACTTGCGAAGGAGAGAGATCGTTTCCCTTAATGCCCTACCGGAAACCCACGGCGCGGACGTCGTATGGCGAGGAGGCGATGAGGGCAGACCGGACGAAATCGTGAACCTGACTCAGGAGCGGCGGCTGCTCGAGCAGATCATCGCCTCGCTCCCGGAGAAATGCCGGCAGGTACTGACGCTGCGCAAGATTCACGGCTTGTCCCAGAAGGAGATCGCGCTGCGGATGGGAATCGCCGAGCACACCGTGGAGAAGCATGTCAGTCACGGTGTCCGGCTTTGCGCCGCGCGGCTGCTCGAGGTGACCGGTAACACCCAAACTGAAGGTTATCCATGCCCGGTCGGGGGCACATGGCGTCGGGTGAGCGGATCGAGGGCCGCGCCGCGGACTGGTTGGCCCGGCTAGACCGGGCGGACACCTGCGCGGCGATGCACGCGGATTTCGAGCTCTGGTGTCGGATCGACCCGCGGCATCTGGCGGCTTATCTGCGACTCCTCGGCGCGTGGAATCGACTGGATGCCCTGCGCCCGCCACACCCCATCGGGAACAGCCTTTGCTCCTAACACCTGAGCGTCAGGCGTAGGGGGCCGCCTTTTTGGCCACTGAGAGCGCCGGCGGCTCAGGCGTGGCGCAACCCGCTATGCCAACCGCGGGCCGAGGCCGCGCTGCGGGTCGGGCGACGAAGGGTGCCTGCGCTCGAACTCGACGATGTGCCGGGCGAGGAGCTCGGGCGCCTCGTGATGCAGCATGTGACCCGCCCCCGGTACGGTCACGATCTCGAGCTTGCGGATGTGCGCGCGCATCTCCTCGGCGCCGGCGCGCATCGCCTTCGAGCGGCTGTCGTCCGCATCTCCTCTCACCAACAGCACCGGAGCTTCGATACGGGCCCAGCAGGCTTCGGCCTCCTCGCGCCGGTAGAGCACGGGGTTGACGAGCCGGTGGCGGGGATCGAAGAGCAGCGCGACTTGCGCGCAAGGTTCGGCGCCGCCGCAATCCGAGCTGTCCGGGCGCACCGGCCGGCTCCAGGCGCGAGCGACGAACTCGGCTCGCTCGGGTGTGAGTCTGGGGTTACGTGCCTCGAGCAGGCGTGCGAGCTCTGCAACCGATCGATGGCGCCCATCACGGGCGGGGCGCCGCAGCTCATCCAACCACTGCGTGTAACGCGCCGGCGCATCCTGTGGACTCATCCGCCGCAGTCCGAAACCTTCAAGGCTCGCGATCCAGGCCACGCGCTGCGGGCGCATGCCGCCGTACATGAGCGCGATGTTGGCGCCCATGCTGTGACCGATCACCCGCGCCGCAGCGTGAGGCACGAGCTCATCCAACAGTCGGTCCAGGTCAGCGAAGTAGTCGGGAAACCAGTAGCCGCCCGCGGCCCACTCGCTGCGGCCGAAGCCGCGCCAGTCGGGCGCGGCGAGCGACCAGTCCGGTGGCAGGGCGTCGGCGAGGAATTGCCAGCTCGGCCCGCAATCCATGATGCCGTGCAGGAGCACGACCGGGGTCTCGGTGCGCTCGCCCCACCAGGTCACCCGCTGTCGCAGCCCGCGGACAGTCAGATCCTCGTGGCGTGGCATGCGCAGTGGTTTGTAGGTCGGACTCAAGATGGCAGTATCATAGGGCGCCCAAAGGACGCGCATTCTGAGAATCAGGTGACCGCGCAGTTCGCGGGACTGCGCGGCGTGTGCACCGAGGCAGGGATGGCGCGTTCATCATGCACAGGCGGTCGAACCGCAGCCGTAAATCTGCAATGAGGTTCACATGCTCCGTGTTGCCCCCCGTTTGCGCAATGTAGCGGTAGTCCTCGGTCTCTCGCTGACCATGGGAGGCTGTGTGGTGGCCCCGGCCCCCGGCTATTACGCCGGCGGCGGCTATGTGGCCGTGGCGCCGCCTGCGCCGCGTGTGGAGTACTACGGTGCGCCACCGTATCCGGGGTATATCTGGCTGGGCGGCTTCTGGCGCTGGGGCGTGGGCGGTTATGTGTGGGCGCCCGGTCACTGGGCGGCTCCCCGTCCCGGCTTTCGATGGGTGCCCCAACACTGGGTGCGCGGCCCGCGCGGCTGGCACTTGGCGGGCGGCCGCTGGCGGCGTCGCTGACGGCGGCCCGCCGAGGCACTCGCGAAGCGGCAGCTCTCTAGTCCGACCTCAGACTCAGCCCGCTCGCGACAGCGTCCAGCAGGACGGCCGCTGCTTCATTCCGATGTGCGGGTAGTAGGACTCGGCCTTGGGGGCCGCGACCAGAACGAGGCTCGTCAACTCGCCCGCGCCCCTGTGCGTCTCCTCGATGAGCCGCTTGCCGATTCCCTGGCGCTGATAAGCCACAACGACCGCCAGGTCCGAGAGATAACAGCAGTAGCAGAAATCGGTGATCGCGCGCGAAATTCCGACCAGGCGCTTGCCATCGCGCGCGGTGACGACGAGGTCGGCGTTGCGCAGCATCCGGTCCAGTCGCGCCAGGTCATCGACGGGACGGCGCTCGCCCAAGGTGGAAGCGACGAGGACTGCGCGAAACTCCTCCGCCGTCAGTTCGGGCTCGAGCGAATAGGCGATGGCCATGACGATCAGCGGCCTCCGAGGCTTCAGTTACGGACGAGGATCGAGGAGCTTGCGATCGAGCGTATCAGGGCTGAGGAAGAATTCAATCATGGGGCGATGCCGATGGCACAATGTCGATCGCGCGGCGTCGACGGTCGCGTGCGCGAGGGAGCCTGAGCGATGCCTACGGAGTTACTTGCCGGGATCACGGTCCTCGATCTCTCGCGGCTGCTGCCCGGTCCGCTCGCAACCTGGCATCTGGCGAGTCTCGGGGCGCGAGTGGTGAAGATCGAGCCACCCTCGGGCGATGATGCGCGGCGGTTCGGCCCCGGGGATGGGCATGGCGGCTTTCTTTATCGGCAGCTGAATGCGGGCAAGGAGATCGTCTGCCTCGATCTGACACGAGTCGAGGGCCAGCGAGCGTTCCTCGAGAGGCTGCGCCAGGCCGACCTCGTGGTGGAGTCCTTCCGCCCCGGCGTGCTCGAGCGCTTGGGTCTTGGGTTCGAGCGGCTGCGCGAGTTCAATCCCAGGATCTCCCTGATCTCCCTCAGTGCCTACGGCGCTCGCGGTGAGATGG
Source organism: Steroidobacteraceae bacterium (assembly GCA_049579785.1). GTDB lineage: Bacteria > Pseudomonadota > Gammaproteobacteria > Steroidobacterales > Steroidobacteraceae > 13-2-20CM-66-19. The sequence goes on from JBAUOO010000125.1 coordinate 48,129, forward strand.
CGGGCCTGGCCGGACATGACATCAACTTTCTCGCGCTGTCGGGATGGCTCCAAGAGCTGCTGCCGGAGGCCGGGTCCGCGCTGCCACCCAACGTGCAGTTGGGCGATGTGTTGAGTGGCGCGCTGTCGGCCGCCTTCGCCGCCCTCGGCGCGCTCCTCCATGCCGCAAGAAGCGGCACTGGCAGCCATGTCGATGTGTCCATCACCGCCGTACTCGCCGCGAGCAATCTGCTGCCGCTCGTCTACGCGCAGGCCGGCCGCTCACCGCCCGGTCGCGGCCGCGATCTCCTCAACGGCGGTCTGCCGTGCTATGCGCTCTATCGCACGCTCGATGATCGCTACGTCGCGGTCGCGGCCCTCGAATCGAAATTCTGGCTCCGCTTCTGCTCGGCGCTCGGCCGGCCCGATCTCACGGGCCGCCACTGGGAGAACGGTCAGGAGGTCGGGGGCGAGGACGCCCGAGCGCTGCGCGAGGAGCTCGGGCGAGTCTTCGCACAAGAGCCCCTCGCGCAGTGGTTGCGGGTGTTTGCGGACGTCGATTGCTGCGTGACGCCGGTGCTGCGCATGGACGAGGTGCTGAAGCACCCGGTCGCGGCGCAGTACCTGACGAGCCTGCCCGCGGGGGAGGGCGGCGCCGTCAGATCCTTGCGCTCGGGAATACGGGTGCTCGATTAGCCGTCAGCTTCGGTACTCGCCTCGGCCCTGCGGATACTGCCCCTCCCAATTCAGTCCATTGAAAGGCCTGACGGTGAGCTGCTCGATCGTGCCGGGATCGAGGCAGCGGGCGTTGATGCTGAAACCGTCGGGGTGCGAGCGCGGAACATAGAAGGATTTGATGCCGCACACCGAGCAGAAGAGGTGCTTCGCGGTCCCGGTATTGAAGGTGTAGGTGGTCAGCACGTCGCTCCCGGAAAGGAGCTTGAAGTGCTCGGCCCGTACGACGAGATGCAGATACCCCGACTTGCCGCAGATCGAGCAGTTGCAGTCGGACACTTCCACTTTGGCGGGTGCGAGCGCCTCGAACCTGACACGGCCACAGTGGCAGCCACCGCGGTGCGTGACCCATGCTGGCTCTGACATCGAAGGAAGACTCCTATCGGTTGACCCGCCCATCCAGGCACGGCGTGCCCCCTATGATATGTCCAAATCGGCCTGCGGTTCAGGTCTGGGTCAGGTACGTTACGCCAGGCTACGGACAGGTCTACTGGAGGCTGTTCAATCATGAAGCGAACGATCTTGGCAGCGATGGTGCTGTCGTTGGCTGCGGGGTCTCTGGCGCTCGCCGACCCCCCGCAGGGTTACGACCAGAAGCATCACGAGGAGCACCACGAGGAGCATCATCAGGAACGGCATCACGTGATGCAGCATCGACGCCTCGTGCATCGTGGGCCTGAAAGGTTCAACTCGGGCCGATACGTGCGGCCACACGGCTATTACGCGCATCGCTGGCGACGCGGCGATCGGCTGCCGCTTGCCTGGCGCGGACCGGCGTATGTCATTCCCAACTACGCGATCTATCGCCTGCGTCCGCCGCCGCCGGGCTATTACTGGGTGCGTGTGAACGGGAACGCCGTCCTCGCGGCTGTTGCAACCGGAGTGGTGGTCGACGTCGCCGTCAATCTTTTCCACTAGCCATCGCTGAGCCCGCGCCGGGTTGCGAATCCCGGCGCGGGCGTTGCGCGTCGTAGGCGCGCACCGGCGCTCGCTCGCCTCTTTTCATCACAATTCCTCGGTGCCTCGCCACACCGGCATCCCTCGGGATGCGCGGATTGCGGCGCCCAATGCTCCCAGCCCCACCAGCGGGAGTACGCCGTGAACCGCTCACCGATCGCATCGAATCGCCTCGCGAGGAGACTGCAAAGCCTCGCGCTGCCCTTGCGAGTGCTCTATCTCGCAAGACCCGGCCTCATCACCAAGCTCCTCGCCATCGTGGCGTTCTTCTCGATCGGCATCGTCTAGCGCGCGGCCGGTCCGAAGCCGCCGCGACTCGCCGCGACTCGTCGCGGCCGCCGCTCGCCTGGGCTTGCTGCGACACGCGGAGCCTGAGCAAAAAGGCGCGCCTGCGGATAAAGTGAGGGCTCTAGCTTGTGGGTCTTCGGAGGCTTCCGGTGCGAATCCGCGCTTTTGCATGGCTCGTGGTCGGATTGTCCCTGGCGGGGTGGGCGTGCGCCGCCGATGCCGCCGCCTCGCCCGGCCCTGGCGTCGTCGCTCCTTCGGATTACCAGGCGCTGCACTGGCGTCTCATCGGGCCGTTTCGCGGCGGGCGCGTGCTCGCCGTCGCCGGAATCCCGGGCGACAGCCGCCACTTCTACTTTGGCGCCGTGGACGGCGGCGTCTGGGCCACGGCGGATGCGGGTCGAACCTGGCAACCCTTGTTCGATCGCGAGCCGGTGGGCTCGATCGGCGCCATCGCGATCGCACCCTCGCGCCCGAGCACGATCTACGTCGGGAGCGGCGAGGCCGACATGCGCTCGGACATCGCGCAGGGCGATGGCATGTACAAATCGACGGATGGCGGTGAGCATTGGACGCATATCGGCCTGACCGACACGCGTCAGATCGCGCGCATCATCGTCGATCCTCACGATCCCGATCTCGTGTATGTCGCCGCCCTCGGGCACCCCTATGGCCCGAACGCGGAGCGCGGCGTGTTCCGCTCGCGCGATGGCGGGCAGCACTGGACGAAGATCCTTTACCAGAACGCCAACGTCGGCGCGGCCGATCTCGCCTTCAAACCCGGGGACTCCAACACCATCTACGCTACGCTCTGGCAGACCCGCCGGCCACCGTGGAGCGTCTACCCGCCATCGAACGGCCCGGGCAGCGGCCTCTACGTCTCTCACGATGGGGGCGATCACTGGCACCACATCGTGGGCCACGGATTGCTGAGCGAGCCCGGCCGCATCGGCCTTGCGGTCTCCCCCGCGAAGCCCGACCGGGTCTACGCGCTGGCCGACGGTCCGTGGGGACAAAGGGGTCTTTATCGGTCGGATGATAGCGGCGCTGACTGGCAGCAGATCTCCTCGGACTCCCGGATCTCGGAACGCTGCTGGTACTTCTGCGCGGTCACGGCGGATCCGACCAATGCCGATCGGGTCTATGTCATGGATACGATCGTGCTCGAGTCGAAAGACGGCGGCGCACATTTCATCGCGCTCAAGGGCGACCCGACGGGCGATGACTTTCACGCGTTGTGGATCGACCCGACGAACACCAAGGTGCGCATCCTCGGCAGCGATCAGGGCACGCAGGTCACGCTCGACGGCGGAAAAACCTGGAGCAGCTGGTACAACCAGCCGACCGCTCAGATCTATCACGTAAGCACGGACAATCGGTTCCCTTACTGGGTTTATGGCGCCCAGCAGGACTCGGGCGCCGTCGCGCTGCCGAGCCGCGACTCGAGCTACGACGGCATCACCATGGAGCAGTTCCACGAGATCACCCCCGGGGGCGAGAACGGCATGATCGCCCCCGATCCCAAGGACCCGCACCTCGTCTACGGCGACGGCAGCGATGCCGGTGCGAGCGTCGATGAGCTCAATTGGAAAACCCGACAGGTCCGCAACCTCAACCCGACGCTGGCATACCCGCTCGATCATTACCGCACCACCTGGACGATGCCGCTCATCTTCTCCACGCGTGACCCCAACACGCTCTATTTCGCCGACCAGCGACTCTTCAGCACGAGCGACGGCGGCCTGCACTGGAGCCCCATCAGTCCCGATCTGACACGCCATGATCCCGGAACGCCGCCAAATCTCGATCCCACGACCGCGCGGGATGACTACCATGTCGGCAAGCGCCGTGGCGTCATCTATAGCATCGCGCCCTCTCCCCTCGATCGCTTCATCATCTGGGTCGGCACCGACGACGGCCTCGTCTGGCGCACGGCCGATGCCGGTGCGCATTGGCGGAACGTGACCCCCAAGGGGCTGACGCCGTGGTCGAAAATCGGCGGCATCGAGCTCTCGCACTTCCAGCCGGGGGTCGCCTATCTCGCGGTCGACCGCCACCGCCTGGACGATGACACGCCCTACATCTATGTGACGCGCGATGACGGCAGGAGTTGGAAGCACCTGGATGAGGGCATCCCGCGCGGCAGCTTCGTCAACGTGGTGCGGGAGGATCCGGTGCGGCCGGGCCTGCTCTATGCCGGCACGGAGTTTGGCATTTATGTCTCGTTCGACGACGGCGCGCACTGGCAGTCGCTGCAGGAGAACCTGCCGGTCACCTCGGTCCGCGATATCGACGTGCATGGCGATGACCTCGTGATCGCCACTCACGGCCGCGGGTTCTGGATCATGGATGACATCACCGCGCTCCGTCAGATGGATCAGGTGCGCCCGGATGCGGTCACGCTCTTTGCTCCCGCCCCGGCCATTCGCGCGCGCCCGCCCGACTTCGCCGGAACGCCGATGCCGCAGGACGAGCCGATGGCCGCCAATCCGCCGGACGGCGCGATCATCGACTACGTGTTGCCGACCGGCGTACCGGGCCCCGTTCTCGTCACGATTCGAGATGCCGCCAATCAGGTCGTGCGCCGCTACAGCAGCGCCGAGCCGGTGCCGGCTCCCGATGCCGCGAAACTCAAGTTCGCTACGGAGTGGCTGCCACCCACTCCCGTTCCATCGGCGGCCCCGGGAATGCAGCGGTTCGTTTGGGATCTGCGCTACGCCCTGCCCGCGCAGCCCCGCTCCAAGGATCCACGCGCGCAAGGCGTGTGGGCGCCTCCCGGCCAATACACGGTCGAGCTCAGTGTCGCGGGGCGCGATTACCGCCAGCCGCTCATCGTCAAGCCCGATCCGCGCGTCAAGTTATCTCAGGCCGCATTCCAGCGCGAGTTCGAGCTCGCGCGCAAGGTGGAGGCGGTGCGGCTTCAGGCCTCGGCGGCGCTCGAGCGCGCAGCGAACCTGCTCGAAGCTCTCGATGCGCGACTCGCCAGCGCCGGCCGGGCACATCGGGCGATGGCGGCGCTTCTTGCGAAGGCGACCAACGTCTCCGGCACCAGTGTGGCGGCCCAGCGCGTTCCATTTCCCGCGATACCACCACAGCGGAGCGACAGTCTGCAGGCGCTCGTCACGGATCTTGACAGTCTCGAGTCGGCCGTGGATGGGGCGGACGCCGACCCGAGTCCGGACGACATGACTTCCTACGCGACGTTGTCGCGGATGGTGTCGGCGACGCTTGCGGAGTGGTCGAATCTCGAGCGGGTGGATGTGCCGAAGCTCAACGCTCGGCTGCAGGCGTTGGGGCAGAAGCCCATCTGAAGCTCTCCTGCGGGCCCGCCTGCTCGGCGGTCGCGCCTTCGAGCGTGAGGAGCTTGCGCTTGATCGGCAGGCCGCCACCGAAGCCGGTGAGGGCGCCGTCGGCACCGATCACGCGGTGACAGGGTACGATGATGGGCAGCGGATTCGCGCCGTTCGCGAGTCCGACGGCGCGCGAGGCGCTCGGGTTTCCGATGCGACGCGCGAGCTCGCCGTAGGAGACCGTCTTCCCGTACGGAATCTCCCGCAGCGCACGCCACACCCGCCGCTGAAACTCCGTGCCTCGCGGAGCGAGCGACAGCTCGAAGCGGCGCCGCTCGCCCGCGAAGTACTCGCCGAGTTGCGCGATCGCTGCCCGTAACGGCGCCGGATCGGAAACCCAACACTCCGCGGGGCGCAGCGGCCTGGGGCCTGACTGGAAGTGCACCCGGATCAGACTCTCACCGTCGCCGGCGAGAAGGAGTCTGCCTACGGGCGAGTCGAGCTCGTGCCAGTAAAGGGTCTCGGTCGTCGTCTTCATTACAGCTCTCCGGATTTTTGCTCGCGCCCTCATGAATCGCTCCCGGCGATTCGTTCCCGGTCGCCGGCCGCGCACCAGAGGTGCATGACCGCATAACCGCGCCAGGGCCGCCAGGCCTCGGCGCGCCGTTGCAACTCCTTCACCGTGAGCGCGCCGTCGCCCGCGGCCATGCGCCGCACGACAAGATCGGCGGCGAGAAAGGCATCCGGCTCGCCGAGCGCGCGCAGTGCGATGTATTGCGCGGTCCACTCGCCGAACCCGGGCAGCTCGGTGAGGCGCGCGAGAATCTCATCGACCGGCCGATCGAAGTCGATCCGGCCCGCCGTCACGGCGGCAGCCAGCGATTTCACGGCGTTGATCCGGGCGCCGGTGAGCCCGAGGCCGTCGAGGTTCGCGCCCGCGAGCGCCGCCGGTGTTGGAAAGAGCCGGTCGAGTCCGGCTACGGTCGGTGCGACCGCCTCTCCCGCTCGCGCGACGAGCCGCCCGGCGAGGGTGCGCGCGGCCGCCACGGTGACCTGCTGACCCAACACCGCGCGCACGGCGCACTCGAACGGATCCCAGCTCCCCGGGATGCGCACGCCGGGTCGGCGGCGCACGAGCGGCGCGAGCAGCGGATCGGCGGCGAGGCTCGCGGCGAGGAGCGCCGGGTCGGCGGCAAGATCGAACACACGCCGTGCGGCCGTCGCGATCTGAAAGAGCGCCGCGGCCGGTGCGCGCTGGACGCGAAGTTGCAGCGCGTCCTTGCCCGGGAGCGGGCGCACATCGATCACCGCGTGGCCGGCTTCGGTGCGGATGAGCCGGCTATAGCTTTCGCTCTCGACGCGCTCCACTCCCGGGGTCGCCCGCAGCGCCAGGAAGTGCCGCAGGTGACTCCAGTCGTAGGGCGGCCGGTAGGCGAGCGCGAGCGAGACCTCATCGCCCGCGCCACCGGTGAGCGGCTCGCGCCGCTGCCTGCGAAGCTCGCGTGGCGAGCGCTCATAGGCCTTCTGAAACGCGTCGTTGAAACGGCGCAGGCTGCGGAAACCGGCCGCGAGCGCGATCTGCGTCATCGGTAGATCGCTCTCATCGATGAGCCGTTTCGCGAAATGCAGGCGCCGCGTCTGCGCGACCGCGAGCGGGGATGCCCCCACGTGCTGGCGGAAGAGCCGGTCCAGGTGCCGCGCCCCGACGCCGACGCGAGTCGCGAATTCACCGACGCTTACCTCATCGAGCGCGCCCTCGTTGATGAGGCGCAGCGCGCGTCTCACGACCGCGGAGGTCCCGAGCCAGGCCGCAGTCCCGGGCGCCGCCTCGGGGCGGCAACGCAGGCAGGGTCGGAAGCCCGCCTCCGCCGCGGCCGCTGCGGAGCCGAAGTAGCGCACGTTGCTCCTTCGGGGCGAGGGCGATGCCGGGCAGATCGGGCGGCAGTAGATCCCGGTCGAGGTCACGGCGATGAAGAACTTGCCGTCGAAGCGCGGATCGCGGCTGAGGCGCGCCCGCTCGAGCACCGTCGGATCGAATGGGATCTGCTGCATGGGAGGCGACGATACGCGCCAACCCGGGCGCGGACTAGCCATTTTCGGACGCGATCCGGACCGCCCCGCGCAGGCCCCGGCCACTGAAGCGGCCGCGCTGCCGCAGCGCCTGGCGGCGGCGCTTGCACGCGGGCATGAATGGAGCAAACTCCGACGACGCTCGCGACCTCACCGCCTGGGATAGCTGCCATGGTCCGCACCGCTCGGATGCTCACGATATTGCTCGCCGCGGCGCCGCTTGCGGCCTGCCACGGCACGGTCACCGGCTCGTCCGGCACGATGGCCTCGACACCGCCGCCGGGTCAGCTCCTGCAGAACCCGCCGCAGAAGAGCGGCTCCTACTCGGTGTCCGACCTCCTCTCGATGTTGAGCACCGACAGCGATGCCGCGCAGCTCCTCGAGCTCGCGGCCTTCCTGCCGCTTTGCTCGGTCGATGTCTACCATCTGGAATACGAGACGGTCGGCGGGCAGGGTGAGGCGACCACCGCCTCGGGGGCGCTGATGGTGCCGCGCGGCCTCGACTCCTCGTGTACCGGCCCGCGACCGGTGGTCGTCTACGCGCATGGCACCACCACCGACCAGGCCTACGACATCGCCGATCTTTCGGGCGCGAGCAACACCGAGGGTGTGCTGCTCGCGACGGTGTTCGCGGCCTTCGGTTACATCGTGGTGGCGCCGAATTACGCCGGCTACGACACCTCGACCCTGCCGTATCATCCCTACCTCGTCGCCGACCAGCAGTCCGCGGACATGATGAACGCGCTCACCGCCGCGCGTACTGCGTTCGCGGAAGTCGGCGCGAATGGCGACAGCAAGCTCTTCCTCACGGGCTACTCCCAGGGCGGGTACGTGGCGCTCGCGACCCTGCGCGCCATGCAGGCGGCCGGGATGGCGGTGACGGCCGCGGGACCGATGTCAGGTCCCTACGCGCTCTCGGCGTTCGCGGACGCGATCTTCATGGGAGAGGTGGACGGGGGCGCGCCGGTCAACTTCACGCTCCTCGTGGATTCCTATCAGCATGCGTACGGCAACGTGTACACGGATCCGACGGATGTCTTCTCGCCGCAGTACGCCGCCAACATAGGCTCGCTCCTGCCGACCGATACCACCCGCTCCAACCTCTATGCGCAGGGACTGCTGCCCGAGTACGCGCTCTTCAGCAGCACGCCACCGGCGCCGCAGTACGCGTCGATGACCCCGGCCACGACGCCGGCCAACCTCGCGCCCGCGTTTGCCCTCGGCTTCGGCCCAAGTCCGCTCGTGACCAACACCTATCGCCTGAGTTACCTCGAGGACGCGCAGGCTCATCCGGACGGCGGTTTTCCGAACACCACGACCGACGAGCCGCCCGCGAGTGCGGCGAACGGCTTGCGGCAGGATCTTGCGAAGAACGACCTGCGTGACTTCAATCCCTCGGTCCCGGTGCTTCTCTGCGGCGGCAACAGCGACCCCGAGGTGTTCTATCTCAACACGCAGCTCACGGAAGGTTACTGGGCGGCGCATGCGCCTGGCGCGCAGGTCACGGTGCTCGATGTCGATTCCGCGGTGGGCTCGAACGACCCCTACGCGCGCATCAAGGACGGCTTCGCGTTGGCCAAGGCGGCTGTCGCGGCCGCCGCGGTCGCCGAAGGCGCCACCGACGGTGGCGCGAGCGCCGTGCTCTCCGACTATCACGCCGGCCTGGTGCCGCCGTTCTGTCTCTATGCGGTGCAGTCGTACTTCAATGCACACTAAGCTGCCGTCCGCCGAACGGGAGCACCAACAAGTAACAGTCCATAGCGCATCGCGACATCACGCCTGTACGGATGCGACATCTGTTGCGCGCGCGCCACGCTTGCTGAAAAGGGGCCGCGCTTAGGCTATCTTCGCGGCCATAAACCCATCATCCCGGGGCGAAGCGGCCGGTGCCCCGACCGCAACGTCTCGACATCTTCTGCAAGGGTCATGCAATGAGCCGCAACAGTCATCTGATCCCGTTGGCCGTGGCGGCAGCCCTGGGGGCTGCCGGCGCCGGCACCACGCTCGCCGCCGAACCCGCCGCGGCCCCACCGCAACCGCAGCAGCTCGCCGAAGTCATCGTCACGGCGACCAAGCGCAGGACGCTGTCGCAAGATACGCCGATCAGCATGACGGTGCTCACCGCCGCCAACATCGCCGATCGCGGCCTGACGGACTTCAACACTCTGTCGCAGGGCATTCCGGATCTCGCGATGCGCACCTCAGGCCCCAATCAGACCGAATACGAGATGCGCGGCCTGAATTCCGCGGGCGGCAACACCTCGATGGTCGGCGTGTACCTGGACGAGGTCGCACTCTCGTCCCCCGCCGCGGAACAGCTCGGCAAGGTGATCATCGATCCGAACCTCTACGATCTCGAGCGGGTCGAGGTTCTGCACGGACCGCAGGGCGCGCTTTACGGAGCGAGCTCGATGGGCGGAACGGTGCGGCTCATTCCGGCGATGCCGCAGCTCGGAGCTTTCGACATCAGCGGCGAGACGACGATCTCCGACACCGGTTCCGGCGGCAGCATCAACTTTGCGCAAAACGGCATGGTCAACCTGCCGCTCGGATCGACCGTCGCGCTGAGGCTGGTCGGTTCCGCCTCCTCCACCAGCGGCTGGCTCAACCGCTATGTGCTCGCCGACGGCGCCGTGACGACCGACGCCGGCTCGAATCCCACGAATTCCCGGCCCACCAACTTCTACACCGCGCCGCTCCTCTCGAGCGCCACCGGAGTCAACTCTTCGACCGATGATTCATTCCGTGCGATCCTGCTCTACCAGCCCAACGATCAGCTCAAGATCACCCCGATGCTCATGTGGCAGCAGGGCACGAGCGGCGCGCCCAACGCGGTCGATGTCAATGGCTCGCCCACCGATCCGAGCCTGCCGAACCCGATGGGTCACTACGAGATCTACCAGACCTCAGAGCCGCAGTGGGATCGCTTCACGCTCGGGAGCCTGAAGGTCGAATACGCCCTGACGCCCGATATCGGCCTGACTTCCATCACCGGCCTGTGGTCGAATCACTCACTGATATCGCAGGACGGCACCGAGGAAAATTCGAGCTCGACCGCGCTCGGCTCCGGCGATCCCACGACGCCACCTGCCCCGTACGATACTTCTGCCGGTGGCCTTGGCCCGACGGGCCCTGGCCCGTTCGGCCCCGGAGTCGAGGAGCGCGATTACACCCGGCAGGTGAGCGAAGAGCTCCGCGTTGCCTCCACGGGCAGCGCACCGCTGCAGTGGCTGGCGGGGTATTACTACCAGGACCTGCTTTCCGATTGGGACATGTGGTCGGTCAATCCGCAGGCCGGCCCCATCGCCAACATCTACGTCGACTACATGCCGCAGACCATTCTGCAGAACGCCTTCTTCGGCAATCTCTCCTGGGAATTCGCCCACGGCCTCAAGGCGAGCGTGGGGGCGCGCTGGTACCACTATTCCTACGCCCAGAACAACGCCGAGTGGGGTGATTTCACGCCGTACGGTTTCGACAATCTGCTGGGCTTGAACGGCCCGCCGACTGTGGCCGGCAACAACAAGGCGTTCGTCACCAACGCCGCGAACAGTGCGAGCGGCACCAATCCGCGCTTCAACCTGACGTGGCAGATCGACCCCGATCACATGGTGTACGGCACGGTCGCCAAGGGCTTTCGCCTCGGCGGCACCGATCAGCCCTTCGTCGGCTTCCTGACCTCGGTCAGCGCGGCGACCTGCCCGTATGGGAATCCACCGTCCCTGGCCGGACTCGAGCAGTGCGGCCTGCAGAATAAGCTCTCGGCGACGCCCACCCACCCGGGCAGCATTTACACCACGACCGCGAACTTCCCCAATGTCAACAGCCAGGGAGTCCCGCAGTTCAACTCCGATTCCGTGTGGGATTACGAGATCGGAACCAAGAACGAGCTCTTCAACCATCGCGCCCTGTTCAACCTGACCGGATATTTCGAGCGTTGGACGGATCCACAGGTCGCGACGAACATTTCCGGCTTCGGATTCACCGTGAACGGCGCCAACGCCAACATCTACGGACTGGAGGCGGAGTTCCGCGCCAACCTCGGTGGCGGCTTCGATTTCGACACGGATTGGGGCTATACGGACAGCAAGTTCCTGGCCGACAGCCCCATCGACGGCATACCCTCAGGCTTCGCCATGCCGGATACGCCGAAGATCACCGGCTCGGCATCGCTCAACTTCGATCACGATCTGACCGACACCATGGCGTTCTTCGGCAACGTCACCTACAGCTATGTCGGATCGCGGTACGACCTGCCTTACGGCGTCACGGTGTATCTCAACAACATCAACCAGACCAAGATCAACCTCCCGTCCTACGGCATCGTGAATCTGCGTGCCGGAGTTCGCACGGGGGAGTGGAGCGTGGCCCTGTTCGTCGACAACGCGACCAACAACCAGGTACTGCTCGATCCGCTGCCGCAGATCAACCTGGCGATTCCGCAGTTCACACGCTACATCGTGAATCAGCCGGTCACCTACGGGCTGGATGTGAGCTACAACCTCGGGAAGTAGCGCCAAGTGCAGTGATCGAGTCTGATGACGTGGCATCTTCGTCAGGCGATTGCGGCTGACTCGGCTGAGATCCAGGCGCTGATCGGCCGGTCGATCCGCCGGCTCGGCGCCGCCGATTACTCCGCCGAGCAGATCGAGGGCGCCCTGGAGGGCGCCTTCGGGCTCGACAGTCAGCTCATCGCGGACGGGACCTACTTCGTGGTGGAGAGCGCGGGCCGGCTCATCGGCTGCGGCGGCTGGAGCTATCGCCGTACGCTCTTTGGCGGCGATGCGGGCGCGGCGCGGGATGCCGGGATTCTCGATCCGCGCGCCGATGCCGCGAAAATCCGGGCTTTCTTCGTCGACCCGGAAGCGGCTCGCCAGGGCATCGGCAGCGCGCTCCTCGAGCGCTGCGAGGCCGAAGCGCGCCGCCATGGCTTTCGGCGCGCGGAGATGATGGCGACGCTGCCGGGACTGAGGCTTTACGAGGCGCGCGGCTACATCCCGGGCGCGAGAGTCCGCTACCCGCTTGCCTCGGGTCTTTCGATCGAATTCGTGCCGATGTCGAAGAGTCTGACGGCCTAGTCTGCCGCCGCCGAACTCACGCGCCGTCCACGCCGTCGGGACTCGCCACCACGACGACATAACCATCCGGATCGCGCAACCAGATCTCCCGGTGCCGGGGCGCGGGGTTGAAATGAGGCTCGAGGATGACCTCGGCGCCGAGGTCGCGGGCTCGTTTCACGGCCGAATCGAACTCATCGACCTGGAACCAGAGCAACACGCCGTGTCCGGGCGGGGCCGCGTCCGCGCCGATGAGGTTGGGATGGCTCTGCTCGTCCCACGCGTGCAACTGAAGCAGCAGACGACCCGAGCACGAGATCCGATCGTAGAAATCACGATGGCTGTGTTCCGGCAGGGGGTCCGCGCCGAGCAGCTCGGCGTACCAGCGGCTGCTCGCCCTGACGTTGCGCACCGCGATGAGGGGTTGAGCCTCGACCAACGTTCAGTTCGCGCGGGCGGTGTAGCTTTCCATCATCAGGCCGGTGCCGCCCCGCGAGACATGCGCCACGACGGCCGTGCGCCGATGGAGCTTGGTGACGGTGCCGAGATTGATCGCGAAGGAGAGTACGACCGTCTGTCCCTTACGCAGACCCAGGTTCGAGGTCTCGATGAACACGCCCGTGGCGCTCAAGTTGACTGCCTTGCATAGTCTGCGGCAACCGCCGGGAACGGTGATGTAGACAGTCGTCCGGGCTCGGTGCCTCGTATGCAGGCGGCGTTCCACTATGGGCCTCGCGGCGTTCTGGCTTTTCTGGTTCGCGGACGAAGGCATTATGCCTTGCCCGCACCGGGAGAGCACGCCAGTTGACTTAACGCGGGACCGCTCGAGCTACAAGGCTGGCCCATCAACCGAGAAAACGGCGAAGCTCCCGCCCGAAGCGCTCGATATCGACGAGGAAGGAGTCGTGGCCCTCGATGCACTTCAGGGGCGCGAATCGCGTGGTGGCCCCGCCGGCCTCGAGCGCCTGCGCCACCTCCCGCTGCTCGACGATCGAGAAAAGGAGATCCGATTCCACCCCGATCACGAGCGCCTGCTCAAGCCCCGATTTTCCCAGCACTTGCGCCGGCTCGCCGTGGGCACCGAGATCGAAGCGGTCCATGGCCCGCGACAGGTAGAGATAGCAATTGGCGTCGAAGGCGTTCACCCAGCGGCGCGCCTGGGACTCGAGGTACCCCTCGACCGAGAACTCCGCCGAGAACGGCTCCGGCCGCTTGAGGTCGGGCCTGACCGGTTGGCGGTCGAAGCGCTGCTGCCACTCCGCGGCCGACCGATAGGTGACGGTACCGAGCTTGCGCGCGAGTCGCAGTCCCACGCGCGGCGGACGGTCGGCCGTGTAGTTGCCGTGCCGCCAGTCGGGGTCGCCCGTGACGGCCTCCCGCTGGATCGAGCGCAGCGCGATGGCGAAGGGGGACGCGGCGAGGGTGCCCGAGATGCTGACGAGGCGCCGGGCGGCTCCCGGAAAGAGCGCCGCGTAAGCCAGCACCACCATCCCGCCGAGGGAGGGCCCCATCACCGTATCGACCCGCTCGATGCCGAGCGAGCGCGCCACCCCGTGGCCGGCGCGCGCAATGTCCTCGACCGAGAGCTCGGGGAAGCTCAGCCGGTACGGGCGCCCGGTCGCCGGATCCGGCGAGGCGGGGCCGGTCGATCCGAAGCAGCTGCCGAGGGAGTTGACGCACACCACGAAGAACTGGTCGGTGTCTATCCCCAGACCGGGTCCCAACATGCGTTGCCACCAGCCATCGCGCGGATCCTCGGGCGAGGAGGCGGCGTGAGCGGGAGGGGAGAGCCCGGTGAAAAGAAGCAGCGCATTGTCACGCGCCGCGTTGAGTCTCCCCCAGGTCTCGTAGGCCACCTCGGCGCCGTGCAACACGCCGCCCCGCCACAGCGGGAAGGACTCGGGGAGTCTCGCGTAGCGTCTGGCGTCAGACTCGCGCCGCTCGGGTTCGCTGATGGGGGCGGCCATGCTCAAGGTTCCGGGTCTCCGCCCTCGGAGATTCCCTCGAACAACGGCGTCGACAGATACCGCTCGCCGGTGTCGGGAAGCATCGCGAGGATGACGGACTCCGGCCGCGCCCCGGCGGCGATCTTCAGCGCCGCGGCGACGGTGGCGCCCGAGGAGATGCCGCAGAAGATGCCTTCGCTGCGCGCGAGAGCTCTGGAAGTATCGATGGCCTCGGCATCGGTGACGGCGACGATCTCATGAGCAACGCTGCGATCGAGCACCGCGGGCACGAAGTCCGGAGTCCAGCCCTGGATCTTGTGCGGCGTGAAGGGTTTGCCCGAGAGCAGCGCCGCCGCCGCCGGCTCGCAGGCGATGATCTTCACTTCGGGGCGCGCCAGGCGGATGACCTGACCCGCGCCGGTGAGAGTGCCGCCCGTGCCCCAGCCGCTCAAGAAGTAATCGAGGCGTCGGCCCGCGAAATCGCGCAGGATCTCCGGGCCGGTCGTGTTGCGATGGTAAGCGGGGTTGGCGGGGTTCTCGAACTGGCGCGCGAGGAACCAGCCATGCTTCTGCGCAAGCTCCTCGGCCTTGCGCACCATGCCCGTGCCTCGCTCCGCAGCGGGAGTGAGGATCACCTTCGCGCCCATCATGCGCATGATCTTGCGCCGCTCGATCGAGAAGCTTTCCGCCATCACGCTGACGAAGGGGTAACCCTTGGCCGCGCAGACCATGGCGAGGGCGATACCGGTGTTGCCGGAGGTCGCTTCGACGACGGTCTGGCCGGGCGCGAGCGTGCCCGAGCGTTCCGCGTCCTCGATGATCGCAATCGCCAGTCGGTCTTTCACCGACCCGAGCGGGTTGAAGAACTCGCACTTGACGTACATCGCCACGTGGGCGGGCGCGAGCCGATGGAGGCGCACGATGGGTGTGCTGCCGATCGTGCCCAGGATGCTTTCATGGATCATAGGGCTCCCCTTGTACGCTCGGTATCGCCGCGGCCACAAACAACGGGGGGCTATCTCCAGAGGCCCGGGGGTTATGACCCGCAGGTTTCCCGCGACCGGTTAGACTCGCGGTCAGTATGCGGCAGCCTCTCCTGCTTCGCCAACTGCGCAACGCCCGCTCCCGATGAGGGTGCGGCTGCAGAAGCTCCTTTCGGCGGCCGGCTTAGGCTCGCGCCGCGAGGTCGAGCAATGGATCACGCAAGGTCGCCTGACCGTGGCCGGGCGGGTGGCGAAGCTAGGCGATCGCGCCGATGGCGCGGATGAGGTCTGCCTCGATGGCCGGAGGCTCGACCTCGGCGCACGGCAGGCCGTGGCGCAGCAGGTGCTCCTCTACCACAAGCCTGTGGGCGAGGTGACGACCCGCCGCGACCCGCAAGGGCGGCCCACGGTATTCGAGCGGCTGCCGCCGCCCGAGCGCGGCCGCTGGATCGTGGTGGGGCGGCTCGATGTCAACACATCGGGGCTGCTCCTCTTCACCACCGACGGCGATCTCGCTCACCGGCTCATGCACCCCTCGAGCGGCATCGAGCGTGAATACCTGGTGCGGGTGCGCGGCCGGCCAGATCCCGATGCGCTCGGCAGGCTCCTTCGCGGCGTTGCCCTCGGCGACGGCCTCGCGGCCTTCGACCAGGTGCTGGAAAGCTCGGCCGACAAAAACGCAGGAGCGATTTTGGACGGCGAACTG
Source organism: Steroidobacteraceae bacterium (assembly GCA_049579785.1). Taxonomy (GTDB): domain Bacteria; phylum Pseudomonadota; class Gammaproteobacteria; order Steroidobacterales; family Steroidobacteraceae; genus 13-2-20CM-66-19. The sequence continues at coordinate 64,136 of JBAUOO010000125.1, forward strand.
CCGGCCCGAAGGGCGCGGCGCAGGGACGGGGCCGCGCAATCCCAAAACACCGCCTATCGCGTGATGCTGCACGAAGGCCGCAACCGGGAGGTGCGGCGGCTGTGGGAGGCGGTCGGGTACGAGGTCAGCCGCCTGCTGCGCATCCGCTATGGCCCCATCGAATTGCCGCGCGATCTGCGGCCCGGGCACTGGCGAGTCCTCGACGGCCGATCGACCGCGCAGCTCGCGGCGGCCTGCGCGCGCCCGGCATAGTCCTTGCGGCTCCTTATCGTGGCTGCAAGCCGCCAGCGGCGCTTGCGGCGAGCCGCCATACGGTTGCCGCTGGGCAGTGCCTTCGGAGGTGATATGCAGGTGTTGGTCAACTCGGATCACCACATCGTGGGTGGTAAGGATCTGACGGAGCGGGTGCAGGGCGTGGTCGAGGGTCGGCTCGATCGCTTCGAGGGACGCATTGCACGCGTGGTGGTGCATCTCAGCGATCTCAACGGCAGCAGGCGCGGCGACCGTGCCGCGCTGCTCGGCGAGCGGGACGCGCGAAAGACGCTGCGCTGCCTGATGGAGGCCCGTGTTGGTGGCCTGAGGCCGATCGCGGTGAGTCACGAGGCTCCGACGATCACGCAGGCGATCCACGTGGCGGCCGACAAGCTCGAAAGAGCGCTCGAGCATACGTTCGGGAAGCTCGAGGAAACCTCCGGCCGAATGCCTCCGGAGGGACAGATCGCGAGCATCGAGGCGCTGCAGCAGCTCGAGCGAACCGAGGCGGACCATCGATGACCTCGGAGGTCGCCTCGCGGCCGACGACGGCGGCCCTGCGCGCACTGGTGGCTTCGCACCAGCCTCCCTGCATTTCGCTCTACGAGCCCACGCACCGCCGCTACCCGAAGAGCAGTCAGGAGGACACGGTCCGCTATCGCAGCCTGCTGCATCGCGCCGAGGAGTGGCTTTGCGAGCGCTATCCGTCGCGCCTCATCCGCCCGGTGCTCGAGAAGCTCGAGCCCTTCGCCGCCGATCCGGATTTCTGGATCGAGGCCGCGGCGGGAGTCGCGGTTTTCGGCTCCGCCGACGATCTCAAGGTCTTCAAGCTGCGCCAGCCGGTTCCCGAGCTGCTCTCGGTGGCCGATCGCTTTCAGATCAAGCCCCTCATCCGCGCCGTGCAATGGCGCGGGCGCTACCAGCTCCTTGGCCTGACGCCGGGGAAGGCCAGGCTGCATGAGGGAACGCGCGATGCGCTCGAGCCGGAGCTCACCAAGCAATCCCTTCCTGATCGCCACCGGCATCGCGGTCGATCCCGGGACGCTCAGCCTCGATGAATTGCGCGAGGCGGCCTGGCAAGCGGTCGGGCCGTACTTCGAGGAGCGCCTGCGGGCCCTCGTCGAGGCTTACGGTGAGGCTCGCGGCCACGGCCGCGCCTTGGATCAGCTCGAGGAGACCGCCACCACCCTGGCGGCGGGGCGGGTGGGCACCCTTCTCCCCGAAGCGAACCGGCGGATTCCGGGGAGCGTCGATGCCGCCGAGGGCACCGTGCTGCCGTACCTGCAGGAGCCTCAGGGCAGTGGCGCAGCGAGCGCCGGAGCGGCCGATGTGCTCGAAGAGCTCGCCGAGGCAGCCGTGCGAACGGGGGCGGAGGTGATCGTGCTCGAGGCGGATCGCATGCCTTCGAGGAGCGGCGCGGCGGCGGTGTTCCGGCACTGATCGGCAGCGCGCCGTCAAGCTGCAGGGCTGGCTATAAGCAAATTACGCGCCAAGCGCATTGACACCCGCACGGCCGGAAATCAAAATACGCGGCTCGTTTTCGCGGAGGGGTACCCAAGCGGTCAACGGGAGCAGACTGTAAATCTGCCGGCTTACGCCTTCGTAGGTTCGAATCCTACCCCCTCCACCAGTCTGAGGCTGTGGGCGGGGTAGGTCCGGATCTGCGAATGTTCGCGCCGGTGGTGACGGCGACATCAGCGGGTGTAGTTCAATGGTAGAACCTCAGCCTTCCAAGCTGATGACGTGGGTTCGATTCCCATCACCCGCTCCGGGTTACCTCGAGCCAAGCCCACGTAGCTCAGTTGGTAGAGCACGTCCTTGGTAAGGACGAGGTCAGCGGTTCAATCCCGCTCGTGGGCTCCAGACCGCCGGGTTGTCGCGGCGGAGCATTGATCTTTCCGGGCGCCGAGAGCCCTGCAGATGCCTTGAGGAACATTCCATGTCCAAAGAGAAATTCGAGCGTACCAAGCCGCATGTGAACGTGGGGACGATCGGGCACGTGGACCACGGGAAGACGACGCTGACGGCGGCGCTGACGAAGGTGATGGCCGAGACGCACGGCGGG
>JBAUOO010000126.1:0-9310 GCA_049579785.1 Steroidobacteraceae bacterium
GGCCCGGCGATCGCCCGGCCCGCGCGCCGCGCCGCCCAGGCCGGCTCCCGCGGCAGTCTCATTGCCGCCATGCCGAACTCGCCCCCGATCCGCAGCAGCATCTCGAGCAGCGTCGGATGGAGGTGAAAGTGCTTGTGGGCGTTCACGTGATCCAACTGCAGTCCGGTCGCGGCGAATGCCCGAAACTGGGCGCGGATTTCCGCCTCGAGCTGGCGGCGCACGGCCGGCAGCGCGAAGAAGCGCACGCCATCGCGCACCATGTTGTTGCCGAAGCGGCCGTCGCAGTCGACGAGCGCGGGAATCTCACGCCGTGGCAGCACCGACCAGCCGTCGGCGAGCACCAGATGAAGCCCCACCGAGAGATTCGGCAGCTCACGTGCGCGCCGCGCGGCATCCGCGGCAGCGGGGGCGCCGACCATCAGGCTCGCCGCGGTGAGGATGCCCGCGCGCGCGGCCTGATCGACGCCGAGGTTGACCGCCTCGCTCAGCCCGAAGTCATCGGCCGTGACGACCAGAAACTTCAACGACTCGACCCGAGGGCCGCTCAGGCCTCGTGCGCGTGCAGGAAGCGGAAGAACTCCACCCCCTCGCGCAGCCGCCGCTTGGTCATCTCCCAGCTTCGCAGCATCTCCCCGGTGAGCTCGGCGATCTTGCGCGGCCGGAAGTAGAACCTCTTATAAAAAGTCTCCACCGCGTGATAGATCTCCTTCGCCGGCAGGTGCGGGTAGCTGATGGGCGAGAGCTGCACGCCCCGATCGTTGACGAGATTGAGATTCTCATGAGCCGTGATCCAGCCGTTGTCGACCGCCTCTTGGTAGAGCTGCGTGCCCGGATAGGGCGCGGCGAGGGACACCTGGATGGTGTGCGGGTTGATGTCGACGGCGAACTGAATGGTCTCGCGGATGGTCTCCGCGGTCTCCCCCGGCAGGCCCAGAATGAAGGTGCCGTGGATGATGACCCCGAGCTTGCGGCAGTCGCTCGTGAAGCGGCGCGCGATGTCGGTCCGCAGGCCCTTCCTGATGTTGTGCAGGATCTGATCGTTCCCCGACTCGTAGCCGACCAGAAGCAGCCGCAGGCCGTTGTCCTTCATGACCTTCAAGGTGTCGTAGGGCACGTTCGCCTTGGCGTTGCAGGACCAGGTCACGCCGAGCTTGCCTAAGCCCCGCGCGATCTCCTCGGCCCGCGGGCGAAAGTCAGTGAAGGTGTCATCATCGAAGAAGATCTCCTTCACCTCGGGCATGTTCTGCTTGATCCAGCGCACTTCCTCGATGACGCTCGCGGCGCTGCGCACGCGGTAGCGGTGCCCGCCCACCGTCTGAGGCCAGAGGCAGAAGGTGCACTTGGAGCGGCAGCCGCGTCCGGTGTAGAAGGACACGTAGGGATGCTGCAGATAACCGATGAAGTAGTTCTCGATCGTGAGGTCGCGCTGGTAGACCGGCGTGACCCACGGCAGCTCATCCATGTTCTCGATCATCGGCCGGGTGGGGTTGTGCTCGATGGTGCCGTCCGCGCGGCGGAACGAGAGCCCGGGGATGGTGGCGAGCTCGCGGCCCTCGGCCACTTCCTTGCAGGTGTAGTCGAACTCCTCGCGCGCGACGAAGTCGATCGCAGGCGATGCGCCGAGTGAGCCTGCGGGGTCGACCGCGACCTTGGCGCCCACCATGCCGATCTTCAAGCGCGGGTTTTCTTCCTTGAGCAACTCCGCCACCTTGGCGTCGGTGGGGAAGGAGGGCGAGCTCGTATGCATGATCACCAGGTCGTACGCTTTCGCGAGCGGCAGCACCTCGGACATGGCGGTGCCGTCGGCGGGCGCATCGAGCAGGCGGCTGCCCGGCACCAGGGCCGCGGGTTGGGCGAGCCAGGTGGGGTACCAGAAGGAGCGGATCTCCCGCTTGGCCTGGTAGCGCGACCCGGCGCCGCCGTCGAAGCCGTCGAATGAAGGAGGATGCAGGAACAGCGTTCTCATCATGACATCGGTCCTCGAAGCTTTTCCGCGTACGGCATGAAAGGGGTCGATCGACTGCTCAAGAGGAAATCGGCTGCACCGAGCCATCGCGCGCCACCCGATAGCGCGCGTGCCGCCACTGCACCTTGCGGGTGGCGAAGCCCCCGCACCAGAGCACAAACCCGAGCGCATCGCCGAGCGGGACCGCCCAAAGAGGGGTCCGCCCCGAGGCTGGCGCCTGAACCTCGTAATGTAACATCAGCCGCAGCACGACGGTGCCCGCCAGAAGAGAGAGCGTGAGGGTGCTCGCGCCGGCAAGCGCACAGCCGAGCGCCGCCACCGGCAGGCTGAAGGTGACCCCGGAGAGGGCGTATCCGGCCGGACGCACGACCCGAATGGTGCGCAGCCACCGCAGCCCATGCTGCATGAGCTGCCGCAATGTCGGCTCATGGACCGAGGTCTCCACCACGACCTCCGATAACACCGTGCGCAAGCCCCGGCGCCGTGTCAGCTCACCGAGCCGGTAATCGTCCGCGAGCTGATCGGCGATGGCGGGAAAGCCACCGATCGCATCGAGCGCGTCGCGCCGCAGCGCGATGGTGGCGCCGAAGGCGAAGGCGCGCGAGCCGAAGAGCGCCGCCACCCGCACCGAGGGAATGAACCACTCGTTGACGAAGAGCGCTCCGAGGAGCGACCACGGGCCGCAGCGCGGGACCCCGCGGTACGGACAGGTGACGATGCCGACCCGCGGGTCGGTGAGCGGCGCGGTAACGGCGGCAAGGTACCCCGGTGGCACCCGCACATCGCTGTCGGCGAGCACGAGCCAGTCATGTCGGGCGGCGCGCATCATGTTGATGAGGTTGCTGACTTTTGCACTCGCGCCGTGGCGGGTCGGATCGACGAGCACCGTGAGGTCAAGCCGCGGATAGTCGCGCCTCAGTCGCTCGAGCACCCCGAGGGCGGGATCGGCCGGATGCTGCACGCCGAAGATGATCTGCACCACACCGGTATAGCTCTGCTCGCAGAATGAGCGCAGCGAATGGTCAAGCCCAGGCTCGGCGCCGCAGAGCGGCTTGAGCACGGTGACCGGTCGCTGCGGCGGATGCGATTCGCCGCCGTTGCCGCGGCCGCGCTCACTGCCGCTGTTGCGGCAAAGCCGCACGGCGGCCCAGGCCACGCCGGCATAGCCGAGCGCCGCCGCGGCCATCATCGTGCCGAGCAAGCTCATGACTGCCTGGGCAGTTACAGCGAGCGTCGAGCCGGTTATCATGCGCAGAGGAATGCCTACACCGCGGATTGCAATGAACGAAGGGCTCGAATGGTTTCAAGTCCATGAATTGCGCACATGGTACACGTTTGCTCGCCAGCGAGGGGGGGGCGCATGAGCGCGGCAGAGCCCTCGCAAGCCCGACTGTGGGCGCGCAGCGACAGTTCGAGCGAGGCCGAATCGCTCATCCTGGTGGATGAGGCGGACCGGGAGGTGGGCCATATGAGCAAGGCGCGCTGCCACGAAGGGCGCGGTGTCCTGCATCGGGCGTTCTCGCTGCTCATCTTCAACGAGAGCGGCGAGCTGCTGCTGCAGCGCCGCTCGGCCTCCAAGCGCCTGTGGCCGCATTACTGGTCGAACAGTTGCTGTAGTCATCCACGACGGGCGGAGAGCATGGAGTCGGCGATCCACCGGCGCTTGCACGAGGAGCTCGGATTGAGGTGTCCGTTGCATTTCCTGTTCAAGTTTCGCTACCAGGCGCAGTTCGACAATGTCGGGGCGGAGCACGAGCTGTGCTCGGTCTTCATCGGGCGCAGCACGGAGCAGGTGCGCATCGATCACAACGAGATCGCGGACTGGCGTTGGGTGAGCCCGGAGGGGCTCGGGGCGGAGATGCATGGAGCGGGAGCGCAGCGCTTCACCCCCTGGTTCACGATGGAGTGGGAACGGATTTGGCGGGATCACCGGCCCGCCGTGCGTGCCTTGCAGTCGCGGATGCCGCCCGCAGAGTCGGTCGGCGCAACATAGGAGCTGGATTTTGGGTATTCCACTGATTCAAAAGTACCGCGTGGCGCGCTACATCCTGACCAAGAAGCTGAGCGGGCAGAAGCGCTATCCGCTGGTGCTCATGCTCGAGCCGCTGTTCCAGTGCAATCTCGCCTGCGCGGGCTGCGGCAAGATCGACTATCCGAAGGAGATCCTGCAGAAGCGGGTCTCGCTCGAGGATGCGCTGCGCGCCGTCGATGAGTGCGGCGCTCCGATGGTGTCCATCCCGGGCGGTGAGCCGCTCATCCACAAGGAGATGCCCCAGATCGTCGCCGGCATCGTCGCGCGCAAGCGCTTCGTCTATCTTTGCACCAACGCCCTGCTGCTCGCGAAGCACATCGACGAGTACCAGCCCTCGCCCTATCTCACCTTTTCCGTGCACCTCGACGGCAATCGCGAGCGGCACGACGAGTCGGTGTGCCAGGAGGGGGTGTTCGACAAGGCGGTCGCGGCCATCAAGCTCGCGCGCTCCAAGGGCTTTCGCTGCACCGTCAACTGCACCCTGTTCCAGAACGAGAAGCCGGACGAGGTGGCCGATTTCTTCGACATGGCCCAGGCGCTCGGCGTCGAGGGGATCACCGTCTCACCGGGCTACAGCTATCAGCACGCCCCGCGCCAGGACGTGTTCCTCGGCCGCGGCGCGAGCAAGCAGCTCTTTCGCGCGATCTTCGAGCGCGGCCGCGCGCGCGGTGCGCGCTGGCCGTTCAACCAGTCCTCGCTCTTTCTTGACTTTCTCGCCGGAAATCAAACCTATCAGTGCACCCCGTGGAGCAATCCGACCTACAACATCTTCGGTTGGCAGCGGCCGTGCTATCTGCTCACCGACGAGGGGCATGCCAGCTCCTTCCGCTCGCTCATGGAGGAGACCGAGTGGGAGCGCTTCGGCGTCGGCCGCAACCGCAAGTGCGACAACTGCATGGCGCACTGCGGCTTCGAGGGCACAGCCGTGGATGACACGTTCGCCCATCCGCTGAAGGCGCTGAAGGTGGCGCTGCGCGGCCCGCGGGTGAGCGGCCCGATGGCGCCGGAGCTGCCCTTCCTCTACGACGATCTGCCGCCCCCGCCCGTGGCCGCGGTGCCCGTGGCCGAGATCAGGCGTGCGAGCCGCCAGGAGGAAAGCCGGCGTGCCAGCCGTGCCTGAGGCGTTCGCCGCCCAACTCGAGGCCTGGCGCACGAGAATGGAGGCGGCGCTCGCGGCGCGGCTGCCGCGCACCGATCAGACTCCGGAGCGTCTGCACGCCGCCATGCGTTACAGCGTGCTCGGCGGCAAACGAGTGCGTCCGATCCTGCTCTTCGCCACCGCGCGCGCGCTCGGACTCGAGGAGCAGCAGGTGGAGGCGGCCGCGTGCGCGCTGGAGCTCGTGCATGTCTACTCGCTCGTGCACGATGATCTGCCGTCGATGGATGACGATGACCTTCGCCGCGGCCGGCCCACCTGTCACAAGGCATACGATGAGGCGACGGCGCTTCTGGTCGGCGATGCGCTTCAGTCCCTCGCGTTCGAGCTGCTGGCCCGCGATCCGGCCCTGCCGGCGGAGCCCGCGATCCGCGTGCGCCTCGTGGAGCTGCTGGCGCGCGCGATCGGCAGCCTCGGCATGGCGGGCGGTCAGGCGATAGACCTCGAAGCCGAGGGCCGAAAGCTCGCCATCGGCCAGATCGAGGAGATGCATTCGATGAAGACCGGCGCCCTGATCCGCGTCAGCGTCATGATGGGAGCGGCATGCGTCCCTGGGCTCGAGCCGCATCTCGTGCACGCGCTCGCGGGCTTTGCCGCCCCGATCGGGCTCGCGTTTCAGATCCAGGACGATCTTCTCGATGTACTCTCGGATACCGCGACCCTCGGCAAGGCGGCGGGCTCCGATCGGCAGCGGGGCAAGCCCACCTATCCGGCGATTCTCGGCGTCAGCGCTTCGCAGGAGCAGGTACGGAGGCTGCACGCCGAGGCGATGCAGTCCCTTGCGCCTTTCGGCGAGGGCGCGGATGCGCTTCGCGGCGTCACAGACTGGCTGTTGGCCAGGCGCAATTGAGCGGAGGCGCGAGCTCGTGGAACCTGATTCCGGCATGTCCGATGAGGCTTACCAGGAGGAGATCCTACCGCACGTCTCGCGCACCTTCGCGCTGACGATCCCGGAGCTCCCGGCGGCGCTTCGCACCGCGGTCACGAGCGCGTATCTGCTCTGCCGCATCGCCGACACCATCGAGGACGAGCCCGCGCTCTCGGCGAGCGACACCCACGCCTTTCTCGAGCGCTTCACCGCCGTGGTGAAGGGCGCGCAGACTGCGGCCGGACTCGCGAGCGATCTGCTGCCGCATCTTTCGCAGCACACGCTGCCCGCGGAGCGCGACCTCGTCGCCCACATGGACCGGGTCATCCGCGTCGTCGGCCGGCTCGATGAGCGCCAGCGCGCCGCCATCCGCCGCTGCATCGAGGTGATGAGCCGCGGCATGCATCAGTTTCAGCGCACCGCGAGTCTCCAGGGCCTCGCGGGCTCGACCGACATGGATTCCTACTGCTATTACGTCGCCGGAATCGTGGGTGAGACGCTGACGGAGCTTTTCTGCGCCTACTCGCCGGCGGTGATGCGCCACTACGCGGCGCTCTACGAGCTCGCCCCCTCCTTCGGTCAGGGTCTGCAGATGACCAACATCCTCAAGGATGTCTGGGAGGACCGCCGGCGCGGGGCCTGCTGGCTGCCGCAGGAGGTGTTCAGCCGCCACGGGATCGATCTCGGGCAGCTGTCCCCGGAGCGCAGCGACGAGCGCTTCCACGCCGGGATGCTCGAGCTCATTGCGGTTGCGCACCGGCACCTGCGCAACGCGCTCGCCTTCACGCTGCTCATACCGGCCGAGGAGAGCGGTATCCGCCTCTTCTGTCTGTGGGCGCTCGGTCTCGCGGCGCTCACGCTGCGCAAGATCCAGACCAACCCCGGCTTCACCGCCGGCGCCCAGGTGAAGGTCTCCCGATCGGCAGTGATGATGACCCGCAGCCTCACGACCCTCTCGGTCCGCAACGATCGCATGCTGAAACAACTCTTCGAGCGGGCCGCGCGTGGCCTGCCGCTCGCCGATGCTGCGGTGCCCGTGAAGCCGGCGGCAGTGCGTGTGCCCGCGGTGGCCGCGGATGAGCTCGGCGCCTCGACGCGGCTCGGAGGATCCCTGCAGTGAGCGAGGGGTTGCAGGCAAGAGATGCCGCGGCGGCCGCACTGCGCAAGTCAGTGCCCCTGGTCATGCCTGACGGCAGGCTTCACATGCCGCTCTTGCGGGAGCGGTCGTTCGCCGTCTCGCAGCTCACCCCGGCGATCGCGGCGGCGCGCGATGCGCTCATCGCACTGCAGCAGCCCGACGGGCACTGGCTGTTCGAGCTCGAGGCCGACTGCACCATTCCGGCCGAATACATCCTGATGATGCACTATCTGGGTGAGATCGATGCGGAGCTCGAGCGCAAGCTCGCGGTGTATCTGCGCGATCGGCAAGCCACCCACGGCGGCTGGCCTCTTTATTTGGGCGGAGAGCTCGACCTCAGTTGCACCGTCAAGGTGTACTACGCGTTGAAGCTCGCCGGCGATGACCCGGATGCGGCCCACATGCGCCGCGCCCGTGAGGCGATCCTGGCCCGCGGAGGAGCCGCCCACGTCAACGTCTTCACGCGCATCGCGCTCGCGCTCTTCGGTGAGATTCCCTGGCGCGCCGTGCCCTACATCCCCGTTGAGATCATGTTGATGCCGAAGTGGTTCCCGTTCCACATCGACAAGGTCTCCTACTGGTCGCGCACCGTGATGGTGCCGCTTTTCGTGCTCTGTACCGTCAAGCCCGTGGCGCGCAATCCCCGCGGGGTGCGTATCCGGGAGCTCTTCACCCAGCCTCCGGAGCAGGAGCGTCACTACTTCCAACTGCCGCGGCGCAGACGGCTCCTCGCCCGGGTTTTCTTCGCCCTCGACCGGCTGGCGCGCTACATCGATCCGCTGATCCCCGGGGTCATGCGCAAAGCCGCGATGCAGCGCGCCGAGGCCTGGGTGCTCGAGCGTCTGAACGGGGAGGACGGCCTCGGCGCGATTTTTCCGGCGATGGTGAATGCCCTCGAGATGATGGTGCTGCTCGGCTATCCGGCGGATGATCCGCGCCGGCTCACCGCCCGGCGGGCGATCGACAAGCTGCTCATCGTCGGTGATGACAGCGCCTACTGCCAGCCCTGCGTCTCGCCCGTGTGGGACACGGCGCTGGCGGCTCTTGCGCTGCAGGAAACCGCTGACGGCCAGGCGGTCCGCGCCTCGGTCCGGGCGCTCGATTGGCTCCTGCCGCGACAGCTGTTGGATGATGCCGGAGACTGGTGCGCGCGCCGGCCGCGGCTGGCAGGCGGCGGCTGGCCCTTCCAGTTCGGCAACGCGCATTATCCCGACCTCGATGATACGGCGGTGGTCGCCTGGGCGATGCACCAGGCGGGTCTGCCGGATCGCTATGCCCACTCGATCGATCGCGCGCTCGACTGGCTCATCGGCATGCAGAGCGAGAACGGCGGATTCGCGGCTTTCGATGCCGACAACACTCATTACAACCTCAACTGCATCCCCTTCGCCGACCACGGCGCGCTGCTCGATCCGCCGACGAGCGATGTGACCGCGCGGGTGGTCGCGGTGCTGTGCCGCGCGCGCCGGTCGCAGGACGGCGGGGTCCTCGAGCGCGCGATCGAGTACCTGCGGCGCGAGCAGGAGAGCGACGGCTCCTGGTTCGGCCGCTGGGGCTCGAACTACATCTACGGCACCTGGTCGGTGCTCATGGCGCTCGAGCTTGCCGGCGTTGCGCCCGAGGACCCGGCGGTGCGAGGCGCCGCGGCGTGGCTGCTCTCGCGTCAGAACAGCGATGGTGGCTGGGGCGAGAGCAACGACAGCTACCGTCTCGAGCGACATCCGAGCCACGACTTCGAGAGCACCCCGTATCAGACCGCGTGGGCGGTGCTTGGGCTTCTCTGTGCCGGCGAGAGCGGCTCGGGCGCCGTGAAACGCGGGATCGAGTATTTGCTGCGCACCCAGGAAAGCCGCGGACTCTGGTCGCACCCGAGCTTTACCGCGCCAGGCTTCCCGCGGGTGTTCTATCTGAAGTACCACGGCTACTGCGCCTTCTTTCCCCTCTGGGCGCTCGCGGCCTACCGGCGTCGCACCGGGTCTCAGCCGTCTTGAAGCCTGTCGGCATCGTCTCGGCGCTTGCGGCCGAGGCGCGCACGCTCGGGCGCGCGCAGCGCCAGGGAAAGGAGCTGCGCCGGCTCGCCGAGGGCGCGCTGCTTACGGTGAGCGGCATCGGCCAGACAGCGGCGGCGGCGGCTGCGCGCCGGCTCGTTC